>USBO01000001.1 GCA_900552955.1 uncultured Alistipes sp.
CACCGCCTGCGGCATGGGGATCGACACGCCCGACGTGCGTTTCGTCGTCCACTACGCCATGCCCGACTCGCTCGAAAGCTACTACCAGGAGGCGGGCCGCGCGGGCCGCGACGGTGCGCGCGCCTACGCCGTGCTGCTCGTGGCTCCCGACGACGCCGACCGCGTGCGGCGCCGTTTCGAGCTGCAATTCCCGCCGCTCGACCAGATCCGCGACATCTACGAGAAGGTCTGCTCCTACCTCCAGATCGGCATCGGCGACGGCGAACAGGCGTCGTTCGTCTTCAACCTCCACGACTTCTGCGCCAAGTTCCGCCTCTTCGGAGGCAGGGTCACCAGCGCGCTGAAGCTGTTGCAGCAGAACGGCTACCTGACGCTCACCGACGAGATGCGCAATCCGGCGCGCATCCTCTTCTGCATCAGCCGCGACGACCTCTACAAGCTGCGCGTGGTGCACGACGACCTCGACCACTTCATCCGCACCGTGCTGCGGCTCTACGACGGCGTGTTCACCGACTTCCGCCCCATCGACGAACAGGAGATCGCCGCGGCGAGCGGCTACAAGGCGGAACGGGTCAGGGAGCTGTTCAAGCGGCTGTGGCAGATGCGCGTGATCCGCTACATTCCGGCCAATCAGGCACCGATGCTCTTCTTCGACTGCGAGCGGCTGCCGGCGGCCGACCTCTACATCGCCCCCGAGACCTACCGTCACCGGCAGGAGCTCACCGAGGAGCGTTTCTCGCATATGCTCGCGTATGCCGCCAACGAAACCGAGTGCCGGAGCATGCAGCTGGAACGCTATTTCGGCGCGGCCGACCCCGCACCCTGCGGCGTCTGCGACCTCTGTCTGGCGGCCCGCAAACGCGAAAAAGCGGCCGCCGCGCCGCTCGACGACGACATTCTGCAACGGCTCGCCGCCGAACCGCTCACGGTCAAGGAGCTGGCGGCGCACTTCCGCTGCGACGCCGAGCGGGTGCTCGAAGCCGTGGAACGATTGCAGCACAGCGGCAAAATTTCGACGACGGAGAGCGGAAAACTCGCAATTATTCGGTAACTTTGCCTCACCCGAAAGATTTCGCATGGTACAACGAACGTTTCAACCCACCATATCCAACGACCAGACCGCCGCGCTGCCCGCCGTGCTGTTCGACGGCCCGATCGTCGTCGTCGACGACGAGAAACGCATCGAGGCCGCCTGCCGCGAGCTGGCGTCGTCGCCCGTGCTGGGCTTCGACACCGAGACGCGGCCCTCGTTCAAGGCGGGGGTAACCTACCGCGTCGCGCTGCTGCAACTCTCCACCCCGCGCCGCTGCTATCTGTTCCGCCTCAACTGCATGCGTTTCGACAAACCGATCGTCAAGCTGCTCGAGAACAAGAACATCCTGAAGATCGGCGCCGACGTGGCGGGCGACATCCGCTCGCTCCACGCCCTGCGCCGCTTCCGCCCGGGCGGCTTCGTCGACCTGCAGCAGCTCGCGCCCGAGTGGGGCATCGAGGAGAAGAGCCTGCGCAAGCTCTCGGCCATCGTGCTGGGCAATCGCGTCTGGAAGGCCCAGCGGCTGAGCTACTGGGAGGCCGCGCAACTCACCGAGAAACAGATGCGTTACGCCGCCACCGACGCTTGGATATGTCCCGAAATCTATCGTACGCTGCAACACACCCCAAAACCCGACGACCGATGACCGACCTACCCCGTATCTACCTGCGCAGAGGCAAAGAAGAGTCGCTGCTGCGCCGCCACCCCTGGATTTTCTCGGGCGCGATCGGGCGCGTGGAGTGTCCCTCCGACACGATCGCCGAGGGAGAGATCGTCGACGTCCGCACCGCCGCCGGCGACTTCATCGCCCGCGGCCACTATCAGATCGGATCGATCGCCGTGCGGGTGCTCACCTTCGACGACGAGCCCGTCGACGCCGCGTGGTGGCGCGAGCGCATCCGCTCTGCCTACGACGTGCGCCGCACGCTGGGGCTGGTCGGCAGCGCCGCAACGACCTGCTACCGCCTCGTCCACGGCGAAGGCGACTCGCTGCCCGGACTGGTGGTCGACATCTACGGCACGACGGCAGTCGTGCAGTGCCACTCGGTGGGGATGTACCGCTCGCGGATGCAGATCGCCGAGGCGCTCCGCGAAGTGTACGGCGCGCGCCTCACGGCAATCTACGACAAGAGTTCGCAGACCGTCCCCTACAAGGCGGGGCTGAACGCCGTGGACGGCTACCTCGCGGGCAAGGCACCGTCGCCCGTCCAGGTGGTGCTGGAGAACGGCCACCGCTTTCTGGTCAACTGGGAGGAGGGGCAGAAGACGGGCTTCTTCCTCGACCAGCGCTGCAACCGCGAACTGGTGGGCCGCTACGCCGCGGGCCGCACGGTGCTCAACACCTTCTGCTACACGGGCGGATTCTCGGTCTACGCCGCCGCGGGCGGTGCGAAGGAGGTCTGCTCGGTCGACGCCTCGGAGCGCGCGGTGCAACTGGCCGACGAGAACATGCGGCTCAACTTCGGCGACGCCTTCCCCCACACCACGCTGGCCTGCGATGCGGTGGAGCACCTCAAGCAGATCGGCGACCGCTACGATCTCATCATCCTCGACCCGCCGGCCTTCGCCAAGCACCACAAAGTGCTGGGCAACGCCATGCAGGGCTACAAACGTCTCAATGCGCGGGCGCTGTCGCAGATCCGCCCGGGCGGCATCCTCTTCACCTTCTCCTGCTCGCAGGCCGTCACGAAGGAGCTGTTCCGCACGACGGTCTTCTCGGCGGCGGCCATCGCCGGACGGCGCGTGCGCATCCTTTATTTTTTTTAGGATACGGCGTACAACGAGATCTACATCTATCACCCCGAGGGGGAGTACCTCAAAGGACTGGTGCTCTATGTGGAGTAAACCCTCCGACAGCGAGCGCATCGACGCCGTCACGGCGTGGCTCGATGCGGCGGGCATCCCCTACGACCTCTACTTCCACCCCGCCTCGCCCACGATCGACCTGGCCAAACGCCACTGGCGCGACGACGGGTCGAAGCACTGCAAGAATCTCTTTTTCCGCAACCACAAGGGCGACCGGCACTATCTGGTCTCGTTCGACTGCGACCGCGAACTGGCCATCCGCGACCTCGAAGCGCGGCTGCATCAGGGCAAGCTGTCGTTCGCCTCGCCCCAGCGCATGCTGCGCTATCTGGGGCTGGAGCCCGGGTCGGTCTCGCCGTTCGGGCTCATCAACGACGCCGCGCACCACGTCCACCTCTTCCTCGACCGCAACCTGCTGCGCTGTCCGTCGCTGAGCTTCCACCCCAACGACTGCCGCGCCACGGCGGTCGTCGCCCGCACCGAATTCGAACGCTACCTCGCGCTCGTGGGGAACAGCTACGAATACCTCGACCTCTACGAATAGAAAAACCGCCCCTCGCGGAGGCGGTTCTCAGTGCGGATCCTTCGCCGTCACTCGTAAATCAGATACTTCTCGCGGAGCCGCGCGAAACGCTGCACGTCGGGCTGCCAGCGTGCGCGGATCTCGGCTGCCGAACGGCCGTCGAGGATCATCCCGCGCACCCAGCCCACGCCGATGAGCTTCTCGAACATCGGCGTGAAGAACCCGTCGCCCAGCCCCAAGGCCCGATAGGCGTCGATCACGTAGTCGAGCGTCAGCCCCTCGGCGAGGATCTCCCCGCAGGGCTTGGCACTCAGGTCGACGCCGTGGCACAGACGCCCTTCGAGCGGCGGATGCTTGGCGCCGGCGGTCGGCCGCGGCGTGAAGGCGAACCCATAGCGATCGGCCGGCATGTCAGGATGGCCGTAGCACTCGAACGGGCGGTCGGTGCCGCGTCCCAGGCTCACGACCGTCCCCTCGAACAGGCAGATCGACGGGTAGAGATAGATCGAGCGCTGCGTCGGCAGGTTGGGCGACGGCGCCACTGGCAGCTCATAGCGCGTGGCATGGGTGTAGTTGCGGCACGGCACGACCGTCAGGTCACACGCCTTCGCCCAGCCCTCGCCCACGGCCATGCGGGCGATCTCGCCCATCGTCAGGCCGTGCACGACCGGAATCGGCAGCGCGCCGACGCCCGACTTATACTTCATGTCGAGTACGGGGCCGTCGACATACGATCCGTTGGGATTGGGGCGATCCAGCACGACGACCGCACGGCCGAAATCGGCGCAGGCGTCCATCATGCGCAGCATGGATATATAATAGGTATAGAAGCGCAGCCCCACATCCTGCATGTCGACCAGCAGCACGTCGAACGAGCGCATCGCCTCGTCCGACGGCCGGCGCGTGCGGCCGTCGTAGAGCGAGCGGATCGGCACGCCCGTACGTTCGTCGACCGAGCTGGCGACGTGCTCGCCCGCATCGGCCGTGCCGCGGAATCCGTGCTCGGGCGAGAAGATCGCCGTCAGGCGCACGCCGCAGCGGTGCAGCAGGTCGACCAGATGTTCGTCGCCCACGCACGAGGTCTGGTTGGCCAGCACGGCCACGCGCCGCCCGCGCAGTAGCGGAAAGTAGGCCGCCGTATCGGCTGCACCGACCGCGACCTCGTCCGCCGGAGCACCCGAGCAGACCAGCGGCAGCAGGCAGCACAGCAGCCAGAGAAGCAAAAGTCTGCGCATCGTTCCCCCGTTTATCGGTTCATATCTTCGGCCAGCGCCTCGGCCAGGGCGCGGCAGGCCGGTTCGATCGCCGCCGAATAGCCCTGCTTCAGCTCGACGGGCGTGCCGACCAACGGCCACTTCATCGCCTCGGCGAACTCCGTCATGCGGCGCACGGCGGCACCCGCCCACGTAAAGGAGCCGAAGCAGGCGAAGCGGCGGTGCGGAATGCAGCGCTCCGCGATCTGATGCAGCAGCGCGTCGACCGGCGGGTAGAGCTGACCGTTGTAGGTCGGCGACCCCACGACGAGCGTGTCGTAGCGGAAGATGTCGCGCAGCACGTGCGACACATCGGCCGTCGAGAGGTTGTAGACGACGATCGGCCGCACGCCCGCAGCAGCCAACTCGCGCGCCACGGTCTCGGCCGCACGCTCCGTATTGCCGTACATCGAACCGTAGGCCACCACCGCGCCCGGCTCGCCCTCGTAGCGGCTCATGCGGTCGTAGAGCGACACCACGCGGGCGATCTCGCGGCGCCACACGGGGCCGTGCGTCGAGCAGATCATGGCGATGTCGAGCGGTGCGACCTTCGCCAGCGCCCGCTGCACGGGCTGGCCGTACTTGCCCACGATGCAGGCGTAGTAGCGGCGCATCTCCTCCCAGAAGGGCTCGACGTCGAGCTCCTCGTCGGTGATGCCGCCGTTCAGCGCGCCGAACGTGCCGAACGCATCGCCCGAGAAGATCGTCCGCTCCTCGGGGCACCACGTGGCCATCGTCTCGGGCCAGTGCACCATCGGAATCAGGGTGAATGTCAGCGTCAGCCCGCCCAGATCGAGCGTCGCGCCCTCCTTCGCCTCGACCGTCCCGCCAGCGATGCCGTAGTAGCCCTCGACCATTTGCAGGGTCTTGGCATTGCCCACGATCCGCACGTCGGGATAGGCCTGCCGCACAGCGGCGATCGACGCCGAGTGGTCGGGCTCCATGTGGTTGATGACCAGGTAGTCCAGCGGCCGGTCGCCCAGCCGCTCACGGAGGTTGGCCAGCAGCCGCCCCGTGAAGCCGGCGTCGACCGTGTCGATGAGCGCCGTCCGCTCGCCGCAGACCAGGTAGGCGTTGTACGACACGCCGAGCGGCAGCGACCACAGCCCCTCGAAGAGGTGCTTGGTGCGGTCGTTGACCCCGACATAGAATATACGATCCGTGAGTTCTGTCAGATCTTTCATAACGGATACAGTTTATTTATCGAATACATTTCATTTCCGGTTCGGCCTCACGCCTCGGCGCCGAACTCCATGAGGTAGGCCTTGACGAAGGCGTCGATCTTGCCGTCCATCACCGCGTCGACGTCCGACGTCTGGCAGCCCGTGCGGTGATCCTTCACGCGGCGGTCGTCGAAGACGTAGGAGCGGATCTGCGAGCCCCACTCGATGCGTTTCTTGCCCGCCTCGAGCGCCTGCTGCGTGGCCATGCGCTTGTCCAGTTCGCGCTGGTAGAGCTTGCTGCGCAGGATGCGCATCGCATTCTCGCGGTTCATGAGCTGCGAGCGGGTCTCCATGTTCTCGATGAGGAACTCCACCGGCTCGCCCGTATCGGGATCCTTGCCGTGATAGCGCAGCCGCACGGCCGTCTCGACCTTGTTGACATTCTGACCGCCGGCGCCCGACGAACGGAACGTGTCCCACTCGATGTCCGAAGGGTTGATCACCACCTCGATCGAATCGTCGACCGCAGGCGAGACGAAGACCGACGCGAAGGTCGTCTGGCGTTTGTTGTTGGCATTGAAGGGCGAGAGCCGCACCATGCGGTGCACGCCGTTCTCGCTCTTGAGGTAGCCGTAGGCGTAGTCGCCCTCGATTTCGAGCGTGCAGGACTTGACCCCCACCTCGTCGCCCGCCTGATAGTCGAGCGTCTTGACCCTGTAGCCGTGGGCCTCGCACCAGCGGGTGTACATACGCAGCAGCATCGAGGCCCAGTCGAGCGCCTCGGTGCCGCCGGCACCGGCGTTGATGTCGAGAATGGCGCCCATCTTGTCCTCGTCGCGGCGCAGCATGTTGCGCAGTTCGAGCGCCTCAATGTGCTCCATCGTCTGCACATAGTGCGCATCGAGCTCCGCCTCGGAGATCACCCCCTCCTTCAGGAAATCGGGCATCAGCTCCAAATCCTCGACCTCCTTGCGGATGACGTCGTACTCGGTGATCCAACTCTTGATGGCTGCCACCTTGCGCAACTGCTCCTGCGCCCGCGCGGCGTCTTCCCAGAAATCGGGCTCCTGGGTCTTCTCCTCTTCGTTCTGCAAGTCCATGCGCTTGCGGTCGATGTCGAGGCATCGCTCCAACGCATCGCGGCGCACCGCAGCCTCCTTGATCTGTTCGGCCAATACCATAGGCAACACTTTAAATCAATTCGCGCGCCGCAGCCCGGCGGGCCCGAAACGCGCGACAACAAAGGTACGATTTTTTTTCGAAACAACGAACGGAGCCCCTCCCCCGCCGGCCGATCGTCTTCAGCTCCCGCCCGTCATCCGCCGATACCGGCAAAAAGCAGGAGACCTTCCATATCCTACGATACGTCAGGTCTCCTGCATTGTCTGAAATCGCTGAGGGTGGAAGATGGGATTCGAACCCACGACCTTCGGAACCACAATCCGTCACTCTAACCGACTGAGCTACATCCACCGTTTCGATCCGCTGAGCCTCCGCTCCGCAAATCGGTGTGCAAATGTAATACGTTTTTTCGTACCGTGCAAGGATTTCGGCCGAAAATTATTGCAAAGCGACCGCAGAAACTCCCCGCACGACCGCCGGCGGCTCCCGCCGGCACCGGCCGAAAGAGCCGAAAAGAACGAAATATGCGACGGAACATCCTGCCGCAGACGAAATTTTCGTACCTTTGTCCGCATATCCCGTTCAAATGAAACGCTTCGGTATCCTAACGCTCCTGCTGCTCGCCGCGCTGTCGCATCCGTCGACGGCAGCAGCGCAGATCTATGCGAAACTCAACGGGCTCTACGCACTCGCGGGAGTCGTCAACCCCGCCGTGGAGTTCCGGCTGACCGACCATTCGGCCTTTCAGACCGAGTTCGTCTACTCGCCGTGGCAGTCGATCAATGTCGACGGCCGGAGCAAGCCGATGCACTTCGGCATCTTCCTCAACGAATACCGCCACTACTTCCGCGGCTATGCCCGCGGCTGGTACGTGGGCGGCAACGTCGGCATGATGGCCTTCCGCATGTCGAAACCCTATGTCGAGAGGGGTCATCTGCGCCTGGAAGAGCGTTACAGCAAGGGCTACGGATTCATGTTCGGCGCCTGCGCGGGCTACGAACGCATCTTCCGCGAAAGGTGGATATTCGACGTGTTTTTCGGATGGTCGTGGATGACGAGCTTCTACAACGGCTACGACCTCGACGGCCGCACGCAGATGGAGCCGCACCGCCCCGTGCAGCCGCTGCACCCCGACCCCTTCAACGGGTCGTCGGAGTGGTATCCCAACAAGATCGGCGTCTCGATCGGCATCCGCATCTACGACCCCGAGCTGCACCGTCTGCGCAGCGAAGCGCGGCGCACGCGCAAATCCGCAGCCCGTCCCGCGACGCACCGTCCCGCAATCGTGTCAAAATGACAGCCCCGATCTGACAAAACCGACACGGAATCTGCCAAAAACCGTTTGGCATATCATTTGTCGGACTCGTCCCCGAAACAGAAAGAGCGGGTCGGCACGACCATACCGGCAAACGCCCGCAACGAACGAATGTCAAACCAAATAATAACAGAACTATGAACGTAAAACCTTTATCGGACAGAGTGCTCATTCTCCCGAACCCCGCTGAGGAGAAGACCGCAGGCGGACTCATCATCCCCGACACCGCCAAAGAGAAGCCGCTGGCAGGCAAAGTGGTGGCCGTAGGCCCCGGCACGGCGGAGATCAAGATGGAGGTCAAGGTCGGCGACCAGGTGCTCTACGGCAAGTATGCCGGCACGGAGATCAACGTCGACGGCACGGACTACCTCATCATGAAGCAGTCGGACATTCTGGCCGCATTGTAATTTCCCCGATTCGTAAAACACTTCAAATTCCGTAAAAGCTATGGCAAAAGAGATCAAATATAACGTAGAGGCACGCGAGATGCTCAAGGAGGGTGTCGACGCGCTGTCGAACGCCGTGAAGGTCACGCTCGGCCCCAAAGGCCGCAATGTCATCATCGACAAGAAGTTCGGCGCTCCGCAGATCACCAAGGACGGCGTGACCGTCGCCAAGGAGGTCGAGCTGGAGGATCCGATCGCCAACATGGGCGCGCAGATGGTGCGCGAGGTGGCGTCGAAGACCAACGACAACGCCGGCGACGGCACCACGACGGCCACCGTGCTGGCGCAGGCGCTCATCGGCGTCGGGCTGAAGAACGTGACGGCCGGAGCCAATCCGATGGATCTCAAGCGCGGCATCGACAAGGCGGTGACCGAGGTCGTGGAGTCGCTGCGCAAGCAGAGCCAGGAGGTGGGCAGCAACTTCGATAAGATCGAACAGGTGGCCACCATCTCGGCCAACAACGACCCCAACATCGGCAAGCTGATCGCCGAGGCGATGTCGAAGGTCAACAAGGAGGGCGTCATCACCGTCGAGGAGGCCAAAGGCACCGACACCCACGTCGACGTGGTCGAGGGCATGCAGTTCGACCGCGGCTACATCTCGGCCTACTTCATCACCGATCCCGAGAAGATGGAGGCGCAGTTAGACAAGCCCTACATCCTGATTACGGACAAGAAGGTGTCGACGATGAAGGAGCTCATGGGCGTTCTGGAGCCGGTGGCACAGAGCGGACGCTCGCTGCTCATCATCGCCGAGGACGTCGACGGCGAGGCTCTGTCGGCACTCGTGGTCAACAAGCTGCGCGGCACGCTCAAGATTGCCGCCTGCAAGGCCCCGGGCTTCGGCGACCGCCGCAAGGAGATGCTCGAGGACATCGCCGTGCTGACCGGCGCGACGGTGATCTCGACCGACAAGGGCATGAAGATCGAGGATGCCGACCTCACGATGCTGGGCACGGCCGAGAAGGTGACGCTCAACAAGGAGAACACGACCATCGTCGACGGCGCAGGCGCCAAGGAGGCCATCGCCGCCCGCGTAGCGCAGATCCGCGCCGGTATCGACGCCGCGACGTCGGACTACGACAAGGAGAAGCTGCAGGAGCGTCTGGCCAAGTTGGCCGGCGGTGTGGCCGTCCTCTACGTCGGTGCCGCCACCGAGGTCGAGATGAAGGAGAAGAAGGATCGCGTGGAGGATGCGCTGGCCGCAACGCGTGCAGCCGTCGAGGAGGGCATCGTCCCGGGCGGCGGCGTGGCTTACCTGCGTGCCACGGAGGTGCTGGCCGACATGAAGGGTGTCAACGAGGACGAGACCACGGGCATCCAGATCGTCAAGCGCGCCATCGAGGAGCCGCTGCGCCAGATCGTCGAGAATGCCGGCGGCGAGGGTTCGGTCGTGGTGAACAAGGTCAAGGAGGGCAAGGGAGCTTTCGGCTACAACGCCCGCGACGACAAGTACGTCGACATGTTCGAGGCCGGTATCATCGACCCGACGAAGGTGTCGCGCGTAGCGCTGGAGAATGCAGCGTCGATCGCCTCGATGTTCCTCACCACGGAGTGCGTGCTGGCCGAGAAGAAGTCGGAGCAGCCCGCCATGCCTGCGATGCCCGCAGGCGGCATGGGCGGCATGATGTAGTCCGTCTCCATACGAATGCAAGCGAGCGCCGTCGGAATCCGACGGCGCTCTTTTCACATACAGAAGGGAGGGCTGCAAATGAAGCAGGGAGGCACCGTTCGGTACCTCCCTGCCGTATCGTCGGGCGAAGCTATCGCAGCTGCGACCGGAACTCGTAACGGCCCGACCCGAGGCGCACGAGCGTATAGCCGTCGCTCCACCCCGCAGGCTCCAGATCGCTGCGGCCCGCGAGCGCACGGCCCGACTCGGTCACCGCAGCGGCCGATACGGAGGGGACGCAGACCTCGGCCGTGGTGTTGGCCGGAATCTCGACCGTGAGCGTCAGCGCATCGCCGTCGAGCGTCCAGCCGCTCGCGGCGCGGCCGTAGGGGGTCTGCCGCTCGGCCTTCATCGAGGTGAAGTGGCCGTTGAGATGGGGCTTGATCCGAATCCTGCGGAAGCCCGGGGCGGCCTCCTGCAAACCGGCCGCCCAACGGTAGAGCCAGTCGCCGATGGCGCCGTAGGCGTAGTGGTTGAACGACACCATGCTGTTCGAGTTGACCATGCCGTTGGGCAGCATGCTGTTCCAACGCTCCCAGATGGTCGTCGCACCCATCGAGATGGGATAGAGCCACGACGGAATCTTCTTGTTGAGCAGCAGCTTGTAGGCGACGTCCTCGTGGCCGAAGCGGGTCAGCACCTCGCAGATGTAGGGCGTGCCCAGAAAGCCGGTGGTGATGTGACCGTAGCGGTGCACGTTGTCGACCAGCCGCTGCGCGGCGCCGGCACGCTGCGCCTCGGGCAGCAGGTCGAACATCAGCGCCAGCGTGTAGGCCGTCTGCGTATCCGAGACGAGCATCCCGTTAGGCGTCACGTATTCGTTGCGGAAAGCCTCGACCGCCCGCCGGTGCAGCGCCTCGTAGTTCGCCGCATCCTCCGTGCAGCCCAGCAGCCGCGCCGTGCGCACCACCAGATCGAGCGAATGGGCGTAGAAGCATTGCTGGATGAAGGGCCGGATCGTCACCGCCGAACGGCCGTCGAGGTCGTCGGCATAGCTGAAGAAGACCCAATCGCCGTAGCTGTGGCCCTTGGTCCAGAGATCGCCTTCGGTCTGCGAGGTGATGTAATCCACCCACTTCTTCATACTGAGGTACTGACGTTCGAGCATGCGCCGGTCGCCGTAGGCCATGTAGTGCTGCCACGGAACGATCGTGGCCACGTCGCCCCAGCCGGCCGAGATGCGGCTGCGGTGCGTCACGGGATAGACGCCGTTGACCGCGCCGTCGGGATACTGCTCGGCGGCAACGTCGGCCATCCACTTGTTGAAGAAGGTCTGCACGTCGCGGTTGAAGGTCGCCGTGCGGAAGAAGACCTGCGCATCGCCCGTCCAGCCCAGCCGCTCGTCGCGCTGCGGGCAGTCGGTCGGGATGTCGACGAAATTGTCGAGCATGCCCCACCGGATGTTCGACTGTAGGCGGTTGATGAGCGTATCGGAGCAGACGAACGTACCGTTCTCGGGCGTGGCGGAGCTGATCGCCTCAGCCGTGAAATCTTCGGGGTTCAGTTCGCCGTCGATGCCCTCGACCCGGATGTACCGGAACCCGTAGAAGGCGAAATGCGGCGCGAGCCACTCCTCGCCCTCGCCCGAGAGGATGTAGGTGCTCAGCGCCTTGGCCTTGCGCAGGTTGCGGGTGAAGAATTCGCCCTTCTCGAGGATCTCGGAGTGGTAGATGCGCACCGTATCGCCGCGCCGGCCGCGCAGCCGGACGCGCTCGCGGCCCGAGATGTTCTGACCGAAGTCGATCACGCGGGCGCCCGAAGGCGTGGTGAAAATTTTCACGGGTTTGAAGGTCTCGATCACCCGCACGGCCGGACTGACGCTGGCCGTGAGGTTGTCGAGCGGCGTGTCGGCCACGCGCACCGCAGCCCACGACGCATCGTCGAACGACGCGGTGTCCCACCCCTTCTGCCGGCGGTTGAGGTCGATCGTCTCGCCGTCGTAGAGGTTGCCATAGCTCACCTCGCCCGTCGAGACGCGCCACGCATCGTCCGAAGCGATCACCTCGCGCGTACCGTCCTTGTAACGCACCACGAGCTGCGCCAGCAGGCCGTAGTCGTCGCCGTAGTTGAATTCGCGGCTCCACGGCAGCTTGGACAGCCACCACCCCTTGGCCACGGCCACGCCGATCGCATTGTCGCCGCGCACGAGCAGCGGCGTGACGTCATAGGCCTGGTACTGCAACCGCGTCCTGTAGGCCGTCCAGCCCGGTGTCAGCAGGTCGTCGCTCACGCGCCGGCCGTTGACGCTGGCCTCGTAGATGCCGTGGGCGGTGAGGTAGACGGTGGCCTCGGCGACGGGTTTCGTCACACGGAACGTACGGCGGAACAGCGCGGCGCGGTCGTCGCTCGCAGCGGGTTCGATCCACCGCGCCTGCCACTCCCCGCGGTCGAAGAGCCCCGTGCGCCAGTAGGCCGGACGGCTCCACGCCGAGGCCTTGCCGCGGTCGTCCCACACGCGCACCTGCCACATGTAGCGGGTGTCCGACATCAGCGGCGCGCCGTCGTAGAGGACGCCCGCCGACTCGTCCGACGCCACCTTGCCCGTCTGCCAGACGGCCCGGCCGTCGGCTTTGACACGAATCTCGTAGGCGCTCTGCTTCACGCCGCGGCGCGACGGATCGCTCACCGTCCAGCTCAGCAGCGGACGGCGCTCGCCGATCCCCACGGGATCGGTCAGATGTTCGGTGCGGAGCTGCGACACGGCCGGTTGCGCCGAAGCGCACCACACCGTGATCCACACCGCCGAAAACAGGAGGAGGAATCTTTTCATGGTCGATAGTTTTAACGTATGCAATCGCATATTCGGTTCGAAACGCAAGTTACCCATTTTCCGCCGTGCGCGAAATATACAATCTGACATTTCGATAACGAATTTTGACACACCGGCGACGTTTCGGGCCACCCGCACCCTGCGCCCGCCGCGGACGAACGCCACCGAACGAAAAAGGAGCGGCCCGAACGATTGGTTCGGGCCGCTCTCTTTCGCAACGGGGAGGACTATTTCTCCTCGCCCTCCTTGGCAGCCATCGCAGCCTTGAGCTCGGCCAGACCGGCGATGTCGCCCAGCGTGGTCTTCTCGACCGACGCATTGATCTTCTTCACGGCAGCCTTGCCGGCATCGGCGGCAGCCTTCTTCTCGGCCTTCTCGGCGGCGCACTCGGCACGCTTCGCATCCTCGAACGTGCGGCTGTGCGACAGCGTGATGCGCTTGGTGGCCTTCGAGAACTCGAGCACCTTGAAGGGCAGCTTCTCGCCCGCCTTGGCCGTCGTGCCGTCCTCCTTGACCAGATGCTTCATCGGGCAGAAGCCCTCGATCGACTCGGTGAGCGATACGATCGCACCCTTGTCGACGAGCTCGGTGACCGTTCCCTCGTGGATCGAGTCGATCGAGAACTGACCCTCGAACTCGTTCCAGGGATTCTCCTCGAGCTGCTTGTGACCCAGCGACAGACGGCGGTTGTCCTTGTCGATTTCGAGCACCACGACCTCCAGATCGGCACCGATCTGCGTGAATTCGCCCGGGTGCTTCACCTTCTTGGTCCACGACAGGTCGGAGATGTGCACCAGACCGTCGATACCCTCCTCGATCTCGACGAAGACACCGAAGTTGGTGAAGTTGCGCACCTTGGCCACGCACTTCGTGCCCACGGGATATTTCTGCTCGATAGCGGCCCACGGATCAGCGGAGAGTTGCTTGATGCCCAGCGACATCTTGCGCTCCGAACGGTCGAGCGTCAGGATGACGGCCTCGACCTCGTCGCCGACCTTCATGAACTCCTGCGCCGAACGCAGGTGCTGGCTCCACGACATCTCCGACACGTGGATCAGACCCTCGACGCCGGCTGCGATCTCGACGAACGCACCGTAATCGGCCATGACGACCACTTTGCCCTTAACCTTGTCGCCGACCTTGAGCTCGGGATCGAGCGCCTCCCACGGATGCGGGGTGAGCTGCTTGAGACCCAGAGCGATGCGCTTCTTGGCCTCGTCGAAGTCGAGGATCACGACATTGAGTTTCTGATCGAGCTGCACGACCTCTTCGGGGTGGCTCACGCGGCCCCACGACAGGTCGGTGATATGGATCAGACCGTCCACGCCGCCCAGGTCGATGAACACGCCGTACGAGGTGATGTTCTTGACGGTTCCTTCGAGGATCTGACCCTTCTCGAGCTTCGACATGATGATCTGCTTCTGCGCCTCGAGTTCGGCCTCGATGAGCGCCTTGTGCGAAACGACCACGTTGCGGAACTCCTGGTTGATCTTCACCACCTTGAACTCCATGGTCTTGTCGACATATACGTCGTAGTCGCGGATGGGCTTCACGTCGATCTGCGAACCGGGCAGGAACGCCTCGATGCCGAACACGTCGACGATCATACCGCCCTTCGTGCGGCACTTGATGTAACCCTTGATGATCTCGTCGTTGGCCAGCGCCTCGTTGACGCGATCCCACGACTTGAGCTGACGCGCCTTCTTGTGCGAAAGCGACAGCTGACCGTTCTTGTCCTCGGCCGACTCCACATAGACCTCGACCTTCTCGCCGACGGCCAGTTCGGGGTTGTAGCGGAACTCGGAAACGGGGATGACGCCCTCGCTCTTGTAGCCGATGTTGACGACGACCTCGCGCTTGCCGATGCTCATGACCGTGCCCTCGACCACCTCGCCGACGGCGACGTTCGACAGCGTCTTGTCGTAAGCGGCTGCGATCTCCTCCTTAGGCTGGGAATAGACGTCCAGATCGTTCTCGAACGCGTTCCAGTCGAAGTTCTCGTTCGTCACTACAGTTTTGTTCTCTTCCATAACGGAATGTTTTGCGATACTATCGCTCGTTAAAAGTTAAAAATCGGGTTGCACCCGCACGCGGCGGGCGTGCAAAGGTAAGAATTATTCCGCGGATTTCACAGCGGCGGCCGCTTTATTTTTCGCAGCCGCGCCAACCGCCGTTCACTCGATGCGCTGGCGGGGTTCGTTGTCGGGCGCGAAGGGCGACCGCGCACGCAGATAGGCATCCAGGATGTCGGTCACCAGCCGCTCCGTGGGACGGCCGTCGGTGCAGTTCAGATCGGCATAGGTTCTGAAGATGTAGTCGCCCATCGCCACGCGGTACTTCCGGCCGGCCTCCAGCTCGGGGAACACGACCGACTGCGCCTCGAACCGGTCGTCGGTGCGGATCGTGTAGGGCGTCGTCATGTAGATGTCGACGCGGTGCGATTCGTCGAGGTTGACCGTGTCGTTGAATTTGGTCTTCACCAGCCGCGCCAGATCGTCGGCCGTCATCTCGGCCGTCACCAGCTTCGACCCGAAGGGATCGAGATTGAAGATGTCGGCCGTCGCCACGCCGCCCGCCAGCGAGTCGAGCCGCACGCCGCCGATGTGGTAGATGCCGATGTCGGCGCCGCCCGCGTCGCGCATCGCCTCGGTGTAGAGATTGGCCAGTCCGGTCTTGTCGAACCTGCCGCGCAGATCGGCCACCTTAGCGCGCAGCGCGGGGTCGCTGTAATAACCGTCAACCATTCGCTGATAGGCGGGCGCAGGCGGGTAATCGTCGAGCGACACCAGCCGGAAGATCTTCTCCACCAGCTCGTCGCCGCGGAAACGGAGCACCGTGACGCCCACGTTCGCCAGGTTCTTGCCCGTCTGCGTGAGCAGCACGCCGCCGACCGTCTCATTCGTGCGGTCGTGGCTGTGGCCGCCCACGATCACGTCGTAGCGCGGCGCCTTCCCGGCCAGCGCGCGATCCTTGAGCGTTCCGATATGGGTCAGCGCCACCAGCGCGTCGCACTCGTCGCGCAACCACTGGTATCCGGCCGCGGCATCCACGGCGTCCGTGAAGGTCAGCCCTGCGAAATTGGCGTCGTGACCCGCCGGATGGTTGTTGCGGTCGTAATTGGTCACCGTGCCCACGAACCCGATCCTGCGGCCGCCGCGCTCGACGACGACGTAGGGCGCCGGCTGGGGGAAGGTCGCCGTGTCGCTGCGGATGTTGGCTCCGACGACCGGAAAGCGGCTCTGCGCCACGCGCATCCCCAGAAAGGCCTGTCCGGCGTCGAACTCGTGGTTGCCGAAGGTCGCCGCGTCGTAGCCCAGTTTGTTCATCAGGTCGATGATCGGCTTGCGCGGCTCGGCGGCACGGTCGCAGTAGACGTTGCCCGTCCAGCGGTCGCCCGCATCGACCAGAATCACGTTCTTCACCGTGTCGCGGCACTCCGCGACAGCCTCGGCCAACTGCGGGAACCGCTCGATGTGGGCATGCATGTCGTTGGTCGACAGAATGACGACCGTTTCGGTACGCGGCGTGCAGGCTGCCAGCACGAGCAGCAACAGGCCGGAAAGCGTTTTTTTCATTCTATTATATGACTTTCGATTCGGTTGCGACTATAGGACACACAAAGATAGAGACTCTGCGCCGAACCGCCAAATTTCCGCACGGGTTTCCGGTTCCGCAAGCCATCCGCGAAGGGCTGCGCCGACGACTCCGCACGATCCGGCGGAAACGGTCCCGAACGAGCAGGAGGATTTTCTGCGGATCGGGATCGTTTTTTTCGGCGTCGCTGGCGGAACACGATGATTTTTTCGCTATATTTGTCGGGAATTCTCCATGTTTTAGGTTAAAGAGATTTTATCCTGCACTCCGCAAAGATGAAGTTCCGGCCCCGTTTCCATTGCCGAGCTTCCGGTCCGTATCCTTACGGAAGGCACGATTCGCTTTGTCATTACAAATCATGCGGCATCCGGCGGACGGACGCCGGAAACAATCTCTTCTATGAAGAAAATCTTTACCCTCTTCGCCGCCACCGCACTCCTGTGGGGGGGGGCGTGCAGCGATGACAACACCCCCGACGAACCGCTGCCGGAGCCCTCGGTGACCCTTACCGAAGGCGTCGTCACCGACACCGAGGCGACCTTCACCATCCTGCCCGACGACGCCGAGCAGTGCGCCTACCTCTGCATGAAAACGTCGGCCGCCGCAGCTTCCGAAGCGGTCACGGCCGAACGGATTCTCAAGGAGGGCGAGCCCGTGGCCGTGGGCAAGGCGCGCACGATCACCCTCCACGACCTCGAACCCGAGCAGACCTACACGGTCTACGCCGCGGCGCTCAACGGCAGCGTCTACAGCGAGGTGGCCCGACTGGATTTCACGACCGGAGCCACGCCCGAACCTCCCTACGAGACGACCATCGCAGCCACCTCCGGTCTGGGCGAATACTTCAAGTCGATCTACGACGACAAGACCGGCAACTACCAGATCAAGATCACTAACATCGTCTACGACGACTACGGCTATGCCGACAGCGCCGGCCACGCCTTCACGCTGGATCTCTATGCACCCAAAGCCGAAAACGCCATGCAGGCCCGCATCCCCACCGGCACCTACCATTTCGACGCCGACGACACCGGCGCGCAGTTCTCGGTGGGACGCGGCTACAGCAAGATCGAGCAGACCGACGAGCAGGGGTATCCCAAAGGCGCCGCCATGCAGATCACGGCGGCCGAAGTACGCGTCAAGACCGTCGACGAGGGCTACGACATCGCGGCCTACGTCACCGACAAGGAGGGACATACCTATAAGGTCACCTACCGTGGCGACATGGTGCTGGCCAACAAGACCCAAGCCATCGGCAGCGACCAGCGGATCGACGGGCTCAAGCTCTACTACGCCCGCTACTACGGTCAGGCCGACCACAACGGCATCGGCAACTACTACGTCTCGTTGGGCACCGTCGACGTCGACGAATACAACTCGGCGACGGGCAACGGCTGGATGATCCGGCTCGACTTCTGGGGCGCGGTCTCGGCCGACGACGACAAGGCCGTGCTGAACGACGGCACCTACCGTCTGACCCCGACGGGCGCTCACGAGAGCGGCTCGCTCAGCCCCGACGCCACCGACGTGGCCTACTACTTCCTCACGGGCAAATCCCCCGTGCGTACCGAATACGCCTGCTCCGAAGGGACGGTCACCGTGACGCGCACGGGCGAGAGCTACCGCCTCGACGGCGACATCGAGATGGAGGACGGCTCGCACGTACGCTTCAGCTACGAAGGCCCGCTCGCGTTCGAGAACCGCGCCGAGAAACTCATCGGCGACGTCGACGTGCAGTTCACCACGGCCACCTGCACCTACCAGGGCGACCAGGCCAAGCAGGGTTGCGACACCTACCAGTTGCGTCTGGCCGTCGACGAGAAGGAGAGCATCTTCGTCAACATCGACCTGCGCACCGCGGTGGCCGCCAGCGTCCTCGACCCCGTGATCCCCGACGGCGACTACACCGCGGCGGCGGACGGCGCACAGACGCCCGGCACGTTCGTCCCGGGCTATCTCTTCAGCGGCTATCTCGCCGGCACGAACATCGGCAAGAAGGACAAGTGGGGCAGCATCGAAACCTACGGGCTCCTCTCGGGCGGCACGATCCGCTTCGCCCACGCCGCAGGCCGATACACCATCACCATCGACGCCGTCACCACGGACAACTTCCGCATCAAGGGCACCTACGAAGGCGAGCTGCCCCTCGACAACAAGGTCGTCGGGCCCGCCATCGGCGACGTCGACTTCGCGGCCGGCTACGCGCCCTTCGCCTACTACTATGGCAAGCGCACCGAGAATTCGAACGAATACTATTACTACCTGCTCACCTTCAGCGACATCGAAATGAAGGGCTCCTACAACGGCATCTATCCTGCCAAGACCGAGGCCGGCCACAGCGCCGTGCTCTACGTCTATGCCGGAACGGCACCCGCAGCCGACGGCCGCGTACCGGCGGGCAGCTACGCGCTGAGCGACGTCAAGAGCGGCTTAACATGGGACAAAGCCCTCTCCGAAGGCCGCTCCTACGACGCACAGGGCAACCGCTCGACGGTGTTCTTCGGCAGCGGCACGCTCGACGTGGCGCACGATGCGGCCGGAGGCTGCACGATCGCCTTCGATGCCAGGACGCTGCGCGGTGAGCCGTTCCGCTTCACCTACTCGGGCAAGATTCCGATGGAGGGGCTCTCCAACCTGACCAAAGCGGCACCCACCTCGTCGATGCTCGGCGGCACGCTGCCGCAGCGCGACGCAGTGGCCCCGCGGCGCGACATCCTGGCCGAAAAGGCGGCGACGATCGTTCGCCTGCCCGCCACGGCACCCGCAATGCGGCTCCGCAAGGAGATCGCATCGAAGTGACCGTCCCCGACCCCACGACGACAGGAGGCTTCCCCGCAGGAAGCCTCCTGTTTTATCGCAGATGCTCCGCCTCGGAAAAATGCAAGCAAACTTGCTTTTGCCCTCGCTTATTCGTATCTTTGACTTCGTCGAAGATACTGCGCCTCGGAAAAAGTGCAAGCAAGCTTGCTTTTTTCTCTTGGCTTATTCGTATCTTTACGCAACTTTTGTCCCGCATACCATGAGAGACCCTATCCAAGTCATCTGCGACAACCTCGACCGCACGATCGAAGTCGAAATGGGCACGTCGCTGCTCGACATCCGGCGGCAATACCTCCCCGCAGGGCCGCACCCCTATCTGGCGGCCTACGTCAACAACCGTATCAAGGAGCTGAATTACAAGGTGTACACCCCGATCACGGTGCGCTACATCGACGCCACCCACTTCGAAGGCATCCGCGTCTACGAGCGCACGGCGACCTTCCTGCTCCAGCGGGCCGTGTGCGAGCTCTGGCCGGGCCGCAAGCTCTACCTCCGCCACTCGATGCTGGGCGGGTTCTACTGCGAGTTCGAAGGCCGCGGCGGCATCTCGCCGCAGGAGGCCGAAGCGCTCCGCACGCGCATGCGGGAGCTCGTCGAGGCGGCCATCCCGATCACGCGCAGCCGCGTGCCGTCGATCGACGCGGCGATGGAGTACACGCGGCTCGGGTTCGACGACAAGACCGAGCTGCTCAACACCCGTCCGCGCCTCTACAGCAGCATCTACGCGCTGGGCGACACCAAAGGCTACTTCTACGGCGCACTGGCCCCCTCGACCGACTATGTCCGCCTGTTCGACATACGGCCCTACTACGACGGCTTCTGCCTCGTGCTGCCCGGGCGCAGCCACCCTGACGCGCTGCGGCCCATCGTGGCGCAGGACAAGCTCTTCGACATCTTCCGCCAGTACAAGGAGTGGGTCGCCGTCATGGGCGTGCCCACCGTGGGCCGGCTCAACGCCAAGGTGCTGGCGGGCGACGCCTCGGAACTCATCAAAATCGCCGAAGCCTTCCACGAGAAACGGCTGGCGCGCATCGCCGACACCATCGCGGAGGCCAACCGCACGAAGGGGACGCGCATGGTGCTCATCTCGGGCCCCTCGTCGAGCGGCAAGACCACCTCGGCCAAACGTCTGGGCATCCAGCTGCGCATTCTGGGGCTGAATCCCGTGCTCGTCTCGCTCGACGACTACTTCGTCGACCGCGACAAGACTCCGCGCGACGCCGACGGCGAGTACGACTACGAAGCGCTCGAGGCCATCGACCTCCAGCTCTTCAACGACCACCTGCAGCGCCTCTTCGCGGGCGAGAGCCTTCCCGTGCCGCGCTACGACTTCCTCACGGGCAAACGGCAGTGGCACGACAACCCGCTGCGGCTCGACGAGCGGTCGGTGCTCATCGTCGAGGGCATCCACGGGCTCAACCCGCGGCTGACGCCCAGCATCCCCGACGACATGAAGTTCCGCATCTACATCTCGTGCTTCACGTCGGTGTCGATGGACAACCTCACGCGCATCGCCACCACCGACAACCGCCTGCTGCGCCGCATGGTGCGCGACAACGCCACGCGCGGCCACAACGCGCAGGCCACCCTCGCGCGCTGGGAGAGCGTGCGCCGCGGCGAGGAGCGGCACATCTTCCCCTATCAGGAGAATGCCGACGTGATGTTCAACTCGTCGCTCTTCTACGAGATCTCGGTGCTGCGCCCCTACGCCGAACGCATCCTGCGCGAGGTGCCCGACACCGTGCCCGAATACGGCGAGGCGAGGCGGCTGCTGAAGTTCCTCGACAACTTCATCCCGATCGATCCGGCGGAGATTCCGCCCACGTCGCTGCTGCGCGAATTCATCGGCGGCAGCAGTTTCAGATATTGACAGAACCGTGCAGCACACTCGGACAAAACCAACGGAACGATAAGTTTCTCAGGAGGGACGGCGGCATCCGCGACAGCGGCCACGACCCGCCCGAGCCCCTCAACGACCAGAACAAGCACAACAATCTCACTTAATCATAACAACCATGTCTTTCGACAATTTCGCATCGCGCCACATCGGCGTCAGCGATCCCCACGAACTCCAGGCCATGCTCGACACGATCGGCGTGGCGTCGGTCGACGAACTGATCGCCCAGGTGATCCCGCAGTCGATCCGCCTCAAGAAACCGCTCGACCTGCCCGCGGGCATGAGCGAATACGAATTCGCCGCCCACATCCGTGCGCTGGCCGACCGCAACCACCCGCTGCGGTCGTTCATCGGCATGGGCTACTACCCCTGCGCCGTGCCGGCCGCCGTGGCGCGCAACGTCTTCGAGAATCCCGCGTGGTACACCTCTTACACCCCCTACCAGGCCGAGATCTCGCAGGGGCGTCTGGAGGCGCTGCTCAACTTCCAGACCGCCGTGCTCTCGCTCACGGGCATGGAGATCGCCAACTGCTCGCTGCTGGACGAGGGGACGGCCGCGGCCGAGGCGATGCTCATGATGTTCGCCCTGCGCAGCCGCGAGGCGGTCAAGGAGGGGCGCACGCAGCTCTTCGTCGACCGCAACATCTTCCCGCAGACGCTCGACCTGCTGCTCACGCGCAGCGAACCGTTCGGTATCGAACTCATCATCGATGAATACGACCAGTACGAATTTACAGGCAGGGAGTTCGGCGCGATCGTGCAATACCCCGCCGCCGACGGCTCCGTGCGCGACTACTCGGATTTCACGGCCGCGGCGCATGCCAAGGGCGCCCTGGTGACCGTCGCCGCTGACCTGCTGTCGCTGGCCCTCATGAAAGCCCCCGGCGAATGGGGCGCCGACATCGTCGTCGGTTCGGCGCAGCGCCTCGGAAATCCGATGGGCTTCGGAGGTCCCGCCGCCGGTTACCTGACCACGCGCGAGGCGTTCAAACGCAACATGCCGGGCCGCATCATCGGCGTCTCGGTCGACCGGCTGGGCAACCGGGCCCTGCGCATGGCGCTCCAGATGCGCGAACAGCACATCAAACGCGAAAAAGCCACCTCGAACATCTGCACCGCCTCGGCCCTGATGGCCTCCATGACGGGCTTCTACTGTGTCTACAACGGCCCCGAAGGGCTGAAGCGCGCCGCCGAAACCGCCCACCTGGCCGCCGCCACCGTTGCCCGTGCGCTGGAGGCGATGGATTATAAATTAACATCGAAGGAGTTCTTCGACACGCTCGAAGTCGAAGCCGAAGCCGCCGTCGTACAATCGCTGGCGCTCGAAAACGGCATCAACTTCTACTATCCTTCCGAAGGCCGCGTGCGCATGTCGTTCGACGAGGTGACCACTCCTGCGGAGATCGAAGCCGTAGCAGGCATTTTCGCCGCAGCCAAAGGCAAGAAAGCCAAGGCAGTAAAGGCCGTCACCGAAAGCAACGTTCCAACTGCCCTGCGCCGTAAGTCACCCTACCTGCAGGAGCCTGTTTTCAACGCCTACCGCTCCGAAAGCGCCCTGATGCGCTACATCAAGAAACTCGAACTGAGGGACATATCGCTGGCCAACTCAATGATCTCTTTAGGTTCGTGCACCATGAAGCTCAACGCCGCGGCGCTCATGCAGCCGTTGTCGCTGGCCGGCTTCCAGAACATACACCCCTTCGCCCCGGCCGACCAGGCCAAGGGCTATATGGACCTGATCGCCGGGCTGGAACAGGACCTGGCGACGATCACCGGCTTCGCGGCCTGCTCGCTCCAGCCCAATTCGGGCGCGGCGGGCGAATATGCCGGATTGATGGTGATCCGCGCCTACCACCAGAGCCGCGGGCAGGGCTACCGCAACGTAGTGCTGATCCCGGCGTCGGCCCACGGCACGAACCCCGCATCGGCAGCCATGGCGGGCATGAAGATCGTCACCGTAGCGTGCGACGCCAACGGCAACATCGACGTGGAGGACCTCGAAGCCAAGGCCAAAGAGTACTCCTCGGAGTTGTGCGGCCTGATGGTCACCTACCCCTCGACGCACGGCGTATTCGAGAGCCGCATCCGCGAGATCGTGGACGCCGTTCACGACGCGGGCGGACAGGTCTACATGGACGGCGCCAACATGAACGCACAGGTGGGCCTCACGAACCCCGGCTATATCGGGGCCGATGTCTGCCACCTGAACCTCCACAAGACCTTCGCCATGCCCCACGGCGGCGGCGGCCCGGGCGTAGGCCCGATCTGCGTCGCAGAGCACCTGAGGGCGTTCCTGCCGTCGCATCCGGTCGTAGCCACGGGCGGCGACGAAGGAATCACGGCCGTCGCTTCGGCCCCGTGGGGTTCGGCGCTGCTCTTCCCGATCACCTACGGCTATATCAAGATGCTGGGAGCCGAAGGGCTGCGTAAAGCGACCGAGATGGCCATCGTCAACGCCAACTACATGTCGGCGGCACTGGCCCCGGAATACCGCACCTACTATTCGGGCGAAACGGGCCGCGTAGGCCACGAAATGATCCTCGACCTGACCTCTTTCAAGAAGGATTACAACATCGACTGCGGCGACATCGCGCACCGACTGATGGACTACGGATTCCACGCCCCGACGCTCTCGTTCCCCGTGCACGAGACGCTGATGGTCGAGCCGACGGAATCGGAGCCCAAAGAGGAGATGGACCGTTTCATCGAGGCATTGATAAGCATCAAGCGCGAATGCGAGGCGGCCGCCGGACAGCAAGACAACGTCGTGGCGAATGCGCCCCACACCGCCCGGGAACTGGCCGGAAACTGGGAACACCCCTATTCGCGCGAACAGGCGGCCTTCCCGCTCCCGTGGGTCGGCGAGGCGAAGTTCTTCCCCTACGTTTCGAAAATCGACGCGGGCTACGGCGATCGCAACCTCTGCTGCCGCAACTGCGAGTAGACCCGGATTTCCGATCGACAAAAAAACGGATGAGCGAAAACTCATCCGTTTTTTATTTTTCACCGGGTTAAAACATAAATTCAACCCTGAAAATCACGTTTTTCTCATACCTTCGGCCCCCTAACCGCTCTGCAACATCCTGCATCTGGAAACCGATATTAAAAGCCAGCGCACAACGATTCCCGAGGGGCCAGCTCATACCCAACGCCGGGGAAGCATAGAACCCTTCGTCATTTTCCAGAAACCCGTAGCCTGCATCGACCGAGAGAAAAGGCGTCGCCCCTTCGGCGAGCAAATAGCCCCGCACATTGCCGTAGACATGGTAATCCAATGTTCCGAGCGAGCTCCGATAGTTAAGTCCGATGCCGGCTCCGGTAAACAGATGCGGATTTATCCGCACGCCGTGCGTCGTTTCCACATTGACCGGGTTTGCGTCCGCCCATCCGATCTGAATGCCGTATCCGGCGGCCAAATGCCCCTGATAGCGGACCTGAGAGAAAACGGCCGTCACTGCAAACAATGCAATAACCGTCAGGAATATTTTTTTCTGCATGATTTTAGCAATGGATTAGCTCTATCAAATATAGAAAAAAAACGACATTTACGCAACTCGTTGCAAAATATAAACTTAATTTCTACCTTTGTCAACTCACAGTAAAAGCAAGATTCACCTAATTATCAAATACAATGAAAGTAGAACAGAACAAAATGGTCGGCGTAGACTACAAGCTCACCGTCGACGGACAGATCGCAGACCAGTCGCGTCCGGGCCAGCCGCTCGAATTCATCTTCGGAACGGGCATGCTGCTTCCGAAATTCGAGGAGGCGATCCTGGGCAAGGAGATCGGCGAATCGGTCGCGTTTACGCTTGAGGCCAAAGACGGCTACGGCGAAGTGATTGCAGACGCCATCGTCGACCTGCCGAAAGATATATTCATGGTAGACGGCAAACTCGCCGAGGACATCCTCTTCGAGGGCAGCCAGGTTCCGATGAGCGACGCCCAGGGCAACCGCATGATGGGTATCGTCAAGGAGGTAGGCGACGCAACCGTGAAAATGGACTTCAACCATCCGATGGCGGGCAAAACGCTCAACTTCGAGGTGGAGGTGGTTTCGGTGCGCGACGTGACGCCCGAGGACCTGCAGGGCGGATGCTCGTGCGGCGACTGCGGCGACGGCTGCAACGAAGACTGCGGCTGCGAGGACCACGACGGCCACTGCAACTGCCATTAACCGAGAAGGCCTCTTCGGAGGCTTTTTTTTTGCCCTGTTCTTTAGACCGGGCCCGCCTTCCCGAAACCGGAAAATGCGGCGAATCCAAAAATAATCCGTAAATTAGGGTGCTTACTCCCCAGTTCAAGACGGTGTATACCCTTCGCCAATACCTCCTGACCCTGTTCGACTCCCGCGGCCTGACGCGCACGCTGGGAGAAGTCGACGTGTGCCACGACGAACGGGGCCGTCCTGGTTTCAGCGCCGGTAATTCGGCGGCGGTTTTCCGCATCCGCCTCGGCGGGCGCATCCGCTCGCTGCGCTGTTACCTGCGCCCGATGCGCCACCTGAAGGAGATTTACGGCGATCGGCTGCTCGAAAAAGAGCTCTACCTGCACACCTCGGCCCAAACCGGGGTCTGGGTCGATGTCGTCCTCGGCGACTGGATCGAGGGCCTCACCCTGCACGAGGCGGCTGCACAGGCCGCTGCGCTCCGCGACAGGGAATGCCTGCAAATCCTCGCCCGGCTGTTCGACAGGCTGGCCTTCGCGCTGGTTACCGACGACTGCGCCCACGGCGACCTGAAGCCCGAAAACATCATCGTCAGCGACGACGGAACGCTTCATCCGATCGACTTCGACGCCTCATACCTGCCTGCCTTCGCCGGGGAGACGAGCCCCGAACTGGGCACGGCTGCCTACCAGCACCCGGCACGGACTGCTGCGGACTTCGACGAACGGATCGATGACTACCCCGCGGCGCTGATCTCGACGGCATTGCACGCACTGGCTGCCGACCCGACGCTCTGGGACCGCTACGGAAGCACCGACGGACTGCTGTACTGTCCCCAGCGGATTGCCGCCGACGCCGCCTACCGGGAGACGCTCGCGCTGTTCGAACAGCGCGGCATGGCCGTTCAATACCGCATCGCACAACTGCTGCGCGCCCCCTCCCTGCGGCTCTTCGGTCTCGCGGGACTGCTCGCCGAGGCTATCCGCGAAAAACCCGCAGCGGCGGCATCGGACGAGGAGCCCGAACTCTTCGTCGAGAGCGGGCGCTGGGGTTACCGGACTCCGGAATGCGTCGTTATAGCACCGCTTTACGACAGCGGCTTCGACTTCACCGAAGGACTCGCAGCGGTTCAGCTCGGCAGCACGTGGCACTACATCGACACGGCGGGCCGCACACGTCTGAGTTGTCCGGACTGCACCGCCGTCAAACCGTTTCGCGGCGGAAGGGCGCAGGTCGTGCGCAACGGGGAACGGCAGGAGATCGCCCATCCGCTGAAAGCACGCCAGTACCAGGAAGGTTGACACCGGAGCGGGCAACGACAAAACAGGCGCACGATCTGCATCGTGCGCCTGTTTTGTTCGGAATTCCCCGTTACTGCTCCGCAGAGAAGGAATAGGGACGGTCCTGCGGATCGACACCCCGCTTCCGGTTGGGCTCCGCAGACATGCGGAAGTCGATCTTCGCACCGTTGCTGAGCGTCTCGTGCGTCAGGTAGTTCTTCGTACTGGTCTTACCGTCGACTTTCAACTCTTCGACGTAACGCGCGGTCCGGGAGTTGTTCCCGGCGGTAATCTCCAGCGTCTTACCGTTGGCGAGGTGCACGGTCGCCTTTTTGAAGAGCGGCGAACCCAGGATATACTCGTCCGAGCCGGGGCACACGGGATAGAATCCCAGCGAGGAGAAGACATACCACGCCGAAGTCTGGCCGTTGTCCTCGTCGCCGCAATAGCCGTCGGGAGCCGCCGTATAGAGCTTATCCATCACCTCGCGGACCCAGTACTGCGCCCGCCACGGTTCGTCGGCCCAGTTGTAGAGGTAGATCATGTGCTGGATGGGCTGGTTGCCGTGGGCGTAGTTGCCCATGTTCATCACCTGCATCTCGCGGATTTCGTGGATCGGACGGCCGTAGTAGCTGTCGTCGAAATGCGGCGGAATGGTGAAGACCTCGTTCAGGTTCGCGGTGAAGCGCCCGGGACCGCCCATCAGTTCGACGAGGCCCGCCGGGTCGTGGAACACCGACCACGTGTAGTGGAGGCTGTTGCCCTCGGTGAAAGCGTCGCCCCACTTCAGGGGGCTGAACGGCGACTGGAACGTACCGTCCTCGTTGCGGCCCCGCATGAGCGACGAACCGGCGTCGTAGAGATTGCGGTAGTTCATCGCGCGCTCCTTGTAAGGGGCGATTTCACACTCGGGCTTGCCCAGCGCACGGCCCAGTGTGTAGATACACCAGTCGTCGTAGGCGTATTCGAGCGTACGGGCGGCATTCTCGCGGATGCCGACATCGTAAGGCACGTAACCCAGCTTGTTGTAGTACTCCCAGCCGAGGCGCCCGGTCGACGAAACCGTCGGATGCACGCTTTCGGCGCCGTGCTTGACAGCCTCCCAGAGCGTTTCGACATCGTAATCGCCGTACTTGTTCGCACCCTTGATCCATGCGTCGGCCACGACCGAAGCCGAATTGTTGCCGACCATGCAGCCGCGGTGGCCCGGCGAGGCCCATTCGGGCAGGAAGCCACTTTCGAGGTAGGTGTTCACGAGGCCCTCCTGCATCCGGGCATTCATCTCGGGATAAACCAGGTTCAGCAGCGGAAACAACGAACGGAACGTATCCCAGAAACCCGTGTCGGTGAATAGGTAGCCCGGGCGGACCGTACCGTCGAAGGGGCTGTAATGCACGCGGTTGCCCGCAGCGTCGATCTCCGAGAGGTCGCGCGGGAAGAGCACCGAGCGGTAAAGGCACGAATAGAACGTGCGGAGGTTGTCGACATTGTCGTCCTCGATCTCGATACGGCCCAGAACCTCGTTCCAGCGGTCGCGGCCTGCGGCAACGACGGCATCGAACGAGTCGCCGCCCAATTCGCGGAGGTTCAGTTCGGCCTGCTCCGCGCTGATGAACGACGAAGCGACGCGCAACTGCACCTGCTGGCCCTGCCTGGTGCGGAACCCTACGACAGCCCCGGCGTGGTCGGCCGAAGCCTCGGCCGTCCCTTCCGCAAGGAGGCCGTCGGCGACGGCGGCCACATACTGGAACGGCGTGTCGGATTCGATGACGAACCAGTTGCGGAAATTCGCAGGCACACCGCCCGAGTTCTTGGTCGTATAGCCCACGATATGCCGCATATCGGGCAGCACACGGACCTCGGAACCGGAATCGAAGGCGTCGACGACCAGATAGGAGCGTTCGGCCTCGGGATAGGTCAGGCGGAACATCGCGGCACGCTCGGTGGGCGTGATCTCCACCGTCACGTCGTGATCGGCGAGATAGGCGCTGTAATAATAGGGCTTCGCCACTTCGGCCTTATGCGAAAACCAACTGGCGCGGGCGTCCTCGTCGAACACCGGGCCCGAGGTGACGGGCATCAGGGCAAACTGGCCGTAGTCGTTGATCCACGGCGAGGGCTGGTGGGTCTGCTTGAACCCGCGGATTTTGTCGTCGGTGTAGGTATAGGTCCAGCCGTTGCCCATCCGGCCGGTCTGGGGCGTCCAGAAGTTCATACCCCACGGGCGCGCGATGGCCGGGTAGGTGTTACCGGTCGAAAGTTCGTATTTCGACTGCGTACCGACCAGCGTCGAAACATAATCCACCGGATCGGCGGCGGGTGCGGCAGGCTTCGGGCAGCAGCCGGCCGACAGGACGATTCCCAAAAGGAATGCAAGGGTGCGTTTCATCTATTTTTTGATTTTCGGTTCCAGCATCTTGATCCAGTAACCTCCGACGACGGCACGCGCCATGAAACCGCGGCGGTTGGGTTTGTCGGTGAAGAACCAGTCGGACATCGGCACGCGGTCGACGGTCTGGTTCATGAAGTCGTACATCGGGTCGATGAAACGCTCGAACGTGGCCCTGTCGTCGGCCATCGTCGCGGTCCAGACGATCCAGTCGGCCTTGGTATAGGTCTCACGGTTGTCCAGCGGCAGGCCGTAGCGGTTCTGCTTTGTCAGGTAGTAGGCCAGTTCCTTCGGAGCAACCTCCTTGGGAAAAACGTTAAGTTTCAGCAGCTTGTCCCACACGAGATTGTATTTCTGGCTCCACGTGCCGGGCTTGTCGAACGTCAGGCGGTAGTGATCGCCGTCGTCGGCCATTTTCACCCACTCCTTCGCCAGTTCGCGTGCTTTGGCGGTGTACTTCCCGGCAACGTCGTGCCTGCCCAGCATCTCGGCCATGCGGCCGTAGCAGGCAATGCCGACGATCGCCTTAATCGAAAGATTGGCGTTGTGGGCGAAGTGGCCCGCGAAATCGTCGGTGCAAAGCTGGTTCTCGGGATCGAGTCCCTTCTCGACAAGGTAGTCGGTCCACGTGGTCAGCACGTCCCAATGCTTTTCGGCATAGGCAGCGGAGCCCTCCATCGTGCAGACGGCAGCAGTCAGCGCCAGCATGTTGCCGGCCTCCTCGACGGGCATGTCGCCGCCATAGGTCTGGCCGTTTGCCTGCGGATAGGTTCCCACGTCGTGCGAAGGGAAGGGTTTGGTCCAGCGGCCGCTCTCGCTGTAATAGTAAATATGGTTCATCAATCCTTTGGCCAACTCGGTATTGTAATACAGGAAGAGCGGCGAAGAGGGATAGGTGATGTCGACCGTACCGATCGAACCGTTGCTGTCGTTCTCCTTCGAAAGCCAGAGCAGGTCGCCGTTGGGGGCCTTGACCAACTTGTGCGCGGCGATCGACTGGCGGTAAGCCAGCGCGCAGAGTTCGGCGTAGCGGCGGCCTCCGACCGCAGCAGCCTCCTCCATCAGTTCTTTGTCGAATGCGTAGCACCGTTTGAGTAGCGAAGCGTATTCCTTATCGGCGGCGTTCAGCTCGTCGAAGATCGTGCGCGTGCCGTCAGCGTTCCAGTAGGGCCGCAGGTTTTCGCCGAAATACTGAATCGACCAGATATCGTCGTAGGCGATCATGATTTTACCCGCAGCGTCCTTGGCATCGCCCAGGTCGCGCACGAGCGCCATGCGGGCCGAACTGTTCTCGCCCGAAACGGCAGAAGGATCGGTGGTCCCGGCGATAAAGGCCGAACGCAGGCGGTCGCTGTTGCCGACCATGCCCCGGGTGTTCTCCTTTTCGGCCGCGAGGTAGAAATAGCCCCAGTCGATGCGCACGTGGTCGCCGCGCTTGGCCAGGATGTTCTGCTCCTTGCTGCCCGACTTGAGGCAGACGAGTCCGTCCTTCTCGAAGCATTCGCTCTGCGACTCCTGGTAAGGCTGGTCGAGCGCCCAGCGGGGCGACGCCTCGACGTAGAGTTCCAGTTCGTGGGGCTTGCCGTCGGCGGAGGTGACGCGGTAGGTCAGGTAGTTGACCGGGCGGCTGATCAGCGCAAGGTCGTCGAGGAACAACGGCGCCGAGAAGGTCAGTTCCAGGTTGACATCCCCGCACGTGAAGGCATAGTGCGTCTGCGTGGCCTGCACGTCGACGGAGGTCTGCACGGCGGTCTTTTCGAGCGCCGTCTGCGTCTCTTTCGGGGTCAGCAGGCCGAAGTCCAGCAAACCGTTGCCCACCGGATTGCGGCACTCGGCGGCGATCAGGTTTTCGCCCTTGCGGAGCGTCGCAACGACGGCTTCGGGGAGTTTCACCATCGCGTTCTTGTTGCAGGTCGAACCGGTATTATGCACTTCGACGCCGTTCACGTAGAAGACGGCATCGTCGTCGTTGGAAAATTCCAGGAAGATTTGCTTCCCGGCCATATCCTCGTCGAGCGTCACCGTGCGGCGCACCCAGATGTTTTCGGTCGTCCAGTCGGTCTTGGCCGTAGGTTCGTTGATCTTCGTGCCGAAGGCCCCGCGGTCGCTCTTCCACGAAGCGTCGTCGTAGGAGGGCGCCTTCCAGTCGCCGGCGGGCTTCACGGTCGTCCAGCGGCCAACCCATTCGCCCTGCTCCGAGGTCGGAACGACAGGCAGCAGTTCGAGGTCCTCAGTGCCCATGAAACGGTAGGCTACGCCGTCGACCTTCAGGGCGCCGATCAGCGGGAAGTCCTTGCCGGTCCAGTGTTTGACCGAACCGTCGTAGAGATTGTCGGTCATCGACCAGGCGCTGGTGTAGGGGTCGATCGTAACGAGCGGATAGGCCGGGGCCCGCAGTTCGCTCTTGATAACTTCGCCCGTCGTCGCTCCCTGCCCGGCACAGGCGGCGGCAGCGAGGGGAATCAGGAATAAAAAGGGATTTTTCATGTATGAAAGTTAGAAATTAGTAGTTCTCGGTTTACCAGCCGATCTCGACGGCCACGCCGTCCGGATCGTTCTCGAAGCGCAGCCGGTAGGTCCGGCTCGCGGCGTCCCATTCGGCGGGGGCAAAAACCTCCCTGCCACCGACCTTCACGCTCCGGGGCTGCTTCGGAAGCAGAACGCGGGCCACACAGATGGTTTCGGCAGGACTTTTGGCCACAAAGGCGTAGCTGTGCCCGGTTACTTTCTCGTCGTAGGCCCGGCAGGCTGCGGCCAACACCTGCGGACGCCGCTTCTGCGCGACACGGCCGACGTTGACGAAAAGGCCCTGTTCGCCCGGACGGATCGTGCGTTCCGTGCAGACGGGAAGTTCCGGATCGTAGAGGTCGACGAGCGTACCGCGCAGCGTGTAAGGCGCGTCGCCGACGCTTTCGTCGAGCACGGCCACCAGGTCGTAGACGCCGCGCTGGAGGTAGAAATTATTTTTGAATGTCAGTTCCCCGCCCTTCGCTCGTCCTTCGTAGAGCGATTTGACGGCCCTGATCAGCGGCTCGTCGCCGCCCTTCGCGAGCACGAACTCCTTGGGATCGGCGCGCAGGATGCAGACCGTGCCTTTGCCGCAGGCATACTCGCCCTGGGGTGCGGCGGCGGGAATGTCCATCTGCGCGAAGAGGTGGTCGGCGGGCGCGGCATAGGCGTTGCCGCCGCTGTTCCACCACTCGCTCACCGTCTGGAACGGATCGTCGTCACGGCCGCAATAGACCAGCACGCCGCCCTTCTTTACCCACTCGGCCAGTTGGGTGTGTGCCTCGGGCGACAGGGGTTTGAGGTTCGAATAGGTCATCAGCAGCACCTTCGTTGCGGCCAGCGCTTCCCAATAACCCAGGTTTTCGATATGCACGGTCTTCACGGGTACGCCGCGCTTGAGCAGCGGAAGCGTCAGACCGTAGAAGTTGGCCAACTGGGGATCTTCGTAACCGGCATGGGTCGGAAAACGCTGGAACATCAGCGAATTGGCCATCAGGACGCTGATTCCGGCGGAACCGGTCAGGCGGTTATCGGTGGCGGGCATCGAGTTCAAAGCGTTGATCATCACCTGCATCTGCGTCGAATAGTGGCGCGGTATACGCGCTTTTACTTCGCTGTCGCGGCTGGTTTTGTAGAGCCCTTCGTAGATGCGTTCGGGCCACGGCATCACCTCGTAATCGGCAATCTGGGGATAGAGCAGCTGCGCGGTGAAGGTAGCTTCGTAATTCTTTTTATAGTCGGCCCAGTCGCGCGCCCGGTCTTCGATCGGGTCGGTCAGGAAGAACATCTTGCGGCCCGTGGGGGCGGTCATCGACTCCATCGAGCCGTATTCGAGGTAGGCGGTTTCGAAGACGCGCTCGCGAAGCGTGCCGTCGAAGTAGTTCGGTTCGCGCGACGTGCCGGTCCAGACTTGTGCGATATAGCCGTCGACCGAGGGCAGCGAGGCGAGGCTCGCTTCGGGGCTGACGATCTGCCACTGCGAATAGTTCACCAGCGAGTGGGTCGGGACATAGCATTTCACATCCATGCCCTTGCTCCGGCCATACTCCTTGGCGTAGGTGAAGACCTCGTTCAGGGCACGGTAGTAGAGGTGGTACTTGAGTTTGTTCGCCAGGTAGGTGTTCTCAGGCGACTCGTGCTGCGGGCGCCAGTCGAAACCGTAGAAGGCTTTCCATTCGCGTTTGAACGCCTCGCTGTAACCGGCCCGGGCCCAAAACTCGGGTTCCTCCATGAAGATGGCGTCGATGCCCGCGTCGATCACACGTTTCACATGCCGCTCCTTGAGGTAACGGAGGTAGTTCTCCGACGGAACGATATAGGGCACGAGGTGTCCGTGCCAGATCGTATCGCCGCTGCGCTGCACCTGACCTTCGTCGAGATGCCACTCACCGTCCCACTTGCCGGTGAAATAGTCCTGGTATTCGCCCCAGGCGATTCCGGTCATGAAATGGGTCGTATAACCCCGTTCGCGCCACGAGGCGACGCGGTCTTCGAACGAGATGCGTTTCGAGCGGTCCGAAGGGTTGCCGCCCACGCCGTAGACCATCACAGCATCGGCACGGTTGTCGATCGTGGGTCTCCACTCGCGGGAGGACTGGAAAGTCGTCTTTACATCGTCGGGCTGCCGCGCTCCGGCCGGATAAGCGAAGCCGGCGGCCAGCAGGCAAAAAATCCAAAATTTCTTCATGGCTGATCGTTATAACAGTCGGTGTAAAAAAAAGTTTAAGGTTTAAAGTCAGATTCTTAGCGAAGATAACTTTAAACCTTAAACTCGTATGCAACAGGTTTTACGGAATAATCACTTCCATCGGTTCGCTGTAATTCCAGCGGCGCGTACCGCTGCCGGCCGGCGTGTCGTAGTTGATGCGCGCGGCGGCACGGACGAAGACCTTGCGGCCCGAGGGAACATAACCCTGCGAGCGGATGACCACGGGCTGACCCAGGAACTCATTGAAAGCGGAACCCGTGTATTCGAGTTTGCTCGACCAGCGTTCGTCGCGGGCGCGGTAACCCACGCTCGACGAATAGCTGACGAACAACTGGATGTCGGTCACGTTGAGGAACTCGTCCTTCCAGCCGCCCATCGGCTCGATCTTCTCGCGGAAGATCGCGTCGGAAACGCCGCGCGTCACGCGGACCTTGGCCGAAATCTTACCGTCGCTGACCATCGGATAGTCCACGAACTCGACGTTGAGGAAAGGTTCGACCTCGAAGCGGACGTTCTTCACGCCGCTGATTTGCAGCGTCTGCGTCTCGTCGGCCAGAGGCACGCCGCGCTCGTCCTCGCGGACCAGCGGAATGAACGGACCGTCGACGCGGACGTTGTATTCCCCCTTGAAGACCTTCGTGTTCTGGAACGTTCCGTCGGGCATGCAGAAAAAGTCGGGATTGGGCTGGACGTTTTCACCCCAACTCAGTTCCAGCAGGCGCACGCGAATGCCCTCGCTGCCCTGGTCAGTCAGCACGGGTTTGCCCGTGGCCACGTCGACCACTTCGCCGCGCAGCGTTTCGGCAGGCTCGTCGTAGTTGTCGACCTTGAAAATCTCGCACGAAGTGAAAGCGAGCGAAGCGCACAATAAACTGTATAATGCTATCTTTTTCATAATCTGCGTATCTTAAGGTTAACGGTTCGGCTGCTGGTCGATCACGGGACTCTTCGAAACCTCGCCGCCCGGGATGGCAAAATAGTAGTCGAGAACCGAATAGTTGAAGGTCTTCAGGCTGACCCACTGGAAATGGGCGTCGAAGAAGTACTTGTCGGCCTGGGTCGAATAGAACGGATAGAGACCGCGGAAACGGTAGTTCGAGTTGTTGCTGTAAAGATCCTTGTTGCGGGTTTCGCCCCAGAATCCGTCGCGGCCCTCGTAGTGCCATACGCGCCAGCGGCGCAGGTCCCATTTGATCTTGTGCTCCAGCGCGAGTTCCTTGCGGCGCTCCTTGCGGACGATGTCGCGGCCCGTGCTGGTCGGTGCGATATTGGTCTTGAGCAGTTCGGCCCCGGCGCGCTCGCGGATGTCGTTCACCGCATCGGTAGCCACCTTCGTCAGGTCGGCGCCGTCGGGCGAAGCCACGCCGGCCATCGCCAGTTCGACGGCGGCTTCGGCGGCATTGAGCAGCACCTCGGCATAACGCATCAGGATGAACGGCTGGGCCGAGTTGCCCTCCTTGGCGACGAACGAAGGATCGGGGTTGAGCCACTTGCGGCCATAGAAGCCCGTCAGGTTAGCCTCGCCGTCCTCGTAGAACGGACCGTTCTCCCCGGCGACCGACATTTTGACACCCTTGACGACGAGCGAGTCCTGGCCGGTACTCTTCGCACTCATGCGGAGCGTCTTGGCGCTGGTATAGATGTCCAGTTTCTGGTAAGTCGTTTCGGCGGCGCTGTACGAATAGTCGCTGAAGAACGGCTTAACAGGCGTCGAACCCGTATAGATGCCGGCGCGGGTTTCGTTCTCGCGGTTCTTGAACATGTCGCCCGGGAAAATGACGTAGGCGCGCAGACGCGGTTCCGCATTGGCGAACAAGTCCATCGGTTTGTCGAACATCAGGTAGTTGCCCGAGGTATTCGAAACACCGTCGGTAACTTTGAGCGTACCGTCGCGGTAGCGGTCGAAGCCGTCGAAGAGTTCGATGAAATCGAGCGTCGGGCAGGTTCCGGCTGACAGCGGCCCGCGGAAATAGAACGTCGAGCTGTAAGCGTCGTAGCCGTGGGTCAGCGTCGGGTAGACATACTCCTTGACATAGATGTTCTCGGGGCTCGAAAGGTCGCTGAACATGTCGACCATGTTCTGGTACTGCGCCTCGCGGTTGGTTGCCGACCATTTCTTCTTGTAGAGCGAATAACCGCCGTTGGCCATCACCTCGCGGGCAGCCTTGTAGGCCTCGGTGAAGTACTTTTTCGAGGCGGCCTCCCAGGTCTTCGAGTCGAAGCCCATGACACGAACGCCCGTCTTGCGGCCCAGACCCGTCAGGCGGCCCGTCACGGTCTCGTTGTACTTGGCCACGCTGCCGGCATAGAGCATCGCTTCCGACTTGAACGCCAAGGCGATATAGCGGTTCGCATAACCCGTCTTAGAGGCTTCGAGTTTGGGCATCAGCAGCGCAATGGCATTGTCGTAGTCCGAAAGCACCTGGTTCCACGTCTCCTCCTCGGAGGCACGGGGAACTTCGAGTTCGCTGGCCGAAGCCGGGTAGTCGATCACATGCGTCACCAGGGGCACGCCGCCGAAACGGCGGGCCATGGCGTAGAATACCGTGGCGCGCACGTAGTAGGCTTCGCCGAGGTAGTGGTTATAGGTCACCTCGCCGAACGATCCCCGGTATTTAGGCAGCGTTTCGAGCAGGTAGTTGGCGTCGCGCAGCAGTTTGAACGCATCGCCCCAGTAGGCCGTGCGCTCGCCGGTGAACGCCGCACAGATGCCGTCGCGGTTGACGGCCTCGCCCGTGCCTTCGATACCCATGGCGGACAGCCAGCCGTTGTACTCATAACCCCACTGGGCCATGTACTTGAAATCCTCGAAAGGCATGTGACTGTACATGCGGGCCAGGTAAATCTCCATACCGGCCTCGTTCGACAGCAGGTCGTCGGCAGTCACAATATTCTTCGGCGCAAGGTCCAGGTCCACGCAGGAGACGGCCAGCAACAGTGTGCACAAAGAAGCTATCAGTGTCTTTTTCATAAGTGTCAGATTTGTAATTCGCAACGTTTTGATCTGTTAGAACGAGAGTGCGAGTCCCAGCGTGTAGGTCTTGTTCAGCGGGTAAAGGCGGCCCTGCTCGTCGTCGGGATGCTCGGGATCGACGAATTTCACCCCGGTGATCGTGAAGAGGTTATAGGCGTTGGCGTACACACGCAGGCTCACCGACGAGAATTTGCTGATCCGCGGAATGGTGTAACCCAGTTCGAGGCTCTTCAGGCGCAGGTAAGCGGTGCTCACGCGGTTGAACTCCGAGTTTGCGATCGGCGAATGGCCCGTGTAGGCGTAGTGGCCGCCGGTCCACTTCGTAGAGGGCGCATAGGGGTCGGCCGTCGGGTCGACGGGATGCCAGCGGTCGAGGAACTGCTCCAGCGCACCGCCGCCGTCCTTGCCCCAGATGGCGTAAAGCGGCTCCTGATATTGCATCGAGCCCAGTGCCGAGCCCTGGAAAAGCATGCTCAGGTCGAGGCCTTTCCACGAGCAGGAGAAGTTGAGGCTGAAGTTGAGCCACGGCGTCTGATCGAAGGCGAAAGGATGCTCGTCGAGCGAGTTGATCTCGCCGTCGCCGTTCCAGTCGACGTATTTATAATCGCCTGGCAGGAGGTTGTTATCCTTGTAAATCGGATAGTTCCAGATGTCGTTCCAGTCCTGGTAACGCCCGGCCGACTCGTAGCCGAACTGCACGCCCTGGAAACGGTTGTTCAGGTTGTCGTGGCGCCAGCGGTCGTAGGAGTTGCCGTAGCCGCCGTTCTGAACCGCTTTGAGGTACTTGTTGCGCGTGATGGTGGCGATACCCCGGAGGTCGTAGGAAAATTCGCCGACCTTGTTGCGGTGGGTGATCTGGAGTTCGAGACCCATGTTGCGGCTGCTGTTGGCATTCAGACGCGGGGCCGTGGCGCCGATAACCGTCTGGAAATCGCCCTCGGGACGAGCGTACAGGCCCGACATGTGACGGTCGAAGTAATCGAACGAAATGCCCAGCAGGCCGTTCCAGGCCTCGAAGTCGACGCCGACGTTGAACGTACGGGCCGTAAACCACGAAATGCCGATGTTCGGAATGGCTTTCGGGTCGACGCCCATGATCACATTGCCGCCGAAGATATATCCCGGGGCGTACTGGTTATAATAACCGTTTTCGCCGTTGCTATTCGTCGACGGATAGGTATAACCCATCACCCAGTCGTATTCGGCGCCCGTATCGTCGCCCATTTCGCCGTAGCTCGCGCGCAGTTTGAACTGGTTGATGAACGAGAGGGCCGAACAGGATTTGAAGAACGGCTCCTCCGAGATGCGCCATCCGGCGGAAATCGAGGGGAAGAAGCCCCAGCGGTGACCCTTGGCGAACTGCGACGAACCGTCGTAGCGGAACTGCGCTTCGAGCAGGTAGCGGTCGTCGTAGGCATAGTTGAGACGGCCGATCAGTGCGCCGTAGGCCTTTTCGTAGATGCTGCCGGAATTGGCGCCGCTGTCCTTGTTCGAATCCGTACCGTTGAACAGGTAGGGCGTCGCAAAGGCCAGTTCGCGCTGGGCGTAGAAGTTGTCGCCCTTGATCTTCTGGACCTCCCAGCCGACCAGCGCGCCGACCTTGTGAACGCTGTTGAACGTGCGGTCGTAGTTGATCGTGATCTGGCCCAGGGTCTGCTGGCGGTCGTAGAACTCGCGCTTGAGCCGGTTGGGCGAACTGTTGTTGTAAAGTTTTTGCAGGTAGCTTCCCGTAGTGGGATCGGGGGCGTAGAGCGAATACTCCCGCTGGAAGATTTCGTTGTTGTCCATGCGGTAGTCGTAGCTGAGCATTCCCTTGACCGAAAGACCCTGCAAAGCGTGCGTCAGCGTTCCGAGGTCATAGGTCAGCGACGCCGACGACTGGAAGGATTTCTGCTTGTATTTGCGGTAGCCCGAAACGTCGGAGGTCATCTTGGCAACGGTATTCTCGTCGAGGTCGAGACCTTCGTAGTTGAGCATCGTATTCTCGGGGTCGGCATAGGCGGGGAAGAGCACGCCCTGACGCCAGTAGTTGCGGATGATGTCCGTCGAAGTCGAATAGGGATTGTTACGCTCGTCGGCCATGCCGTTGATCTTCAGGTCGAAAGTCAGGCCTTTGAAAATCTCGGTCGTCAGGTTCGAGCGCAGGTTGAATTTATCGTAATTGAGGTCGCCCGAGCGGAAGAAGCCTTCCTGGTAGAAATAGCCCAGGCTGACGAAATATTGCGTCTTCTCGCTGCCGCCCGAAATGCTGACATCGTGCTGCGTCTGCGGGGCGAAATCGGCAAAAATCAGGCTGTTCCAGTCGGTCGTGCGGCGTGCGCCTGTACGGTAGTCCTCGAAATCCTTCTCCAGGTAGACGGGAGCGCCGCCGCTGACCTTGTTCATCGCCATTTCGTTGTAGAGCGTCATAGTCCCGAAAGCGTCGGCCAGCTTGGGCATCTTCGAGGGGACCTGGAACGTATAGGAGCCGTTGTAGCTCACTTTCGCCTTGCCCTGCTGACCTTTCTTGGTGGTGACGAGCACGACGCCGTTGGCGGCGCGCAGGCCGTAGATGGCCGCTGCGGCATCCTTCAGCACCGAAACATCGTCGATGTCGCTGGGATTCATGCGCTGGAAATCCTCCACCGAACGGGGAATGCCGTCGATGATCACCAGCGGGCTTCCCAGGCCGCGGATGTCGAAATTGGCGTTGTAAGTTCCCGGCTCGGAGCTCTTCTGCCAGACACGAACACCGGCCACGCGGCCCGTGAGCATGTTCTGCGGGTTCTCGCTCTTGGTGTGGATCATCTCCGAACCCCGGACCGCAGCCACGGCTCCCGTAATCGAACCGCGTTTCTGGACGCCGTAACCCACGACCACAACGTCGTTGATCAGCGTTTGGTCGCTGCTCAGCACGACGTTGATCGTCGTACGGCCGTTGACCTTCTCTTCCTTGCCCGTGAGGCCCACGAACGAGAACGAAAGCGTCGCATTGGCCGGAACGGTGATCGTATAGCGGCCTTCGCCGTCGGTCACAGCACCGATATTCGTATTCTTGGCGACGACGGTGGCGCCGACGACCGGTTCATTGCTGCCGTCGGTCACGACTCCGGTCACCGTTGCGTTCTGCGCCCACGCCGAGGAGGTTGCAAAAACAAGGAGGAGACTCATCAGCAGGCCGAAGAAGCCCCGCCGCGGATGTGAAATATTCTCCATAATCATTCGGTTTTAAGTTGGGTTACTTTTCTAATTCGTAGCGGGCCAGTCCGGCATACTCTGCGGCAAAGGCAAAGATGAACTGTCCGTCGACATTGTTCTTGCCGCGGTCCTGGTTCCAGCCTACGAGCAGGTTGGTAGGCAGCAGGCCGTTGCGCAGGAAGTGCGACCAGGCGTAATCGAGATTGGCCTGGAAGCTCGCCAGGGGCGCCGAAACCGACGGGTAGAACTTGTGTCCGTCGACCCAGCCGCGCATCATCACGCCGTTGAACCAGTCGTTGAAGCCCAGGACGCTGTACGTATAGTAGCCCGGGACGTTCTGGTTGAGTTTGCCGAAGTAGTTGAAGCTGGCATCGGAAAGCTGCTGGAAATCCTCCAGGTACTCGCCCAGGCGGGTTACGCGGTAGAGGTCGGCAGCGCCCGAAAGCATCGTACCGCAGTTGTAGGAGAGCGCTTCGCCTTCGCTGCGCGTCAACTGGGTGTTGGCGCGGTAGCGCACGCCGCCGACCCATTCGTAAGCCACGTCGCAGCTGGGAACGCATCCGCCGCGCATGTCGTGGTAAACGCCGTCGCTGCGGAGCAGCGTCGATTTCTGCCAGTCGTAGACCTTCTTGGCGAAGTCGAGGTAGTAGCGGCTCTTCTTGACCGTCTCGCTCTTGCGCTTCTTGTCGATGTCGATGAAGCGGTGCGTGGTCTGGTCGTCCTTGCCTTTGTAAATCTCGTAGAGCCACACCAGCGGGCTGACCATCGGACCGTTGCTGCACGAGTGCTTGGTCGTGTAACCGGGGCCCCAGGGAATGCCGCCGTTTTCGTCGCCGTCGACGTTGAGCGTGCAGTCCCAGCCGTCGAGCACATACTCGGTCAGGTACTCGGCCTTTTCGAGATAGGTTTTGTCGCCGGTCAGTTTATACGCCTCGATGAACTCGCGGATCAGCCACTGCTGGTCGTCGTAAACGTTCAGGATGCCGTCGACCTGCGCCGAGCCCTTGTCGCTGCCGCGGTTCACGCCGTAGACGGTCCATTTCCGGGTCTGCGTGAACGAAGTCAGGGTATAGGTTCCCAGGTAGTAATCGGCATTTTCGTAGAGCTGGGCCAGCAGGTCAACGTAACGCTGGAAATGCTGGTCGTAGAGTTCCGGAATACCCTCGCGCTGCTGGGTCTTCAGGCCGCGGAGGATGGCGTTGACGGCCTCGATCGACGAACCGTACATCCAGACACTGGCTTTTTCATCGGGACTGGTCCCCGTGAAAGGATTGTAGTAGCGCGACATGGTCATGCCGGAGCCTTCGAAATAGCATTCTATCGCCCGGTCGACCAGCGCCATGGCCCGTGTCATGTTCTGCACGGACTGTTCAGACGGTGTCTCCGGAATACGGACCGTATTGTCGGGCTCGTTCGTCTTGCTGCATGCAACGGTGGTCAGCATCAGCGAACTGAGCGCAAAAGAAATGATTTTTTTCATAAGTCAGGGTTATCGGTCCCGGCTCCCCGGAGCATCCTCCCGTCCATGGCGGCCCAAAGGCCTGTCCGGAGGAAGGATACCCGCAGAAGCGCAGGATTTTTTCAGATTAGTTCATCTCAACGTCGTAAATGCAGACCTTGCTCTCAGTGCCGTTTTCCTCGCCCTTGTAGACGCCGAGGACCAGCACCACGTCTTCGCCGTTGAACTTCGAAAGGTCGTAGACGAACTTGGCATAAGCATCCGGGTTGCCGGGACCGCCGTTCTGGTGGACAAATTTCCAACATCCGTTGGGGGCTGCCGAGGAAGATGCGGCCGTATTCGACGCCGGAACGATGTGTTCTACCGTGCCGTCGTTTTTGATGGCGGTGATCTTGAAGAACGTAGCTTCTCCGGCGAAGTTACGGATCCGCAGCGTCAGGTTGTTGCTGCCCTCGGCAATCGAGAACTTCGCATAGAGGTAGGCTTCCGGCTCGATCGTGTTAACCGCCGTGCCGCCGCCGCGCGTCTTGATGATATAACCCTCGCCGGCAAACGGCTCCGGGTCCTTGACGCGGGGAACGAACGACCATTCGGCGGCAATATGGGCGTTGTCGCGCCACGAGTGGTAAGCAACCTGGCGGTTGTCCTTGTTCTTATCGCCTTCGCAGACGGTAACGCCGCTGAACTTCTTCTTGGTGTGCGGCATCGTCGAACGAACCATCTCCATGGTCAGCTTCCAATCCTTGAGGTCGTCGTTGACAGCCGTACCCGTGATATAGTTCCAGCCGTCGATTTTCGCGGTCGAGAAAGCGATACGGCGCAGCACCAGCTGCTTCCAGTAGTCGCCCGTCTTGGCGCGGTAGATACCCACGGCGATCACGACCTCCTTGCCGATGTAGTCGCTCAGGTCGAAGCCGAAGGACTTGTACGAATCCGAACCGTAGCTTTCGTTGCCGCCGATCTTCACGGCTGCGGGCTCAGCGGCGGAAAGGTCGATTACCTGGACGCCGAAGACCGCGGGATTCTCGGAGTCGGCATTGTGCGTGCGCACCTGCAGGGTCATCACCTTGTTGTCCTCGGTGATCAGTTTGCTGCCATATACATAGGAGTCGAAGACATCGAGGTCGACGGGATTCTTCTGGTTGGCCCCGTCGTTGCGAATCTGGAGCGTCGTACCTTCGTTCTGCTCCTGCCATGCACCCACGAAATCGAGTGCGGCCATATAGTCGGTCGACCAATCCCAGTGCGGGTAGCTCGTATCGTTTCCGCCGCCGCGGTATTCGCTGTAATACCACTTGTCGGCATCACGCAGGTCGAATGCCGTCTTGCCGCGGAGCACCTCGGGGCTGCCCATGACTACGTCGAGGACGGCGGTGTTATTCTCGAAAGCGTCGCGGCCCATCTTCTTGGTAACGGTCGCGTAATCCTTCAGCGAGAAGGTCAGCTCGTAGGCGTCGAGCGGCAGGTTGGCGATCTCGTACTTGCCGTTCGCATCGGTCATGCCCGTCTGGGTCTCGCTGATGGTCACCTTGACCCCGGCCAGCGGAGCGCCGTCGTTGCGGGCGTCGAGAACCGTACCCGTGATCTTCGCCGCGGCGTAACGCATCTCGATGTTGACCGTAGCCATCGCCTCGGCGTTGAATTTCTGCGGTTTGAGCGTCACGCTCGTAGTCTGGTAAGTCGCCTTCTTGCAGGTAATCATGTGCGAACCCACGAGCACGTTGGTCAGGGTATAGCGGCCGTCGGCCTCGGTAGTAGTCGTAGCCGTCACATTCGTCTCCGTCAAATCTACGATATCGGCGATCGACACCTCGACCCCGCCGAGCACATTGCCCTCGTCGTCCGTCACAACGCCCGAGACCTCTCCGATCGTCTTTTCCGTCTCACCCTTCGTGTCGTCGTCCTTACACGAGCTCACCGAAACAGCCAGCCCTCCGAGGAGCGCCGTAAACGCGAATGTTCGCAATAGTCTGTTTAATCTCATAGTTTTAAGTTGTTAGTAAGTTTTAATAAAAATTTTAAGAAATCGAAAGGCGTTCGCTCGACTTTGGCCTCAATCTCCCGCCGCCTGTATTTTTTTGATAAATTTGAGGTGCGATAGGTTAATTACAGGGTTAAAATCCGGTTAATCGGCAGAAAAAATCATTAATCCCCGATTTTTTAACCCTCCGGAAAGGCTTTTCCGGGAGCCGAACGAGGCGCGAAATTAGCAATCGAATCCGAATCAAGGAGCGGCCGGCCGGTAAAAAATTTTCATATTTCCAATAAATTATTATCTTTGTAAGACCGAACCTCCAAACGTATCATGGGCAGATACTACCATACACTCCTCCTCATTGCACTGGCTGCGGTTCATGCCGCGTCCGCGCAGGGCCTGAAATTCAACAGCGCCGAATTGCCGATCGACAAGCGGACCTCGTACAATGTCTTCGACGAACGCGTTCCGTCGTTCGCGGACCGGTTCGACATCGAATTCGACATCCGGCTCTATCCGGTCACCGAAATCGGTTACATCCTGCGCATCAAGAACCAGAAGAGCGACAAAATCTACAACCTGTTCTACGACGGGCAGGGCGACGACTTCTTCAAACTCAACGAAGAGGGGAAATGCAACCTGATAACGGCGAAAATCGACCGGGAGGAGTTGCTCGACGCCCATTGGTTCCGCATGAAACTCGCCTTCGACCTCAAAGGCGACTCGATCACGCTGACCATCCACAACCGCACCTTTACGGCGACGCAGGCAAACCTGCCGGACACTTACAGCCCGATCATCATTTTCGGCAAGAGCGACCACATCATCGACGTTCCCTCGTTCGCCATCCAGAACCTCACGGTCGGCAACAGCAAGAATTACACGTTCGAACTCAGCCAGAACGAGGGAAATACGGTCTACGACACCAAAGGGCGCCCGCAGGGCCGGGTCCAGAATCCCGAATGGCTGATCAACGACGCCTATCACTGGCGCTACCGGGCAGCATTCGCATCGCAGAGCGTTGCCGGGACAAATTACAACCCCTTACGCAAGGAGGTTTACTATTTCAATCGGGACACGCTATTCATATACAACGTCCGCACCGAGCAGACCGAAATGCACCGTTTCGCCGAACGTTGTCCGCTGAAACTGGTTCTCGGCATGAACTTCATCGACCCGGCACACAACAAGCTCTACGCCTACGAGGTTTACGACGAGACCTCGCCCGCGGACTGTCCCGCCATGGCCTGCCTCGACCTGGACACCTATCGCTGGAGCACCGAGTGCCGGGAACACATGCCGACGCAGCTGCACCACCACGGGTGTTATTTCGACCCCGAACAGGGCCGCTACACGATTTTCGGAGGGTTCGGCAACATGAGTTACAGCCGCGAGTTCCACACCTACGACCTGCAGGCGAAACACTGGGAGCCGCTGGGCGAATTCAGCGGCGACCCGCTCTTCCCGCGCTATTTCTCCTCGATGGGCTACCTGAAGGAGAACAATTCGATTTACATCTTCGGCGGCATGGGCAACGAATCGGGCGACCAGTCCGTCGGGCGTTACTATTTCTACGACCTGCACCGCCTCGACCTCACGACGGGCCGCATCTCGAAACTCTGGGAAATACCGTGGCGGAAGACCAATTCGGTCCCCGTACGCAACATGGTGATCCTCAACGATTCGTGTTTTTACACACTCTGCTACCCCGAAAGCGTCTCGAACTCCTACCTGCACCTCTACCGCTTCTCGATCGCGGACGGCAGCTACGAAATACTGAGCGACTCGATTCCGATCCGGTCCGACAAAATAACGACCAACGCCAACCTCTACTACGACGCGCAACAGGACGACCTGTTCGCCACCGTACAGGAGTTCGACGATGACATCCAGTCGCGGATGAAAGTCTATCGGCTGGCATTCCCGCCCATTTCGGCCGAAGAACTGGCCGGACACGCCAAACCCCGGAGGAGCGATACATCCTGGATGCTGGTGCTAATCATAGTATTAGGTGCGACGGCAATCGGGGGGGGGATTGTGTGGCGCCGGAAGTCCGCGGGTAAAACGCCGGGCGAAGCACCGGACGAAACAGAAGCCGCAGAGATGTCGGCCCGGCCCAATTCGATCTGCCTGTTCGGTGATTTCATGGTCCGCAACCGCCACAACCGCGATATAACCTACCTGTTCACCACGCGGCAGCGACAGATTTTCTGCCTCGTGCTGCAAAACAGCTTCGAAGACGGCATCTCTTCACAACGGCTCAGCACGCTGCTGTGGCCGGACAAGCCGGAGGACAAAGTGAAAAACTCGCGCGGCGTGACGATCAACCACCTGCGCAAGACGCTCAGCGAACTGGACGACGTGGAACTGGTTTACAGCAAGGGCTGTTTCCGGCTCGTACAGGGACCGGCCTTTTACTGCGACTATACGCGCTGCATGGAGATTATCTCGGCAGAGCAGATCGGAGAGAACCGCGGGGAACTGGTGCAACTGCTTTCACGCGGAAAATTCCTCAAACACGACGACCAGCCGCTTTTCGACTCGTTCAAGGAGGAGGTGGAACGTACGTTGGAACCCGTCCTGCAAATCGAAATGGAGAAATGCTTTGCGGAGGAGGACTACGGAACGACGCTTGCACTGGCCGAAGCCGTATTCTGCATCGATCCGCTCAACGACCAGGCCCTAGCCTACCTGGTCCGGTCGCTCAACCGGCTGAAACGCAACGAGGAAGCCCGTAGCCGTTACCAAGCCTTCGTCCTCGAATACAAGAAGACGTTCGGGGCCGAATACCCCTATCCGTTCCGGAACCTATAACGACAAGCCCCAACAATAAATGCCGGAGTCTGGGACTCCGGCATTTATTTTCTGTGTTTCGGCCTTTACTGAACCGTGATGCTGTTCAGCAGGTCCGTCTTGCCCTCGTTCACCAGCTTCAGGATCAGCTCCCCGAACAGCGTGTTCTGCCACGCGAACCACGAACGCGTAAACTTCGCAGGATTGTCCTTGTGGAAAGA
>USBO01000002.1 GCA_900552955.1 uncultured Alistipes sp.
TGAATCGGGAAGGGTGCAACGGTCTCGGCTTCCCCGAAGAAAAAATTTCTTGCAGAAGTGCGCGTTCGCAACTGCGAAGCGTACCGATTCCAAGTGAACTCCTGCTCAATACCCAACGCAGAAGTTGTAGCGAATGAAAATTGCGGAACGAATAACGGCACCGTCACGGAATATTGAATCGGCCGATCGAAAGTGGTTCGACAGGCATCGTTCATATATTTTATTGTATGTCGGGAGCGACAGCGCATAAAATTCGTACTGATGATTTATAATGCGCCCGATGAAGAAATAAAAAGGGGCGCGGTGTCAATCTACTACCGTAGGCATTGGGATACCCGTAATCAGTTGATTGTCCTGCGCCCTTGCCTGTTCCGCCCACGATGGGCAGAACATAACAAGGACTGACAACTTCTATACCCGATTACAGCAAAACTCCCAATTTCACGGTAGGTACAAAGAGTTGTTTACCCTTTATATGTTCAACGGCTAAGCCGAATTATTCAATTGCAAAGTTAGCATAATTTCTGCATTGCTTAGTTTATATCGCAAATATATAAAAACTTTTTGATTACACGTGAATTCACGTGTATAAAAATTCGAGTTTGCGTCTTTTTTTGCATCCGTGAGAAAAAAAGTAGCCAAATATAAGGATAACACCTTTCAAAAATTGCTGGTTGAGCGGATGCAACAACTACGCAAAGAAAATGGCTACACTCAAGAAGACGTTATTGAGTTCACGCATTTAGACATTTCGCGTTATGAAACGGGAGATTCTACACCGACTCTGTCTTCTATATTGAAACTTTGTTCCTTATATAAAGTTTCGATCGGAGAATTTTTTGCTCCGCTGAATTACCCTTCGCAAAAATAGACCTGCGTCATTATATATAAGGTATATTGCGGCTCCGCTGGAGCCGCGCGGGCCGCAGCCTCCGGCGGCGGAGGCCCGCTACGCGCACCTCCGCAGGCTGCAACCCGCTTTTTCACTCCCACTCCCTTTTCCTCACCGTCCCTCCCGAATCTTTATACAATAAACTATTGCACCCTTGTGAGGGAGTGCCCGCTGTCGTGCCCCTCCGCTGACTGGGCCCCCTGTCTCCTCCTAAATCGAGATGCAATATTTTCTTGAACGGATTGGGGGGCTTGTGCCGCGCTTCCCCCCCCCTCTCTTGCCCCTCGTGAATCGGAGTACAATAAACTATTGCACACATTTGAGGGGGGCGAGTCATTTGCGGTTCGCCGACGGCGGCGCGACGAGCACGAGCCGATCAGGCGAGTTGCAGTCCGCCGCGTGGGGCGGCGGCGAACTGCCGGCATCGCGCCGCGATGCCGAACGATCGTAAACAGAGTTCGGAGGCCCGCTGTGGCCCGCCCCTGGCGTCCCTCCGCAGGCTGCAACCCGCTTTCCCCTATCTATCGCCCCCCCTCTCACCCTTGCCCCCCCCGAATCGGTATACAATATTTTATTGCACACATTGCGGAAGCAGGCCCGCAGGGCGATCCCGAACGCAAAAAAAAGGAGCGGCCCGCAAAAGCCGCTCCCGAGACCGGATGAACCGGAATCATTGTTGCGCACCCTGCTGCAACGCATCGGCCTTAGCCTTCATGCGTGCGGCGCGCTTCTCGCTGTCGGGGTGCGACGAGAACATTTTCTGGACGGTCGACGCCTTCTCGCCGCCGGAGAGCTCCACCAGGCGGCTCAGCGAATTCGACATCGCATAGGGGTCGATGCCGTTCCGGACGCAGAACTCCAGTCCGTAGTCATCGGCGGCATTCTCCTGCTTCTGCGAGAACTGCGCCCCGGTGAAAGCGGTCGTCAGCTCGCCCAGCTCCGAATCGGAGAGTTTGGCCAGCGTCGACCCCTCGACGGAGCCCGCGGCATTGCGCGCCGCCGAGGAGAGGTAGGCGTTCTTCATGGCAGCCTTGACGTCGGCATGAACGACGTGGCCGATCTCGTGGCCGATGATGGCCATCAGTTCGTCGTCGGTCATCAGGTCCATCAGCGAACTGAAGACACGGATGCTGCCGTCGCCGCAGGCAAAGGCGTTGACGTCGATGACGTGGTAAACCTTGAAATTGAGCTCCAGGCCCTCGACCCGCACATTCTCGGTCAGCCGCTTGAGCCGTTCGCCGTAAGGGGTCGTCTCGTCGGCGATGGGGTTGTGGGCATCCATCCACTCGACCGCCTCACGGCTCATACGGACGATGTCGTCGTCCGAAAGCGAGACGGCCTTGACCACATCGGCACCCGCCTGCAAGGCTTTGGCCGCATTGATCTTTTTGCCGCCGATGCGAAACTGAGCGGCTGCAGGCTGCATGCACGCAATCCCCGCCGCAACTAAAAACAATGCTACGCGTTTCATACATTTATTCGTTTAAAAAAAAGGTGTCGACCCGATCCGCCGGACGGAGAGGCCCGACAGCGAGTGCAAAATTAGAAATTTTATCCGTACACGGTGTAAAAAAAAGAGGTCTGTCCGCAAAAAACGTCCCTGCGGCGCGTCCGGCCGCATCGTCACCCGATGCGTTCCACCAGCACGCGCGGGTCTTGCTGCAACAGCTCGACGAAGGCGTCGTGCCGCCGGCTCTTGCGCGCCTGCAACAGCAGGTGGGCCCGAAAGATGGTGCCCGTGGCGCTGCGCTCGCGTTCGAGTTCGTAGGTGACCACCCCGTAGCCGCGCCTGCGCAGCAGTTCGAGCGCATCCTGGATCGCCTCGCGCTCCACGGCCGAGAAGACCAGCGCCGTGCGGTAGGCGCCCAGCCCGCCGAACAGCAGGTTGAGCACCTCAAGCCCCACGAGCGTCAGCACGGTGGCCGCAGCCGCAACGCCGTACATCCCCGCGCCCGTGGCCATGCCCACGCCGGCGATGGCCCAGAGGCTCGCCGCGGTGGTCAGGCCGCGCACGATCTGCCGGTGGAAGATGATCGCCCCGGCGCCGATGAAACCGATGCCGCTGACGACCTGCGCCGCCACACGGCTCGGGTCGAGGCGCAGCCCCTCGTGGTGCGCAAGGAACTCCTCAAAGCCCCATTGCGACACGATCATGAACAACGCGCTGCCCAGCGAGACGAGGAAGTGAGTGCGGAAACCCGCCTCCTTGACCCGCCACTCGCGCTCGATGCCGACGGCCGTCCCCAGCAGTCCGGCCACGACCAATCTGAATATGAAAATCCACGTCATCCTTTTCCCTAAAAAAATGCAGCGGACGATCCGCCCGCTGCACCGATTCTCACGCCGGCATCGGGCCGGCACCGCCGTGTCAGTTCCGGTTGACGTCGACCTGGAACATCGGTTCGTCGATCGCCTCGTGCGACTGCTCGATGTAGCCCCACATGCGCTCCACGATGTCGGGATGCAGGTGCGCCACGTTGTTCGAGGGGTTCTCGACCTCCTTGCCGGGCGTCGACAGGTCGTACAGCTCCATCGTCCGGTTGCCCTTGTGCACTTGTCGTACCAAACCTTTCCACTTGCCCCAGCGCACGGCCAGCTGACCGCCCGAGGCGGGGTACTCCCAGTAGAGGAACTCGTGGGCCGGCTGCCGATCCTCCCGACCCGTGAGCAGCGGCACAAGCGACAGGCCGTCGGTCTGCGGCGCCTCGACGCCCGCCAGCTCGCACACCGTGGGCATGACGTCCGTGAAGTTGCCCATGTAATCGCTCACGCGGCCCGACTTCATCTTAGCGGGCCACGAGGCGATGAACGGCATGCGGATGCCGCCCTCGCGCAGCGAGCTCTTGCCCCAGCCCTTGCCGCAGCGGAAGGGATGCGCGCTGTCGAACCACACCGTCGGCGACGAGGCGTTGTTGGCCGGGCCGTTGTCGCTGGTGAAGACGATGAGCGTGTTGTCGTAGATACCCAGACGCTTGAGCTCCTCGACCAGCTTGCCGACCTGCGTGTCGAAATAACCGATCATCGCAGCGTAGGTGGCGTGGGGATAGCGGCAGGGGTAGTAGTTGTGGGGCCAGACACCGGAGTGGAACTCGCCTTCGAGCGGCGCCTCGTCGCCGAACTTGGCCACATAGTAGTCGACGAACTCCTGCGGCGCCTGCAACGGCGAGTGCGGCAGCGGCGTGGTCCACATCAGGAAGAAGGGATCGCCGGCACTCTCGCGCACGAAGTCGATCACGTTGTCGAACATCAGGTCGGGCGAGTAGACCTTGTCCTTCGAATATTTGTCGTAGCTGCGCAGGTCGCGGGGATCGGCCCCCTCGTCGAGCCCCGTGCCGGGGTTGACGATGCCGGTGTTGACCCGCTCCTTGCGGTTGTTGCGCCACATGTAGGAGGGGTAGTAGTTGTGAGCCAAACGCTGGCAGATGCAGCCGTAGTAGAAGTCGAAGCCCATCGTCCACGGCGTGCTCTCGGTCGTCGGGCCGCCCACGCCCCACTTGCCGACCATCGCCGTGCGGTAGCCCGCCTGCTTCATGACCGAACCCAGCGTCGGGGTGCCGGCCGCCATCGGGGCCTGGCCCTCGAGCAGCGGATCGAGGTAGACGTCGTCGTAGTTCCAGATGCGCGGATCCTCCTGCGACATCTCGCGGTTGTTGCGGATCTGCGCATGGCCCGTGTGGACGCCCGTGAGCAGGCAGCAGCGCGACGGCGAGGAGAGCGGAGCCGCCGTATACATGTCCGTGAACCGGATGCCGTTGGCCGCCAGCGCATCGATATGGGGCGTCTCGGTGCGCGTCTGGCCGTAGCAGCCGAAATCGCCCAGACCGGCATCGTCCATCAGAATGAAAATCACGTTGGGCCGTTTGTCGGTCGCCGCGGGTTTCTGCTCGCTGGCCGCCTGTGCAGGAAGGGCCGTGAGCGAAGGAAGCGCCATCGCGCAACTCAGAAATTTCAGATTCTTCATCGTCATATATTGTTTTTCGACGAGTAAAGATACGACAATCCGCCGTCATACGCAAATCCGGCGGAAAAAACCGGCAGCCGCGGCCGTCCCGCACCGAAAAAAAGGAGGAGGCGCGAAGAATCTGCGAAATAATTCGTATCTTTGCACGCTATGTTTAACTAAATCACTTTTACGACAATGCCAAAAATGAAAACAAATGCCGCTGCAAAGAAGCGTTTCACTTTCACCGGCACAGGAAAGATCAAGCGCAAACACGCTTATCACAGTCACATCCTGACCAAAAAATCGACGAAACAAAAGCGCAACCTCTGCTATTCGGGCACGGTTTCGCAGGCCGACGAGGCCAAAATCAAGAACCTGCTGGTCAAATAGACCGGCTGCGGTTCGCACCTTATTATTAACAACGGAGCGAATCAGCCCCGAAGAACGTGAGAGAATCACGTCGCTGACAGCTCTATCAAAAACTTTTAAGTATGCCACGTTCAGTCAACGCTGTTGCGTCTCGCGCAAGAAGAAAAAAGGTTTTGAAGCTTGCCAAAGGCAACTTTGGTTCAAGGGGAAATGTATGGACCGTCGCCAAAAACACGGTCGAGAAGGGTTTGCAGTATGCCTATGCACACCGCCAGCTCAAGAAGCGGACGTTCCGCTCGCTGTGGATCACGCGTATCAACGCCGCCGTCCGCGCCTACGGAATGACCTATTCGGAATTCATCGGCAAAGTCAACGCCAAAGGTATCGCCCTCAACCGCAAGGTCATGGCCGATTTGGCGATGAACGAGCCGAAGGCATTCGAGGCAATCGTAAAAGCAGTTAAATAGCCGGTCTGCGGCATCCGGCGGCAGCGCCACCGGATGCCGGGATCGAGCGGTTCGGGCGCAGCCGGCTTGCCGGAGCGATCCGTCCGCACAACCATCGGGGTTACGATCCACACGGATCGCAACCCCGCTTCCTTTTGTTCGGGCATCCGCCCACCCGATGCCGGACGCCGCCCGAGACGGCCATCGGAGCGAGAGGCAGGGACGCACTCCGAAAGACGAACCGGCCGGCGGCCGCGAACGCCGGATGCACGGATAAACGGCAATTTACGGAAAAGGGACACCGTCGAAAAACTCTCTGAGCGAAATTCCGTAACGGTGGCAGAGAGCGGAGAGCGTCGAAACCGTAATATTGGTACGGCCGCCCTCCACGCGGCCGACATGGATATCGGTGTCGATGAAAACATCGATCTGGGACAAGCCGCGCTCCTTGCGCAGATCGCGTAACCTCGCAGCAATCGCTTGCAACAATTCCGTATCGCGTCGGGGCCTTCCCATTTCGTTTTTGTTTGTGCAAAGAACAATAATCATGACGAATTAATCCATGACGATTTTGTCACTAACAACAAAAAATTGCATCTCTTGCCGGCCTCCGCACGCTCCGCCGCCCGTAAAAAGCAGGCGTCCACACCGCAGCGGCGGCCGGACACAGCGACCTCCCCGGCCGCCGTGCAGCACCTTCGCACGGCTGTCACCGCCGTCCGGGCCCGGGCGGCGTTCCGTTTGGTTTGAGAATTGCAGGCAGCGACAAAAAAAAGAATCGTCCTATGAATTACGGCATCAGCATTCTCTTCCGCGGCATCCCGCTGGCGATGGCCGCCTTCTGTTTCGCCTACGGCCTCTATATCGTCTCGGCGGGCGACGATCCCGCCCGCCTGACGGCCGGCCCCGTGATCTTCTTCCTCGGCTCGATCTGCGTCGCGCTCTACTGCACGGCGGCCACCATCATCCGGCAGCTCATCGGCACCTACAACGAGACGGCGCGCTTCCTGCTGCCGGTCCTGGGCTACGCCTTCGCGCTGGCGACGCTCGTCTGCGGGCTGCTGATCCTCGCCTCCGATCTGTCGGGCGCCTATGTCACGGGGCACGTGGTCTGCGGGCTGGGGCTCATCACGACCTGCGTTGCGACGGCGGCCACCGCCTCGACCAAATTCTCGCTCATCCCCGGCAATTCGGCCGACTCGTCGTTCACGGTCAACACGCGCGGCTTCTCCAAAGGCACGTCGGCGCTGCTGATCGCCATCGTCTGCTGCACGGCGGCCATCGCGTGGATCTGGGCCATCCTCGTTCTGGTGACGGGCACCGACCCGTCGAGCACCGTTGCGGGCAGCGTCATGCTGGGCATTGCCTGCATCTGCACCTCGCTCATCGCGCTGGTGGCCAGCATCGCACGGCAGGTGCGCGGCACCTACGGCCTGCGCGAGCGGTCGAAATGGATCGCCCTCGTCCTTGCGATGGGCGCAGCAGCCTTCATCTACGGCCTGGTCATGATCTTCGCCCACTGGGGCGAGACGATCGACTTCGTGGGCTTCGTCCTGATCGGTCTGGCGCTGATCTGCTGGAGCATTTCGAGCAAGGTGATCCTGCTGGCCAAGATCTGGCACGCCGACTACCCGCTGGCACGCCGCATCCCGATCATCCCCATCCTCACGGCGCTGACCTGCATGTTCCTTGCGGCGTTCCTCTACGAGGAGGCGCTCTTCAAGCCCAAGTTCTTCGTGCCGTCGCGCGTGCTGATAGGATTCGGCGCCATCTGCTTCACCCTCTTCTCGATCGTCTCGATCCTCGAAAGCGGCGCGAGCCGCAAATAAACGCACGCAAAGCGTTGCGGGAAACTCCCTCTTTTCGTATTTTTGCGTTCCAAACGGAACTCGAAATGAAAAAGAAAAGGCTTTCCGCCCTGCTCCTCGCACTCGGCGCGGCTCTCTGTGCGGCCGCGCAATCTCCGGCGTCGGGACTTGACGGGCTGTGCGCCCTCTTCATCGGCAACTCCTTCGTCTACTACGGAGGCTGCGTCGAGAAGGGCGACTGCCGCCGGCCCGACCACGGCATGTTCCACCGCATCTGCGAGGCCAACGGCGAGCGGGTGACCGTTTACGACTGCACCTACGGCCGCCACCACCTGCGCGACTTCACGGCTGCCGGCTGCCGCATTCCCCGCTGCGCCGACAACGGCTGCGGAGGCCCGGGCAGCGACCTGCTGCGAGGCGTCGATCTGGGAGCGGTCGATCTGGTCTTCCTCTCCGAGTCGGGCGACGACAATCCCGATTTCCTCGCCGACTGCCGCGCCGTGATGCGGCGCTTCACGGAGGTCAACCCCGACGTGCGGTTCTTCTACCTCGTCCACCCCTACTCCCACCTCAAACGCCACACGCACGTGACGGGGGCGCTACCGGCCCTCGCGGCCGAAGGCGTCACGATCGTCGACTGGGGCCGGCTGGTCTGCGACCTCATCGGCGATGCGGCCGCACGGCCGGCGACCGCATGGAGGTACAGCCGCACCAGCTTCATCAAGAACAAGGGCGACACCCACCACCCCAACCCGCTGGCGGGCTACCTGACCGCCCAGATGTGCTACTGCGCCGCCAGCGGCCGCAGCGCCGTGGGGCAGCCCTACGCCTGCTGCACGCAGGTGTGTTGCAACGACGCCGCGGGATTCGAAGATTTCGCGGCGAAGCACTACGAATCCCCCTCCGACACCGATTTCCGCGAGATCTTCGCCTCGCCCGCAGCCATGGCGGAGTTGCAGCGCCTCATGGACGACTATCTGAAACCCGACCGACCGCAATGACCGTCGCCGAACGTCTCCTGGCGCTGGCCGACCCCGCCAACGCCGCCTTCACGGCCCGCCTCACCCCGGGCGTCGCGCCCGACCGCATACTGGGCTGCCGCATTCCGCAGCTGCGGCAACTGGCCCGCTCGCTGCGCGGCACCCCCGAAGCCGCCGCCTTCCTCGCGGAGCTTCCGCACCGCTACTACGACGAGAACAACCTCCACGGCATCCTGCTGGGGCAGCTCCGCCGGCCCGACGAGGCGCTCGCCGCGCTCGAAGGCTTCCTGCCCCGCATCGACAACTGGGCGACCTGCGACATCACGGCCTGCGGCATGAAAGCGCTCGGCCGCGATCCTGAGGCCGTCCTGCCGCGCATCGACGCATGGCTCGCCGACGGACACACCTACACCGTACGCTTCGGGGTCGTGACGCTGCTCGCGCACTTTCTCGGCGAGCGGTTCGACACCTGCCGCCTCGACCGGCTGGCCGCGCTGCCCGCCGGAACCTATTACATCGACATGGCCGTGGCATGGGCCTTCAGCGTGGCGCTCGTCAAGCACTTCGACCGCACGCTGCCCTACTTCGCCGAGCGGCGGCTCGACCGCTGGGTGCACAACAAGGCGTTGCAGAAGGGGTGCGAGAGCCTGCGCATCGACGCCCCACGCAAAGCGACGCTCCGCGCGCTGAAATATTGAGGGCCGAGGCGCAACGAACCGGCGAAAAATTGGGACGAACGGATAATTTTTGCTATTTTTGCTGCGTTAAGTATCGACCAACGATGAAGATTCGTGAAGAATACAAGGTTCGGGAGATGGCGGGCGAGCACGTGGTCATCATGCAGGGCCGTCAGGGTGTCGACATGACGCGGATCATCTCGCTCAACGAAAGTGCGCTCTACCTCTGGAACGCCCTCGTCGGCAAGGAGTTCACCGTCGACGACGCGGCACGCCTGCTCACCGAACGCTATGCGATCGACGCCGCCACGGCCGCCCGCGACGCCGCGGCGTGGGTCGGTAAACTGCGCGACTGCAAACTGATCTAATCTGCCCGCACGATGAAACTGCGCCGGATCCTCTACCTCCTCGTCCTGCTGCTGAGCTACACCGGCTCGGTGGGAGGCGACGCGTGGCTGATCTGGGATCATCTGCACGATTTCCACGGCGTGGAGCACGTCTGCCATCACGACTGCGGCGCCTGCGCGGCGCACCACAAAGCCTCGGTGCGCTGCAACTGCCTCGCGGGCCACGGCGAGGCCGACCGCCTACTCTACGTCGCATCGGCCGCCGACGCCTCGCACCGCCAGCAGCACGCGCCCGTGGCCGTCCTGCCGCCGTTTCGGTTGCAGAGCGCACCCGACGCAGCGGTGCTGCCGGCACACACGGCACGGCACACGCAGCGCAAAGTTCCGCTCGCCGCCGCACCATCGCTCCTGCACAAAGGTTTGCGCGCACCTCCTGTCATGGCATAGAACCCCCGCGTCCGCCCCGCACGACGGGCCGGAGCATGTTTTATGTCACACAAACAGGAAACACAGATGAAAAAATCGCTATCACTCTTATTCCTCGCGTGCCTTGCAGCCAATGCAACGGCCCAGGAAGTGCGCGGCATCGTCACCGATGCCGACAACAATCCGCTCGTCGGCGCCTCGGTCTACTGGGCCGAGACGACGATCGGCGCCAGCACCTCGGCCACGGGCGCCTACGCCGTCCACCGCGTCAAGAACTACGACCGGCTGGTGGCCTCCTATCTGGGCTACGTCAACGACACGATCCGCATCGCCGACGGCGTGGCCGAGCAGAATTTCCGGCTCCGGTCCGAGGGCGTCGACATCGAGGGCGTCGTGGTGGAGAGCACGCTGGGCGGCAACTACGTCAAGCGCGACGGCATCCTCAAGGGCGAGACCATCTCGTTCGCGGGCCTCTGCAAGATGGCCTGCTGCAATCTGGCCGAGTCGTTCGAAAACTCGGCCTCGGTGACGGTCGGCTACAGCGACGCCATCTCGGGCGCACGGCAGATCAAGATGCTCGGTCTGGCCGGCACCTACACCCAGATTCTCGACGAGAACCGTCCCGTCATGCGCGGACTCTCGGCCCCCTACGGCCTGAGCTACACGCCGGGCATGTGGCTCAACTCGATCCAGGTGTCGAAAGGCGTCTCGTCGGTCACGGCGGGCCATGAGGCCATCACGGGCCAGATCAACCTCGAACACCGCAAGCCGACCGACGACGAGCGACTCTTCGTGAACCTCTATTTCGACGACGAGCTCAAACCCGAGCTCAACCTCTCGACGGCGCTGCCCGTGACGCGCGACAAGAAGCTCACGACCATCGTGCTGGCGCACGGCTCGATGGACACCAAATCCTACGACCACAACCACGACGGCTTCCGCGACCTGCCCGAGGCGCGCGCCATGCACGTGGCCAACCGCTGGCTCTACGCCGCCGACAACGGGCTGCAACTGCGCTGGGGCTTCAAGGCGACGGCCGAGAACCGCCTGGGCGGCAGCATGGACTACCGCAACTCGATGCGCGACCGGCTGCGTGAGATCGCGCTGGACGACGGCGCGCTCTACGGCTCGCAGATCCGCAACCGCGGCTTCAACGGCTACGTCAAGCTCGGCATGCCCGTCGGGGCGGCGGTCTACGACAAGGACGAACAGGACGAAATGCGCTCCAACATCGCCTTCGTGGCCGACTTCGACCACTTCGACGAGAGCTCCTACTTCGGGCTCAACGACTACTCCGGCAACGAGAACTCGGTGTCGCTCAACGCGATGTACAGCCACTACTTCACCTACCGCTCGTCGCTCATCATGGGAGTCTCGGCCCATCTGCAATCGTTCAACGAACGGCTGGTCAACGATTTCGTCTCCGACAGCCGGATCACGGGACGCAGCTACGATCTGGATCACGACGAGAACGAGGCGGGCCTCTACGCCGAATACACCTACGCCGTCAAGGACAGATTCTCGCTCGTGGCGGGCGCCCGCGGCGACTACAACTCGTTCTACGACAAGTTCTACTTCACGCCGCGCGGCCACATCAAGTGGAACATCACGCGGCTGCTCACGCTGCGCGCCTCGGCGGGTCTGGGCTACCGCTCGACCAATCTGGTCACGGACAACATCGGCATGCTGGCCACGGGCCGCCGCTTCGCCTTCGGGGGACATACCTGGGACGGCGACTACGACTTCCACACGTTCTACCGCAGCTTCGACCGCATGGAGAAGGCGCTGACCGTGGGCGGCAGCCTCACGCAGTCGTTCGGACTCGTAAAGCCCGAGGACGCCACGCTGAGCGTCGACTACTTCCGCACGCAGTTCTACAATCAGGTCGTGGCCGACCAGGAGTACAACGCCACCGAGGTGATGTTCTACAACACCGACGGCCGCTCCTACACCGACACCTATCAGGTCGACTTCAACTGGACGCCCGTCGAGCGGCTCGACATCTTCGCCACCTACCGCTACACCGACTCGTCGATGACGCTCGACCGGCCCGACGGCGGACGCACGGAGGTCGAACGGCCGCTGGTAAGCCGCTACAAGGCGCTGCTCAACATTCAGTACGCCACGCGGTTCCGCCGTTGGACGTTCGATGCCACGGCGCAGCTCAACGGCCCGATGCGGCTGCCGTCGCAGACGGGCGATCCGACCGTGACGGAGCTGTCGCCCCGCTATCCGATCTTCTTCGCGCAGGTGAGCCGCAAGATCAAGAAACTCGACCTCTACCTCGGCTGCGAAAACATCGGCAACTACCGGCAGGAGCATCCGATCCTCAACGCCGCCCACCCCTACACCACGGCCTTCAACTCATCGGTGGTATGGGGGCCGCTCATGGGACGCAAGTTCTATATCGGCCTGCGGTGGAACCTTTATTAATTATCAACAAACCAACAATTACCGACTATGAAAAAGATTCTGTTCGTCTGCCTCGCGGCAGCATTGGGGCTGGGCATCGGCTCGGCCAGCGCAAAGGATGCCAAGAAGGCGTCGACCGTAACGACGGTCTTCAAGACCGACATCGACTGCGAGCATTGCGCCAAGCGCATCATGGACAATATCCCCTTCGAGAAGGGTGTGAAGGATGTCAAGGTCGACGTCCCCTCCAAAACGGTCACCGTCGTCTACGATGCCTCGAAAAACGACAACGCAGGGCTCGTCAAGGGCTTCGCCAAGATTCGCGTGAAGGCCGAAGCCTGCCCCGCCAAGTGCTGCAAAGCGGCTCCCTGCGACAAAAAGTGCGGCCAGAGCTGCTGCAAAGAGCATAAGGAGTGCTGTCCGGATCATAAGGAGGGCTGCAAAGCGGCCTCCTGCGACAAAAAGTGCGCCGACTGCCCCGCCGCGAAGAGATAGCGGGCAGCCGCCACGGGCGAATCCCCGAAGGGCCGCCCCGACATCCATGAAAAACCGTCCGCAGCGAGCGGGCGGTTTTTCGTTCGGTGCGCTGCGGGGATCATTCTGCCGGAACGGGAGCGGGCACTTCGGCGCCGGAAGCCCCCATCGAAAAAGAGCGGCCGTGCAAGACGGCCGCTCCCCGGTTCCGTCCGTGCCGCTTCACGCCATCGGACGCACCCGCATTTCGGTCAGTCCGGCCACCTCGCGCCCCAGACGGTCGAGATCGGTGACGGTCTCCACCTCGCCGTAGTGATAGGGGTAGAAGATCGCGGGACGCAGCCTGCGCACAACATCGGCCGCCTGATCGACGGTCATCGTATAGGGCTGATTGACGGGCAGAAACGCCACGTCGATCCCCTCGAGCGCCAGCATCTCGGGCGTCGGCTCGCTGTCGCCGGCAATGTAGATGCGCGTACCGCCCAGCGTCAGCACATAGCCGCAATCCTCACGCTCCTTTGGATGGAACTGCAAGTGCCCTTCGGAGGTGTTATAAGCCGCGACCGCCTCGATCCGCATCCCCTCGAAGGGTTCGGCCGACGCCCCGGGCGTCATCGTATGGCAGTCGAAGTCGAACGCCTCGGCCGACGTCCGGTCGCAGACGACAGCCGTCGCAGGGGTCATGAGCCGCTCGACGGCCGCACGGTCGAGATGGTCGTAGTGCGAGTGGGTCACGAGCCCCGCGTCGGCCTTCGGCTGCAGCGCATAGTCGGCATACTCCCCCACCGGATCGACATAGATGCGCCGTCCGTCGAAATCGACGGCCAGCGAGGCATGTTTGAAGAACGTGACGACGATCGGCCGCCCGTCGCGCGCCGTGAGCGTATCGGCCGGATAGACCGGCGCCTCCTTCTTTCCGAACAACGAGATCATAGTATCATCTTTTTTTGAACGATTCCGGTCGAAGATACGAAGAAAATCCGAGAGCAGCGCAATGGTAAGTCAAATAATGTTAACGTGTTGTAAGTCAGAATTTGGCAGCTTCATTCGGCTATAGGCTTCGCAGACTGGTTAACACCGAAAAAGAGGCCGGAATCCGAACATGGAACGACTGAATGCTACTTATCCGTTGCCCTTTTCAAGGGTCGGATAACGCCCGTTTCGCAGGCCGTCGGCTGCCCGATTCGATCGCTGGTTCGCTGTGCCTTCGATTCTCCTCGCATCCCGATTACAAAAGTAGCTTTTTTTTCGGTTCGGGAGTAAAAAGACGGGGGCAAAGCACCGAATGAGGGTTTTGTTTCTATATTCGGCTGCATTTTTCATGGTTTCAAATAGCTCTATATCAGTTAATTTTGCAAACAGGTGTCAGGGTTATGAAACAGGAGGAAGTAAAGGTCTCGTTCTACCTTAAAAAGAACGTTTTCGGTAAGCCGAGGGCAGAGGCGAACTCGTTCGCACTTTGCCGAGGCGAGAAAAGGTGCACGAAAGTGAACGAACCGGATGCCGCGGGTCGTTGCCCCGTAATGGCTCGTCTTGCCGTGGGAGGCTCGACGTGCGTCTTCGGCACGAAGCTCACTGCCCCGTGGTCATTGTGGACGTCGGGACGCATGAAGGGGAAAAGCGCCGCGGCGGTCGAAATCAACCGACGGCTGGATGAAATGCGGGCTTCGGCTATCGCCATTTGCCGCGAGCTGTCGGCCGTTCATGCGCGGGTGACGGCCGAGGAGATCAAATGCCGGCTGCTGGGTATGGCGTCGGGGCAGGAGACGCTGCTCGGTCATTTCGGACGGTTTATCGAGCGCTTCGAGAAGCATGTCGGGGTCGATCGCTCCGCGAAGTCCGCAGCGTGCTACAAGAATACGTTTAAGCACCTGTCCCGTTTTTTGTCGGCGAAGTTCAATCTGACGGATATGCCGTTCAGGGCTTTAGACCGGTCGTTGATCGAACGATTCGATCTGTATCTGCGTTCGGAGCAGCGTTTGGCTCCCTCGACGATCGTGCTGTTCATGTCGCGTCTGAAAACGGTCGTCGGCAAGGCCATCGCTTCGGGAATCTTTACGACCGACCCGTTCGCCGAATACGAACCGCAGCGCCCGCGTCGCCAGCAGCGATACCTGACCCGCGAGGAGCTGCATCGGTTGATGACTACGCCGCTTCCGTCGCCGAATCTGTACCATATCCGCGATTTGTTTCTCTTTTCATGCTATACGGGGATCAGCTATGGCGACCTATGCCGGCTGACTGACGCGAACCTCGAAACGGCCGAAGACGGAACAGTATGGATTAAGGCGACACGGGAAAAGACGAATGTGGAGTTCGAGATTCCGCTGCTCGACCTGCCGCTGCGGATTCTCGATAAGTACGACGGCCTTGCGCCGGACGACAAGCTGCTGCCGATGTACTGCAACAGCACGATCAACCTCTCCTTGAAAGCGATCGCCACCCTCTGCGGCATCGACCGCAAGCTGACCTTTCATATGGCGCGCCACACCTATGCGACGGAGATCACGCTCTCGCACGGTGTGCCTATCGAAACGGTCAGCCGCATGCTGGGGCACAGCCGCATCGACACGACGCAGATTTACGCCGAAGTGACCGACGGCAAAATCGAAACCGATACCCGTCAGCTCGACGGCCGTATCGCAGAACGGTTCCCAAGCGTCGCCATTTAGTTCAATAACCATTACAGAAATCGCTATGCAACCAGATAACAAACCTACGAAACGCCGCAGCACATTCGCCGTGCTGTTCTATATCAACCGCACGAAAGTCCGCAAAGACGGTATGTGTCAGCTCCTATGCAAAATCAGCATCGACGCCGCTTCCGAACAGATCGGTACGAAGGTCAAGGTAGACCCCGCGCTCTGGAATCCGACGACGGGTCGCGCCGACGGCAAAAGCCGCAACGCCTCGGAGGTAAACCGTGCGATCGACCGTCTTACGGAGATCATCCGCAGTCATTACGAACGCATCCGCCGCGACCTCGGCTTCGTGACGGCCGAAGCGGTCAAGAATGCCGTGAAGGGCATCGGGCAGAAGCCTACGATGCTGCTGGCGCTGTTTCGGGAGCACAACGAGGAGTTCGGCAAACGGGTCGGCATCGACCGCACGAAAGAGACCCTCACCAGCTATGGGAACTCCTACAACCACCTCGCGGCGTTCGTACGGAAAGAATACGCAGCGGAGGACATTGCGCTGCGCAGTCTCGACGCGACGTTCTACGATGCGTTCGATCTGTTCCTGCGCACGGAGCGCGGCTTGGGGCTGAAAGCCGTACACGAGCACCTCTACCGATTGAAGAAGATGACCCGCCGGGCCGTCGGTCAGGGGACGCTGCGCTGCGACCCCTACCGCGACCTACATCCCGAATTGCCCAAACGTACGAGCCGCCATCTGAAATCCGAAGACCTCGAACGGCTGCTTGCAGAGCCGGTCGCCGACCCCGAGTTGCAGCGTGCGCGCGACTGGTTCATCTTCTCGACCTTTACGGGGCTGGCCTATGCCGATCTGCGCCGCCTCTCGGCCCGACATATCGAACGGGCGGAGGACGGCTCGCTGCGGATTCGCATACGGAGGCAGAAGACCGATACGGAATCGGTCGTGCCGCTGTTGGAGTTGCCGCGGCGCATCCTCGAAAAATACCGGGCGGAACGCACCGACGAACGGTTGCTGCCAATTTGCTCCTACCATAAGTTACAAAAACTTATGCCACGACTGGGTGCTTTCTATGGCATCGAGCATCTGACCTTTCACAAGGCGCGCCATAATTTCGGAACGCACATTACGCTTTCGTTGGGCGTGCCGATCGAAACGGTCAGCCGCATGATGGGGCACAAACGAATCGTCACCACGCAAATCTACGCCCACGTGACCGACAGGAAGGTGGAGGAGGACATGCGCCGACTGAAAAACAGTATGCGGGAGCAGCCCGTCGAACTTTACGATGAACGGCCGACCGGAAAACCGGCACGCCCCATACGCCGCAGTTGCAGAAGAACGAATAATTAACTATATTTCAACGCTAAAAAAGATGAAGATGACTACGCAACCCATAACCATCGAAAACGGCCGAGTGATCCTTCGTCCGACGAGCGGCGGCGTGTGGCTGACGCAGCACCAGATCGCCGATTTGTTCTGTGTCTTCGTATCGGCCGTCGGAGCCAACATCCGCTCTATCCGCCAGAGCGGCATTTTGCGCGAAGAAGATACTTGCCGCATGAAGCTCTATAAGGACGGCAGCTCGGTCGAGGTTTACTCGCTCGAAATGATTACAGCGCTGGCCTTTCGGCTCGATTCGCGAGAGGCCTCGGTTTTCAGACGTTGGATCATCGAGCGGGCGACCACGCCCGAGGTCGTTTGGAGGATGCCGACGACGAATACGAGCATCAATTAAAGAGCGAGGCGGCCCCGAAAGGCCGCCTCGATTGTCATACCAGCTCTTGCTCGTGCAGGCTTCTTTGGCGCGCGTCCTCCAACATCCGCTGTATCTCCGATTCCTTGTAGATCACCTTACCGCTAATCAGGTAGTAAGGGATGATTTTTGCCGTGCGGTATGCCTGTAAGGCCCGTCGGCTGATCTTCAAGAGTTGAGACAACTCCCTATCCGTGAGAAAACGTTGCCCGTCGAACGAATACTGGGTCGTCTTCACCAGTTCATCCAATGTCTTGAGGGCCTTCTCCGCCCGTTGGAAAAAATCCGTTACGCGGACGTCCTTGCCGTCTATCAGATTCCCTTTCATCGTATCGGCGTATTGGGATGATGCGCCGCCTCGATGAACCTCTGCACATCCTCGGGTTTATAGAATACTTTGTGTTTGATTTTGGTAAACGGCAGCACACCATCGTCACGATACGTCTGCAAGGTTCTCTTGGAAACACCCAACATATCGCAGACTTCCTGGTTATCCAGCCACTTCTTCAAGTGCAGGTCGGTCCGTTTACGGTGCAGCACATCGACTTTCTCGTCGATGGACTTCATGCGCTCGCACATGGCCTCGAAAACCGACGCTTCAATACATACTATTTCCATATTTAACTATTTTGCTTTCCCGGATTCTCAAAGATAACGTTTCCCGAAATAACTCCTTGTCTTTCAATTGGGCCATGCGTACAATTGGCTTCGATGTGGCAGCAAAAGACGCTATCGCCACACTATCCTGTATTGCTTCGGTCCGCTCGGGTCCGGCGACTATGAAAATTCCAATCGCCGTACAATAGATTTTTTCTGCGCTTCTCATTCTCTAATCTTCTCCTCGGATTTCTAAATCCTATGCGGGCCGGCATAGAGCGGATGAATCTGTTGCAGTAGCAAAGGTACTCTCGGGCTTTACGCTCGTGCAAGATCGGGCGCACGGCGGTTTTGCGGAAAATCTTCCTTGTGTCCATCGGCCAAAGCGTATTTCCCGCAAAAATCTTGTCGTGAGCTAACCCCGAACCTTTCAAGCTACTGAAACAGATTCCATCCATACCGGCTCCGCTACGGCATAAAAAAAAGTCGAAGATTATGAGAAGCACAGAGAAAAATAAACGGAAACAGAAATCCTCCACCCTTCCACTTGGCATAGGGTCGAGTTGGACGGCGTGGCTGCTGCTCGGCGTTATTGCGTGGGGCTTCTACACGTGGGGCGAGGGCTTCCTTTGGGTCGTTTTGGGCTTCGTGTTCTGTCGTAATATCCTGCTGGGTATTCTTCGCGGGCTGGTTTCTTTCGTGGCTCTCATCGGCTTCCTCTATTTCCTTATCACACGCATTTTCTAACACTTACAGATATGGCAAAGTACATTTCATTATTCGGCGGCACGACCACAGACACGACCGTGCAGGTAGTCAAGGAGAATCAAATCGTCATCGGTTACGGGCCGTGCATGTCAATGAACCGATATGTAGTCTACAAAGTGGAACATACCGCAGACGGCTACATGTATCACATGATAGACCTCGACACGAAAGAAATCCGTTGCACACACATTCTGCAACCGCTCTCCTGCCAGTACGGTATCGGCAAATACTACGACGACAAGACCCCCCAGTTTATGGACGCTTTCGAAGTGGCAGCCCTTGCCTCGGAGGCCGAACGACTTGCAGCGGAGAAAGCCGATGCTGAAGCACAAGCCCAAGCCGAGCACGACCGTATTGCGCGAATCGGGGCAGAGCGGCTGGAGAATATTATGCCCGAAAACGTGCAGGGGGTAATCCTCGCCGAACTCAACGAAACGCACTTCACAGACCCGTCGTATGAATGCCGCGAAACGCAAAGCGTCCGCACCGTCATTCTGGGTTTCTCGACCACCACCCGCAACGGCTTCGGGGAACTGCGCAGGGCCGCGCGGAATCTGCCCGAAACGGCGTCTTTGGCCGTATATAACAAGGATTATGAACACCGTTACCCCTGCTTCACGCTCGGTAAAAGCCCTGATTCGGGGTGGAGTATCCACAAAATGAGATACTATACCCGTAAGGGATTTATTGATATGCTGGCCTACACCGCAGGTGACGAAGCCAATATTCGCTTGTCGAACGCAACTGCGGAGCGGTCGGACAAGCGTCCCGAAACGGTCGTGCAGGGTGATTTCGTCATCGTGGAATACTCCGATAAGGCGATTGCCGTATTCGGCGATACGAAGCCCATCAAGACGGAGTTATCCGCCCTCGGCGGACGCTTCAACAGCCGACTGATCCACAAGGGAGAGAAGAAGGCGGGTTGGATATTCCAAAAGAGCAAGGAGGAGCAAGTACGCCGACTTATCGGCAAGAACGAATAAGGTTGAACAAGGGGCGGGAAACCGCCCCGCAAAAAAGACGATTATGGTACGAGAGAATAAAGCAACGGACTACTTCAAGCAGACGATACGCACCTATTTGGAGCAGCGGGCAGAAACCGACGAACTTTTCGCCGAGCGTTACGCCGACCCGAAGAAGAACATCGACGACTGCACGACCTACATTCTGAACCAAGTGCAGGCGAGCGGCTGCCACGGCTTCGCGGACGAGGAAATCTACGCTATGGCCCTCCACTACTACGACGAGCCCGACATCGAGGTCGGCAAGCCTGTAAACTGCCGCGTCGTGGTCAATCATACCATCGAACTGACCGAGGAGGAGAAGCAGCAGGCACGACGCGACGCTATGAAGCGCGCCGAAAGCGAAGCCTATGCGCGTATGACGCAGCGCAAGCCCGCCGCCAAGAAGCAGACCGACGCAGACAAGCAGATGAACCTGTTATTCTAATTCAAAAGCAGAACACCACTATGAAACCGAAGACACAGATACAAATCGAGGTAGTACGATTGAGCCGCCATCTGCCCCGTATTACCGAAGCGCAGAAGAATCATGCGTTCCGTCATTGCTGCGACCACATCGGCCGCAGGTCGGCAAAGGGTATCATCGCCTGCACGGAGTGCGGTCATTCGTGGCAAGGCGACAGGGCGTTAGCCGACAGCCTTTGCGAATGCACTTGCCCGCATTGCGGTACGGCGTTGCAGGTCTTGCAGACCCGCAGACGGGTGTTCCGCACCATATCTTACTACTCCGTTATCACGACCTGTAGGCAGTATCAAATTATTCGGTTCTACCTTGTCGAAGCTACCCAAAAGGTCGGACAGACAGCCGAGTATTCCATCGACGAGGTAGTGCAGCGGTGGATTGCTCCCGACGGCAAGGTCGTAACCATCGCCCTTCCCCGCGTGATGTCGTTTTGCTACTGCGACTTGTGGTTTATTGAAGGCGATATGGAGGTGCGCGGCAATAATAGAACCAACGCCTACAATATAGTCCCGTGCGCTACCTATCCGCGCCAGCGCATCATCCCCGAATTGCGCCGCAACGGATTTGCGGGCGAATACCATAAAATCCTGCCGTTCGACCTCTTTACGGCTATTCTTCGCTCGCCGCAGGCTGAAACGCTGTTGAAGGCGGGACAAATTTCGCTGCTGTCTTATTTCGCGGACCACCAATCGTGGAATATCGCGGACTATTGGTCGGCAATCAAAATCTGCCTGCGCAACGGTTACATCGTATCGGACGCTTCCGTGTGGCGCGACTACATCGACCTGCTCCGTCATTTCGGCAAGGACACCAACAACGCGAAGTATGTTTGCCCCGCCGACCTGCAAGCTGCTCATGACCGCCTTGTCGAAAAGAAACGAGCACGGCAGGAGCGCGTGCAGTTGTTGGAACGCAAACGCCGCGCCGCCGAGGAGGAACAGCAGTATCGCGACCTCAAATCCCGTTTTTTCGGGCTAGTCTTTGTCGATGGCGACCTCTCCGTGCGCGTATTGGAGAGCGTGCGGGAGTTCATCGAAGAGGGCGACGCCATGCACCACTGCGTGTTTACCAATGCCTACTACGAAAAACCGAACTCGCTGATCTTTTCGGCGACCGTCTGCGGCAGGCGTGTCGAGACGGTCGAGGTGGCATTGGATACCCTCAAAGTCGTGCAAAGCCGCGGCGTGCACAACTCGCAGACTGAGCACCACGACAGCATCGTGAACCTCGTAAGGCGTAACATGCCGCAAATAGAGCAGCGAATGACCGCATAACAAACCGCATAAAATACCCTAACTATGAACGTAACGATTGAATCTTTCTTCTGTCCCTATTGCGACGAGGTGGCGGAAATTTTCCTCCGACTGATAGACACGATACTTCTCGCCGGCAGCGAAACCGAACTGCGGCAGGGCATCGATAATCTGAAAAACCGAGTTCCGCTCGATGACTATTTCGTCTATGGCTTCGGCTCGCACCATCTGTGGGTACACCAGCGCAAGGCCAGCGACCCGACGCAGCAGTTTAGAAACAGACTATTGAAAACTGAATTTTAACCCCTTAAACAACGACAACAATGGAAACAACGAAGATGACGGTAAACGGCGTGTCGGTATGCCCGACGGGAGAGGAGCGACACGAGTATTTCACCCCTGCCTTCGCCCGTAGGAGGAAGAAGCGGTTCTGCCAATACGATTACCGCCACACGGACGGCGAATTGTTCTCGTGCGTCGCTCCGACTTTGGAGGAGTGCCGACGCAGACGCGACCAGTGGCTGAATAAGAAAACTAATAAATAATCGCCCTATGAATTACGAAACTCTTATCATTACGTTCGCGGAGCCTATCCGCACGCTGGACGACTTTTTCGACGACCCCGAAACGTGGGGTGTCGAAACGCTTAAAGAGTGGGTCGATAACTACGAGAGTACCCGTTTCACGCCTATCGACGAATGCCGAGCGGTCATTACCTCTGAATACAACATGACCTCTGTTCGGGCGTGGCTGGTGTGGCATATGCCGATTGCGAACATCGAAGAATAGATTATGGAACTGACTATCCGAGACATTACGGGCGAGGTTATCAAAGTGGATAACCTCGCCGCAGCAATCCGTCAATGCCGCGATTGCATGAACAGCCCCTACAAAATGCCGTCGGGGCATAGCGTAGGCGAAAACCACGCTTACATGCTGAAACAGCTGCTCGCCTTGCGGGAACGACGACGCCACCCGCCCCGATAACAGGGCGGCGGCGTTACATACGGCGCAAAAAAATCGGACGGTTTTCATCGTCCGATTTTTCGATTGCCATAATTATCGGCACATCCTCGCAGCAGCCGATAATTCCGACCTTACAAAGAGGTGTTTCGAGTGCAGGTCAAAAGCGGTTCTCCTCGGTAGAAAGAGAACAAGTAGCCATCACGGACGAAGATATTGATAAAAGCGCGATCGACAGAGATTTTGGCGATGTCGTCGAAGCGGATCACACCGTCATTGTGAAGTACGCCGTAATCGGGATTTAGAGGAATAACGATTTTATCGTCATCAATCGTCAGACGGTACATGTCAATCAACGGCTGCCACTCGTCCGCCATGAAGCTGTAGTCATTCGGTTTTTCTTGTCGTCTCGCTGCCATATGCGTCTTTTTAGAGGTGCAAAACCATACGAAAAGGCGTGAGAGTACGTTAAATACCGGCATTGCGGTACAGCCAAGCACCTATCCACTCGATAGATAATTTCTTCTCACGCCAGTTATCGTACATGCTTGTGGCATATAGATACGACGATAAAGAAGAGAACTACCCATTATCTTGGAGTGGATTAAAATTTGGCTGTTTTCAATGCCCCACCATAATGTGTTCCTTCCGTATGCAGAACTGTCCGGCGTACTTGCTGCATTCCGCTTTATTCTGCCGAACAATTCGTGTGCAAATATAGCGATTTCCTTTGGCTCTGCGTGATAAACAGGACGTTTTTTACCATTTCAATCCCCGTTTCGTCTTTTGTGGTACTTTCTGCGGAGGCCGTCGCAATGCGGTACCCGTATCGCTTCGTTGTGCTTGTTCCGACTTTCGAGCCTGCTCCTGCCGTTCCCGATATGCGGATTCAGTAAGGATGCGTAATCCCAGTCTGTTTTTATTCGGGTTATAATTTACCTCACAATAGTCGATAACGCCGTGACGCGTCCATACGCACTCCGTGCATACGGGCTTTCCCTCATAAAGCATTTTATATCGGTGATAATCGAGGGGCTGGCGCAGCAGTTCTTCCACTCTGCGATGGAAAGAATAGATGTTCCGCTCTTTGGCAATCTTATCGGGAACATACACTGACAACTCCCGTCGACATGTTGCCGCCCGCAGGCAAATATCGGGGGTGCGGAGTTTGCGCGGAACCCATTGAATCGCCTCGGGCCAGTTCCTGACGGCGGCTTCAGCGACCTCTGCCGTGATGGAATGCGATGGTACGCTGTTCAGCACTTCTCCGTTCTTACGCACCGCTTCCAAAGCCACTTTCGGGGTTATCAACTCGGAATTGAGATGCACAATGTCCATCAGAAACCTGATTTTACGAGGGTCTTCTTGGTCGTGAATCACTTGGTAGAGCATCGACGGATCGGTCAGCGCCGCAATGACCGAGTAGTCCGTTTTGTCTTTGCCGTAGGTGTTGGCGAATGCAATCCGGCACATCTCGGCAGTCCGATTCGCGCGCGGGATACCTCTTAAGTTGCGAGGATTCTCCCGCACGAGGTGCAGATATGTTTCAGAATTTCTCATCGACGCGGGAATGTGCTGGATGGCATACGGAGTGTTGTGGATGGCTTTCATGCACAACTCTCTTGTTTTCATCGCTTCGGGAACATATTTCAGAAAACTTCCATCATAACGCACAGCCGTATCGCATAGTTCCCGATCTTTGAATTTGTCGGGGATACGGTAAAACAATTCGGGATCCTTCATGAAGATCGACTCCGCCAATCGCGGCGTCATATCTTCAAGCGGAATGCTTTCCAGAAAGTTCTTCGTTTGCGCATAGCCGTCGCATCGTTCCAATGCCTGTTCATAGTTTTCTCTGCGTCGGGTATGTTGTTTCTCTTGGTCTGTCATAAGGCTTTATTATTAGGAAACGCCCGTTTCCGGGCGTTTCTGTCGTATTTGTTCGGACTACGATTCGTCCTCCTCACGTTCGTTTTGGAACGAGAACGAGTTTTGGGTAATCTGCCCCATGTTATCCTCGATATACACGTCGATCACCTGACGGTCATCGCTCCGAGAGGTGTAGTAAAGCCGAAACACCTCTTTCGTGAGCGGATAGCGGTCATTGGGAAGGAACAGCGTCCCGTCGTCCATGCGGAGTTCGCCTTTGCCGTCGGGCTGGAAGTAGCGGATGGTGTACCGCGCTCCGTCGTATGCGCCCTCCCGAACGAGCGTGCAGCGTATCTCGGCCGTTTCTCCGCGCACGATGCGCGTCTGCACGGGCATGGTCTCTAAATGGAACGCATACGCCTGTTTTACGTCCAGTTCATCGTCGCAGGCGGTCAGCAGCGCGCCGACCGCCGCGAGTGCAAGCATCAGAAATCCTTTTATCTTCTTCATGTCGTTTTCTCTTTACGGGTTTCACATCATTTGCCTATCGGGGTGTCGGGTTGGGGGATCGAATCCCACACGGGCGGCGCGGGGATCTCGATGTCGTATTGCGGACGTTCGATATACCGCTCGTCTATCTCTTCATGCAGCTTGGCGCACCCCATGCACCCCGCCGCTGCGGCCAATACCAGCAGGCCGTATTTGATCCTTCGTTTCATCGTCATCGTGTCGTTATAAGTTCGCGTATTTCGGGGTCGAGGTTACCCCGGTATTCGAAGCCGGGTTGCAGTTCGCATGCCCGACTAAATGCCGCCTTGCCCTCCTCGACGCGCCCCATGCGGGCGCAGGCTACGGCTTTCAGGTATTCGACCGTCGCCTCCTCTTTCAGCCGGCACAGCACCTCGTAAGCCTGCTCGTCGAGCCCGAGCGAGAGCAGCGCTACCGCCGTATTCCGATCCTCGTAGGGGCGCAGGATGCGCAGCGCCTCGTTGTACTCGCGCTCGTTCAGCAGCTTCACGCCGCGAGCGTAGAGCGTGTCGGGCATGGTCGTGTGGATCGTGTCCTTGACCATGCCCACGCGCCGCAGGTCGTACTTGAAGTTCACTGCCCGCAGCAGCGGATAGAGCCGCTGGCGGATGTCGCGGTACTGCTTCGGGAAGCGTCGTCGCAGCTCCGCTTCGCGACGGTCGGGATTGCCTATCGTGCGGAGTAGGTCGAGAATCGCCTCGCGCTCGGTAATCGTGCCGTCCGCAGCGATAAGACGTGTCAGCTCGTCCCAGTCTTCGGCGACCCACCGCACGCGGAGCAGCGTATCGACCTGCCGCCCAAAACGCTGGCCGAGGCGTCGTTTGAGTGCCGCCGCACGTCCGCGCGCCAGCCGCTCGTTCTGCGCATAGCTGCCTTCGGGCGACGCCGAAGCAGTGAGGACGATGCTGTCCACATGGAACTCGCGTTGTTCGACCAGCTCCGCCATCAGCGATTCGATGCGGGCGAGCTGCGCGAGGTTGTCGCCCAGCGTGTCGATGATCCGAGTGTCGTTCACACGAAACGAAAGGTAATTGCGGTCGTTCACTACGGCATACTTCTCGATGATCTTCGTCACGTAGCGCGTCGTCGTGTCGGCGAAGGAGAGCATCGACGAGATATGGTAGCGGAGCGTGTCGAGGGGCGGCAGGTCGTAGCGGCTGCCGTCGAGCGCCACGACCGCGCCGTGCAGCGTCAGCAACATCGTCTTGCCCTCGCTGCGGGTCGGAACCTCCTGCGAATAGTAGTAGGACAGGTCGTGCGCACTCTCGACGATGGAATCGAGGCGCACGCCCTCGGGATAGGGATGTTTTACGAAGCGTTCGAATGCCCGCTGCTCGCCCGCAGCGTCGGGCCGAAACAGACGGACGTACTGCGCGAACTGCCAGTAGTTGCGATCCTGCACGCGGCTGAACAGCCCGCCGCGTATGGAGAGCTCCTGCAAGGGTACGGCGCCATCGGCCTTGTGCAGGTGCGGCACGACCACGATGCTGCGGCAGCCGCCCTGCAACTCTTTGGGGAGCCGCACGACGAAATCGACCAGCACCTTGCCCTTGCGTTCGGGCAGCGTACGCGACTTGGCCACCACGACCACCTCGTCGAGGCGGAAGTTAGCCACCGTCTCGCCGTTCTCGTCCTTTGCCGCTTCGGCGATGTAGTAGGTCGTGCTGTCATGCCGCACGGTCATGTAGTTCCGCATCTGCACGGGCTTCGGCGCAGCCTGCTCGCGGGGGGCGTACTCCGCGAGCGCGCGGCTCTGCCGCCGCTCCAAACGCGACGTTACCGCGCAGCTTGCCAGCAACACGGCCAGCAGGCCGACGGAGGTATGTTTCATTATTGCTTTCATCGTCGTCGGGGTTTAGAACAGGTAGGAAAAGGCCGCCTCGATCTTCGAGGGTGCGAGGACGACGCGGCGGCAATGTTCGTAGCGTATCGCTTCGTAGGGCGACGGGTCGGGATGCCAGCGCAGGTCGTCCATGTAGTAGATGCCCACGCCGCCTTCGAGGGTCAGGTTCCAGCGCTTGGCCAGCATCCACGAGTAGCCGACCGAGGAGCCTATGCCCATCGTCCAGCCGTTGTAGCGGCTGCGGCGGTTGCCGACCTTGTACTTGGCAAGAGCCGAGTGCAGGCCCCAGAACAGCCCCACGTGCGGCTCGAAGCGCCAGCGGCGCACGCCGACCGTCGCGGCGAGGATGTTGGCGCGCAGGCTCTCGGTCGATATGGGATTCCAGTAACCCGACAACTCCACCGACCACTTCTGCGCCACGGCGACATCGACGCCCGCGTTGAGCGTTCCCGTCGCCCAGCCCAGCGCATTGACGCGCACGGCGGTGTATTGGGCCGATGCCGTGTGCGCCGTAAGGACGCACAGCAGCAGGATAAACAGCTTTCTCATGATCGGATCGTTTAATCGGTGGATGTTGCAGCCCGGGCATCACATGAATTTTGCGGTGTAATCGGCGTTACTTCAACCTCGTTATCGAAATCGGGTAATAGTGTGCGGTTCTCGGTTGCTGTGAAAGCATAAACATTACCCGTTGCGACAACCTGTCGCGGATAGGTATTTTGAGGATTGTTCCACCATCTTTGGACGGCTATTCCCTCTTTGCCCGATATCTCACATCGGCTGGCCGGAAAAACTACAAATGCTTGTTTCTGTCGATCTATCGTATATCCCAGATTACTGACAAAGTTGACATTGTCGAGATCCGTATAGATATACACCCATTCTCTATTGATTTTCGTGTAGAGCGTATCGTAGTACGAAGTCATCGGGTGCTGATAGGGATTAGCGTCCGAGACCTTTTGCGTCAGTTTGCTATCTGTATACCATCCTTTGAACGCGAAGCCGTCGTTGGCGACTACGGGCATCGTCGGGCCGTCTTCGAGCGACAGAAGGCGAGTATAGAAAGCTGGGCCTGTCCACGTTTTGATCTCTGCTACGGCATTAACATCCCCCAACCCTCCGGCCGTGTTGTTGCGGCCTGACCAGTAGGTATAGACCGTTAGCATGTTGTAGAAATCCCGCGTGAAGGTCTTGGTGTAGCTGTATCCGTCCGTGTTGCTCACCGTAACCGCGTACACGAGGCGGGAGTTCTCCTTCGTATATACCGTTCCGGGATCATAGGCGATCGGTATTTCGTACACGTCCGACGAACCGCCGAGCGGAACGGCGATGTCGGACGTGACGCTGTGTCCGCTGATCTGCAACGCTCCTCTCGCACCCGAAACGAGACGTATCTTGGCCGAGAGGTCGCCCGCTTTCTCCCGATCCATGACAGCAATCGACAGCTTCTTGCCGGTGGCGTAGATACAACGATCCTCGGCTCGACTGAAGTCAGCATCGGGCAGGTCGTCGGAGATCTTTACCTCGAAAGAGTGAATGCGTGCGTCGATTTCGTTGTCGCCCTTGATCCGAATGTCGAGTGTCTGTACGGTATTTCGTCGCACATCGAAGTTCGAGGTGTTGTTCTCGCCCAGATAAACGTCGTAGGTCATTTGCAGCCCGTCCTTTTGGGCTTTGATGCGTATATAGGTTGCACCTTGTGGAGCGTTCGCTGCGCACTTCTGCTGCTGGGTTGTGATGGAGGGGACGTCGCCCCGACAGTTTTCCAGCATATAGAACGTACGAGTCGCCTTGCGTCCCTCCAAGATAGACATTTTCAAAGGGGACGTCACCAAGAACATATCGACGGCCTGGTCTTCCGCAAACAGTTTCGTCGAGGCGACGGCATTTACGAGCTGCACGGATTGTAGTTTCAACATATAGTCGACTGACGATTCGATGGTGATGTTGCAGACCACTTTGGCGACGGCACGCCGTACGGTAAGGACGGGATCGGACATTCGGTCTTCGACCGTGAGTGTCGCGTGCCCCGACATGGGCAACGTTTCATACGATGGTGCGGAGGAAATCTTGGCCTTCAGCAACCGTTCATGGGTCATCGCACCCATGTCCCGATGGACGTTCACGACGGCATATGCTTCGTATCGGCCGGGCAGCACGGAGCACTCCACCGTGCCGCTATTGACGTAGAAATGTCGGTCAGGCAGCACGCCGCGCGGGTCGTAGAGGAAGAGATTGACGTCGCGCATCGTTCGCTCGTCCGTCGCACGGGTAACGTACTGCACGCCCTCCTCGCGTACTTGCAGCGAGAAGCGCACCTTATCCTTGCAGGACGGACATTCCTCCATTTCGTCTTTGATACAACTGCTCATCAGTGCGAGCAGCGGTATGACAAACCATACTATTTTCTTCATGACTGATTCGATTAAAAGTTTCCGCCCCGACACGGGGCCGGAGCAGAAACGGGTTACACTACTGATTAAGCTCCCAACTCGACCGTCTGCGTCACGGGCGATTCCCATTCGGCAGGCGTGATGGTCAGCGAGGCGTCGTGGCCAGAAAGTCCGTTGATCGTGATGGCTACGCGGTAGTAGCCGTTTCGGCGAATCTCACCGCCCGCCGCGCCATCGAGCTCCACCTCGTAGGTCATCGACGACTGACCGGCTGCGGTCGAGAAGTCGCCGTCCATGTCGTAGGTCGCATCGATGGTCGCCTTCACGCGGCTGCCGACGTTGCGGGCGGGACTTTCATACAGGTAAAAAAGGTTCTGATACTTGCCCGAGACGGCGTGCGACTGCTGCGTCGTCGAAAAATTGAAAAATCCGGGGTCGGGCGAAATATCGAACACAGGGGTATTCATCGCACCTTTGGAGAGTGTGATGCTGTTGATCCGCACGGCGCCTTGATAGAGCGACCCGAACTGCGGTGAGGGTGTAACCTGAACGGCCACTTTCGCCACGGTGCGTTTGAGCGTGATAGCCACATCGGTCGAGGAGCCTGCGGCCGCGACGGCTTTCGAGGCGAAGCCCGACATCACGAAGCCGCCGGTGCGTTTGGCCTTCGTAGAAACGTCGGCGAAGGTGCCGTTGTACGAGGCGGCATCCTGTTCCAGCATAGCGGTCAGAACATCGCTGCTATTGACCTGCGTCATGTCGAGGTTCGCCACGACGTAGAATCCGCAGACGGTGCCCGGCACGACATTAGGCAGGGCGAAGGTCGCTTTCTTGGCCGTCAGTTCGGCTGATGAGAACGCACGTTTGACCAGCAGGTCGCCAGACGGGTCGATGACGAATATCGTAACCGTATTGAGTGTCTTTTCCCACGGCTCGGCGACCGCCGTAGAGCCGAAGAACGCACGCGTCGTCGGCTCCTCGTCGGTAAACGAAACGGTGGCTACCGCGCCTTTCGAGGTTGCGTAGATTTCATTCTCTTCCTTGTTGCACGAGACGAGAAGTCCCAGGGCGACCGCAGCCGCCAGAATTAAGTTTTTCATACGATAAATTGGTTTTGTGCTACTTCGTAGCGGTTAATAATTATGGCCGGAGGTTCGTTTTCTCCAACCGGGATTGTGCGATTTTTACATATTCAGGATTCGGTTCGATGCCTATGTAATAGCGTTCTAACCGTCGTGCGACGACAGCCGTCGTGCCGCTGCCCAGAAACGGATCGAGGACGATACCGCCCGGCGGGCAGCCAGCCTCGATGGGCGTCACCACGAGCCGCGAAGGGTACATGGCGAAATGCGTCTCGAAACTCGGTTCATAGGGCACGCGCCACACGCACCGCATATTGCGGCCGCGAGGGTCGGTGCGTATCATTCCTTTCGGACGTCCGCTGATTCGACGGTATTCTTTTCCTTTGCCGTTCAATGTCAGAGGTGTTTTATAGCAAACTATTGTGGAGGAAGCATACGGCTCGAACTGCTGCCGAAAATCGTACTTCGCGGATTTCGTGAAGAAAAACACCTTCTCGAAGTCCACCGTAAAGCGGTCTTTTGCCGAGGTAGGGATTACCGACGGCTTGTACCAGATGATCTCGTTACGCAGAATCCATCTCTGCCCGATCATCATCTCGGCAAACAGACCCGGGATATTGCACAGCGACTTGTGGGGCACATGGTGGGCGGTCATATCCACGCGCGGCGCTTTGAGGCAAAAGGCATTCTTCCGGCCCGGCCAGTCGTTCGGACGGTTGTACTTGTTGTGTTTGGAATAGGAATCGCCGAGATTTACCCACAGCGTGCCCGTCTTCTTCAGCACGCGGCGGCACTCGTCAAAGATCCGCACCAGGTGCTCCACGAACATCTCGCGCGAGGGCTCACGCCCCAGCTCTCCCGACCAGCCGCCGCAGAGACGACATACGTTGAACTCGTCGTACTCGTGGGCGCACGTGCGGTCGCCGCCGAAGAGGATAGGTTGCAGTCCGTAGTCCCGCAGCTGCCAGTACGGCGGCGAGGTCACGATGCAGTCCACGCTTTCATCCGGCAGCCCTTGCAGGCCGGTAAGGGCATCCGTATTCAATATCGTATCCGGCTGCATGGTCAGTCGATGATGAATTTAGCGCCTATGCCGTACTGCGTGTGGAAATGCCCCGTGGAGCCGCCCCACAAACAGCGTTCGCGGACGTTTACCGTCAGGGCGATGCGGTCTGCGAGGTAGGCTTCCATTTCGAGCGACACCGCGCCGCCGTAGATGAAGGCGTCCTTGCTGGTGAGCCTCGCCCCGTCGAAAAGCACCTTGTCGCCCCAGTTCACGGTTTCGTAGCCTGCGAGCGCCGAGCCGCCGACGTAGAAGAAGAATATCTTGCGGGCGTCGGAGAGGAAGTTATAATAGAAACCTCCCTCCGCCGTGAACTGCGCCGTCGGAATCCGCGTGCCCTTGTAGGGGTTGTAGCGTTGCAGATACTCGCCGCCGAAGACCCATTTGTCGCCGCCTTTGGTGTAGGTCGAGAGCGCCGCTCCGATGTAGTAGCCCACATCGTCGCGGTTGGCGTGCGAGTAGAATCCATCGGCCATGCCGCCCCGAAGCTCGATGCCCCGCATCTTGGGGAGGCATCGCTGCGCGTCGGCCTGCCCCACAGAGAGGGCAAGCAACGCGACGAGAAGAAACAGAAACCGCTTCATGGTTACTGCACTTTGAGTTCATTGATGACGTTGGCACGCACGAGGTCTTCGTTCTCGACGGTAAACGACTGATGACGGCCTCCGTTCTTCTCGTTCAGCTCCACGACGAGGCACTTGTCGTCGGGGATTGTGAACTTGTCGAACGTGAAGACGGTGCGCTCGTCTCGCTTTCCGGCCACGCGCGTGGCGTAGTTGTAGGCCCGCAGAGGGAAGATGACCTGCTCCTGCATGGCGGTACGCTTGGCGACCTTCTTATCGACGATCTTGAACGTGATGAAGTCCACGTCGAAGGGCACGTTGGAACCGTTGCGGATCTGCGTGTGGAAATAGAGCAGGCCGTTGTGGGTATGGATGCCTTTGAGGAGGTATTGAACGCCGAATCGCTTGCAGCCGATATGCTTCACTTCGCGTCTGTCCTGCTTGTGGATGGACTTCATAATCAGGCGCACGAGCAGCGGCGATTCGCTCCCCAGCTCCGTGAGGTACACCTCCATCGCGTTGTTGGGGCGGTTCGCGGATTCGCCGTCATGGATGAAGTCGCACATCTCCACGTTGAGCAGCAGCGGTTCGGCCGCGTAGCGGACGTTGAACGTGTAGAACGAACCATCCTCGGTAATGACCGACATATTGGTCTCGGCGCGGAAATCGCGCACAGTGGCCTTCACGCGAATGACGTTCTCCGCACCGTCGGCCTTGCCTGCGATCAGGTTCGGCGAGCCGAGATCGACGTAGCGTACCGCCGCCGGAAAGACGATATGCACTGTTTTATTATAGGTAACCTCCAACCCGTGCGGCGGAATCATGCGGTCGAAAGAGAGCTTGCGCGTGAGGCCGTGATAGAGGTCGCCGTCCCGCTTCGTGTCGGGATAGACCTCCTTGCAGAGCGATACCGCCTGCGTCTGTTCCGTCGCTTCGACGGCCTCGGTGTTCGTTACTTCCTGCGCGTTTGCTGCACCCGCGCCCAGCGTGAGTGCGAAAATCATTACAAAAATCTTTTTCATGGCGTTTTACTTTTAATGGTTGAGAAATGGATTTTTTAGTGGCTCGTTTTTTACTATTTCAGCGGCGGCAGCAACAGCACTTTGTGGTCTGCCTTGAGCGTTACCTTCACCGTGCGCATCTTTTTACTCACATACGACGATACCCCCTGTATGGCAGTTCGGCCCAAGTCGGAGAGCAGCTGTGACCCCGCGTCGTCGGTGATGGTGATGCTGCTGCCCATGCCCGACCCCATGTTGGCCGCGATCTCCTTGACCGCATTGATCTCGTCTGATTGCGGAATGGAAATGCCCTCGTTGCCGTTCAGGTCGTAAACCGACAGTTCGACAGGTATCACGGCTCCGGAAACCTGCACGGCGGAAACGGTTATGTTCAGACGCTCGCCGGCGATTCGTGCGGCGCCCGTCACCACGGTTCCGACAGGTATCAGCGTATTGCCCGCCATCATCGGCTCCGTCAGTCGCAAGGACACCTCGCCGCCGTCGGTAATCGTTACCGTTCGATAGACGTAGGCGCGGATACTGTTTCGTTCGGCTTCATGCTCCTCCGCACCGACCGTGTTGAAGCCCCAGTTCCGAGGTTTCGCAAACTCCGCCCGAAATACCGAATCGGGCATCGGCGCGGCGAGGAACGATACGATATTGCGGCGCACCTGCTTCACGGGCTGAATAACGACCTTATCCGTTGCGGAGGAGGGCTGAGCCGTTGTGACCGCCGGTTGTTGCGTCTGCCCTGCGTTCATGTAGCGGGCGGCGATCTCGTATGATTTTTCGAGCAAGGCCACCTGCTCCTCCTGCGCGCTCTTGCGCTCCTGCTCCTCTTCGAGCCGACGTTCCAGTTCTTCGATGCGGGCCTGCATCTCGTTCTGCCGCTCCTCGTCCTCTGCGGAGGTATCGGTGTAGAAGGTGCCGAGTTGTCGGTTGATGTCGGTATAAGCGTCGGCCGACGAGCGGAACGTATTGCCGGAAGTCCTCCCCGCATATCGCGGTCGTTCGTCGGCATATACCGTAACCTGCGGCTGCGGCTCTTCGGAATCCTCCTCTCTGTTCAGCTCGAAAGCGAAGTCCTGCAACGACCGCATCTTGTCCTGTTGTTTGCACTTCATCTCCTCCTGAATGTAGGCGTCGCGCTTGTCCGACACGATGCCGTTCTGCTCCGGGGTCGGCAGATCGGTGTTGAAGCCGGAGGTCGGCTGCTCCTCTTGCGTGTCCGGGGCGAATATCAGCCACATGCACCCGGCGAAGACGAGGAAGAACAGCGGGAAAATCACCATCTTCTTCCGCGTTTGCAGCTGCTGTGGCGTGAGTTCCTTGCGCTCCACGCTCTTCGGTTGTTCATTCTGTTTCTCGTTTGTCGTCATAATTGAAATCGTTAGATTGTTTTATACTGTCCGTTGCAGTCGGCTCCCGTTGCAGCTCCGCAGGCTCGATATGCCGAATCCGCATCGCATCGTCCGCACCCTGTCCGAACCGGCAGACGGACGAAACGGTAAAGTAGAGCGACAGTACGGTGAAGAGCGCGAGCATCGTGAGCACGACAATTAACCGACTTGCGGGGGACAACGCCCCGCATATGCGCCGCAGGAAACACTCCACATGTTCCGACAATGCGCCGAATCTCTTGCGTACCATAACCTCACCTTGTCAAAGTCCGCAAATCCTTGTTTTCGAGAATCTCGAAACGCTCCATGATGAACCCCTGCGGGTTGTTGTCCGAGCGCACCGAGTTGATAAGGTCGCAGCGCGTTACGAGGCTCCGCTCGGTAATATTGCTCTCGCGGACGATCAACTGTCGTGCGTAGGTCGTTGCACGATAGGGGTAACGCTCGAAATCGCACACCACGGAATCGACCTCGATACGCTGGTTGATATTCCCCGACACGATGCGGTTGTAATAGCCCTTTTCCTGCATATCCTGAAAATAGGCGAACGCGCTTCTGTCGACCAGAAACAACGCCCGCTTGATGTTGCTCTCGATGGCCGCACGGTCGGGCGAGAGGGTGAAGAACAACTCGTGGAAACGCTTGATATGCTCCCGCACTTCTACGGGACGGTTCTGGCTCAGATCCTGCGACAGAGCCAACATGAGCGACTTGCCCTCGTCCAGCACGTAGATCTTCTGCCGCTGTGCCTCGGCAAAACGATAGCTCTTGACGATGCTGAACACCGCGACTGCCGCACACAGGCAGAGAAAGACGATGCCGAACGTCCGAATCTGCCGGAAACTGCTTTCTATGTTTTTTAATGATTTGAACTCCATAGTTTTAGATGTTAATGATCGTAGTTATTTCTTGCGGCCAGATTTTGCCCGTTTGTAGAACCGCCGTCGGAAGACTTGCTGCCGAACGAAGGGATCATGCGCCCGGCCATATTGCCGGCCACACCGCCTGCGACACCTGCTGCAAACGAGCCTGTTTTGTTGATGCCGCCCATAGCTCCGCTCGCGCCGCCGCCCGACTGGATCACCCACTCGGCGACGGTGGGAATCGAGAAGTAGCCGATGATACCGATGATAAGGAAGACGATATAGATGCCGCCGCCCTCTTCGGGAATATAGTTCGGGTCTTGCAGCGCGGCGATGTCCGCTTCGAGCATCAGGGTCTGTATCTTCGCCAGCACGGCCGAAAACAGGTCGGCGATCGGAAGCCACAGATAGACGCTGATGTAGCGGGAAATCCAGCTCGTGAGCGTGGCATGGAATCCGTCGTAAACAGACAGGGCAAACGATAACGGTCCGAGAATCGAGAGAACCACGAGAAAAAACGTCCTCAATGTATCAATTGTCAGCCCTGCGGCATTAAACAGCAGCTCGAAGAAGTCGCGCACCAACTGCCTAAACCACATCTTGACGTCGTGCCACGTCCTCTCGGCCCACATGCTTACGATCTCTCCCAAGTCCGTGATGCCGAGGTCGGATAGCTCTTGATCGTAAGCCTCGTCGTCCACCAGCCACGCCTTACCCTCACGCACCCGCGCCTCGTATTCCAGATCGTCTTTCTGCTGCTGATACGCCTGCAAATCCATCGTCTGACCCTGCAAGATGGAGTGCGTGCCTTGCACTACGGGCGACAGCACGGCGTTGATCGTCCCCAACACAATGGTCGGAAAGAACATGATGCACACGCCGATGGAAAAGGGCCGTAGGAGCGGGAACACGTCGATCGGCTCGGCATTGGCGAGTGCTTTCCACACGCGGTAGGCGACGTAGAACAGCGCGCCCAAGCCGGCCACGCCTTTCGCTATGCCGATCATGTCGCCGCACATGGGCATCATCTCCACATAGAGATTCCGCAGCACTTGATGCAGATTGTCGAAATTCATTGCTAACGGCATCATGGCTACCAGTATCTTTCGTTAGGGCTGCCGTAAAGGGACAGCACGCGGCTCGCGTCGCCCTTGTCGCGGCTGCGGATGTAGGAGACGGAGATCGTCTTGCGCGTGAAGTAGCGCGTAAGGTTCCGATACCTCAGCATCCGATTATAGACTTGATCTATGATTTCCATGCGCTCCTTGTCCGAGAGCGACAGGCCGTTGCCGCCTGTGACGACCGTCTTGAGCTCCGTGACCAATGCGCCGCCCTCCACCAACAGCCGTGCGTAGCCTGCGGAGATAGCAGCCAGCTCGTCCACCGTGAAGTTCGGGTCGCAGACCATCTTGTTGAAGCCTGACACGTAGATATCCGTGATTTCGCTGACCATCTCGATCGTCAGCTTCACCTTGCGGGCGTCTTTGACGAGGTTGCTCACCGATTTCAGCGCATCGTAATAGGCTTTGCTCTGCTGGTAGATTTTCACACTCTCCTGCAACGACTTGACCATGTTGCTGGCCGTCGTCGAGCTTTGTATCACGTTTCTGATATTCTGTGTCAGATTGGACGGATCGATGACCGTCCACTGCGCGTGTGCCTGATACGTGAAGCCGATAAGGCACAGACACACCGTTATTATCCATCGTTTCATTCTATTCGTTTTTTCTCTGTTAATACTCGGACTGATCGTCCGTTCTGTAATAGTTGCCGTAGGCGGAGAGTTGGAGCACGTCGCGCTCGGCATCGTAGGCCAGCCCTATAAAACCGTAGAGGTCGAAATACCGGATACCACCCCAATATTTCCTGATGGGAAGCGCGAAGCGCGTCCTGTGGTCGTAGGTCAGTTCCAGACGATACCCGCCGCCCTTGCGGGAACTGTTGCGGTATATCCTTATGCGGGGCGCACCCTCGCGGCTCTCCCACGTGCCGACGACATCGCACAGTCTGAAATCGAGGTATGCCGTCATAAGGTCTCCGATATATCTGCTATACATGGCCTGCCTCCTTTCTTAATTGTTGCGTTCGGCGAGCTGCTTGATCGCCAGCTCTATGTCCCCGTCCAGTTGCTCGGTCAGGCGCTGCACCTCCATTTTCTCCGTCTCTTCGGTCGTATAGGCGAGGTATTCCGAGCGGCTGACCTCCGTAGCGTAAACCGCGCTCTGCATACCGCCCAGCCCGATCCACACCTCCTTATATTTTCGCGAAGGGTCGTTCGACTGGTTGATGGAGAGGATCTGCGACTTCTCCTTGTCCGTAAGTCCGAGCAGCGACTGTATCGCATCGAAGCGGTTCATGAACTTGCGCTGGTCGAGCAGGATCTTGCAGTCGGAGTTGTTGATGATCGCCTCCTTGACCACCGGGCTGGAAATGATGTCCTCGACCTCCTGCGTGACGACGATGGCCTCGCCGAAATACTTGCGCACGGTCTTGTACATGTATTTCAGGTATTCGGCCATATTGGCAGACGACAGGGCTTTCCATGCCTCCTCGACGATGAGCTGTTTGCGCACGCCTTTCAAACGGCGCATCTTATTGATGAACGCCTCCATGATGATGATCGTAACCACGGGAAACAGCTCCTTGTTCTCTTTGATCGAATCCACCTCGAAGACCACGAAGCGCTTCGTCAGCAGGTCGATGTTGGCTTTGGAGTTCAGCAGGAAGTCGTACCGCCCGCCCCGGTAATACTGACGCAGAGTGATGAGCATGTTGTCGATGTTGAAATCCTCCTTTTCCACCTTGATGTCGCGCTCCTCCAACTCGCGGCGGTAGTCGTCGCGTATGTATTCGTAGAAGGTGTCGAAGCACGGAACGATCGTGCGGTCGCTGCGGATTCGACCGATATAGGCATTCACGGCGCTGCCCAGCTCGCCCGATTCGGTCTTGGAAACCTTGTCGTCCTCGGTTTTCCAGAGTGTCAGCAGCAGCGTCTTGATGCTGTCTTTCTTCTCTACGTCGTACACGTAGTCGTCGGTGTAGAACGGATTGAAGCAGATCGGATGCTCCTCGGTATATGTGAAATAGATGCCGTCCTCGCCTCTGG
>USBO01000003.1 GCA_900552955.1 uncultured Alistipes sp.
CTCAAGGCGGGCATCGACCTGCTGTGGATCGGGGCCCGCACCTCGGCCAACCCCTTCGCCATGCAGGAGCTGGCCGGCGCGCTGCGCGGCGCGGACATACCGGTGCTGATCAAGAATCCGGTCAACCCCGACCTCGAACTCTGGATCGGGGCCATCGAACGGCTCTACAACGCCGGGGTGCGGCGGTTGGGAGCCATCCACCGCGGTTTCAGCAACTACGACCGGACCATCTACCGCAACCAGCCCCAATGGCACATCCCCATCGAGCTGCGCCGCCGGCTGCCGCATCTGCCGCTGTTGTGCGACCCGAGCCACATCGGCGGCAAACGCGAGCTGGTCGCACCGCTGGCGCAGGAGGCAATGGATCTGGGCTTCGACGGGCTGATCGTCGAGGCGCACTGCACCCCCGACGAGGCGTGGAGCGACAAGCAGCAGCAGGTGACGCCCGACGTGCTCGGCTTCATGCTGCACACGCTCGTGGTGCGCGAGACGACCCAGACGACCGAGCCGCTGGCCGAATTGCGGCAGCAGATCGACCGGCTCGACGACGAGCTGCTGGCGCTCATGGCCAAGCGCATGCGCATCTCGCGCGAGATCGGCCAATACAAGAAGGAGCACAGCATGCCGATCCTGCAAGCCAAGCGCTACGATGAGATCCTCAACAAACGCGGCGCGCAGGCCGTCGAACTGGGCATCAGCCCCGAGTTCGTCAGGACGCTGCTGCAAGCCATCCACGAGGAGTCCGTCCGCGAACAGATGAAGATACTCAACCGCTGAACCCTGCAAACCGCCGATCCTATGAACGAACCCCGACCCGAACTCCCACAGCGACTGCTGTCGCTCGACACGCTGCGCGGCTTCGACATGCTCTTCATCATGGGCTTCGCCACGCTCGTGGTCAACGTCTGCCGCCTCATCGGAGGCGGCGCAGCCGCAGCCGTCGCAGCCCAGATGCAGCACCCCGCGTGGCACGGCTTCACGCACCACGACACCATCTTCCCACTCTTTCTCTTCATCGCGGGCATCTCCTATCCCTTCTCGCTGGCCAAGCAGCGGGCCGCCGGCGCCGGCCGCGGCGACCTCCACCGCAAAATTTTGCGGCGCTGCCTGCTGCTCGTCCTTTTCGGACTGATCTGCAACGGGCTGTTCCGCCTCCAATGGCCGATGCGTACGGCCAGCGTGCTGGGGCGCATCGGCGTGGCATGGGCCGCAGCCGCTGTGCTGTACCTCCATTTCGGCACCCGCACCCGCATCGGCATCGTCGGCGCGATCCTCGCGGGCTACTGGGCGCTGCTGGCGCTCATCCCCGCTCCCGACGCTCCGGCGGGCACCGACGTTCACTCGATGGAGGGCACGCTGGCGGGATACGTCGACCGGCTGCTGCTGCCCGGACGGCTCTACAACAAGATTTTCGATCCCGAAGGGCTGCTCTCGACCCTGCCGGCCGTGGCCACGGCGATGCTCGGGATGCTTGCGGGCGAGTTCGTCCGGCAGCCCGCCGAGCGCCTGTCGGGCAACCGCAAAGCGCTCTGGATGGCGCTGGCCGCCGTCGCCTTCACGCTCGCCGGTATGGTGTGGGATATGGGCTTCCCGATCAATAAGAAACTGTGGAGCAGCTCGTTCGTCTGCGTCGTGACGGGTTATTCGCTCGGAATGTTCGCCCTCTTTTACTGGCTCATCGACGTGAAGGGTTACCGGGGTTGGGTGCTGCCGTTCCAGGTGATCGGCCTCAACTCAATCACGATCTACATGGCGCAGCGCATCGTCGATTTCAAAGGCATCTCCGCCTTCTTCTTCGGCGGCCTCGCCTCGAAGATGCCCGAAGCCGCGGCCCCGATCGTTGCGAGCGCAGGCTATCTGGCCGTCAGCTGGCTGTTCCTCTATTTCCTCTACCGCAAGCGCATCTTCCTGAAGGTCTGAAGTCTCCCTTCAGCGCGCGCACAGACAAACGCCGGCCGGACTGATACAGTCCGGCCGGCGTCCCCTTACATAATTATCAACCTATATGCAAACTTGCCGAAAAAGCCCCGATTTTTCAGGACGAAAACATCGAACTTTCACGACGAAACAAATATAGGGACTAAAAATCACTTTACAAAATTTTCCGCCGATTATTTCCGTCCGTCACCCGATATTTACGCCGATCGGCTTTCGTAACCGCAAATCCGGCCGCCGGCACGGATGTCAAGCCCTGTCGTCGTCGACGTAGCTGCTCAGAAAACGCAGTCCCTCGCGCCCGGGCAGCAGCGTCACCCGCTGCGTCGAGGCGGGAATCAGCACCGTCTCGCCCTGCCGCACCGCAACGCGGTTCCCCTCGGAGTCGACCAGCTCGCCCCGCCCCGCGACGAAGACCAGCACCACGAACGAATCGAGCGCCGAGTAGTCGCATACGACCGAGAAGGTCGCGTCGCAGAGCCGCGTCGTGAAATGAGGACAGGCGATCAGCTCCGTATCGGCGTTGCGAATCCGCTCGTAGCGGGTGCGGTACTCCTCCGGCACGGTGTAGTCGATCGCCTCGGCCGCCAGTTCGGTGTGCAGCTGGCGCGGCTTGCCGTCGGCCCCGCGACGGTCGTAGTCGTAGATGCGGTAGGTCAGATCCGACGTCTGCTGGATCTCGGCGACGAAAGCCCCCGCCCCGATGCTGTGGATGCGGCCGGCAGGCAGGAAGAAAAGGTCGCCCGCCGCGATCGGATGGTCGCGCAGCAGGTCGCAGATCGTGTGGTCGGCCACGGCGGCGACATATTCGGCCGGCGTCACGCGACGGTCGAAGCCGATGCGCAGATGCGCGCCCTCCGTCGCGGAGACCACATACCACATCTCGGTCTTGCCCCGCTGCCGGTGGCGCTCCCACGCCAGCCGGTCGTCGGGATGCACCTGGATCGAGAGGTCGTCGCGCGCGTCGATGAACTTGACCAGCAGCGGAAACTCACGGCCGAAGCGTTCGTAATTGCGCTCGCCCAGCAGTGCGGCGCCGTAGCGGTCGATCAGCTCCGGCAGGGCGATGCCCTTGCAGGGCCCCTCGGCCACGACCGATTCGTGGCCTGCGACGCCCGACAGCTCCCAGCTCTCGCCGATGGCCGGCGACGGCGCGTCGATGCCTTTGTAGGCGGCGATCTTCCGGCCGCCCCAGATCATCGGGCGCAGATAAGGTTCGAATCTGAAAGGACACATAGCTTATGTGATTCATACACTACCCCGTCGGGTCAGCCGAGACGAAGGCGGTATTGGTTGGGTGTGCACCCGACCTCCCTCTTGAAAAGCCTGGAGAAATGGGCGGGATACTTGAATCCGAGGTCGTAGGCGACCTGCGCAATGGATTGCGCAGGGTTTGCGATGCGCTCTTTGGCGGCGTCGACGAGCCGCATCCGGATGTGCTCCTGCGCGGTTTTACCCGTCAGACGCTTGATAAGATCGCCGAAGTAGTTGGCCGAGAGGTGCATCCGCTGCGCGCAATGCTGCACGGTGGGCAGGCCGTCGCGCTGCGGGGCGTCGGGGCGGAACCACTCGTCGAGGATGCCCTCGAAACGCGTGAGCACGTCGCTGCCCGCCGCAGCGCTGCGCGTGACGAACTGCCGGTCGTAGAAACGCACGCAGTAGTTGAGCAGCATCTCGATGTTGCCCACGATCAGTTTTCGGCTGTGATCGTCGGCCGGCTGCTGCAACTCGCGGCGGATGTTGTGCAGGCACCCCACGATCGTGCGCCGCTCCTGCTCCGAGAGGTGGAGCGCCTCGTGCACCTCGTAGGAAAAGAAGGTGTAACGGCGGATGTCGCGCCCCAGCGGCGTGCCGCGCAGCAGGTCGGGATGGAAGAGCAACCCCCACCCCTTGGGCTGGAACTTCACGCCGCGGTTGTCGAAGCCCACGCACTGCCCGGGGGCGATGAAGACCAGCGTCCCCTCCTGGTAGTCGTAGGTGAGGCGGCCGTAGCTCATGTCGCCGCAGCGCACGTCCTTGAGAAAGACCGCATAAAAGCCCAGGCAGAAACGGATGTGCTCCGCGACGGGGCATTGCGAGAAGTCGATCACGTTCACGAGCGGATGCAGCGTCGGGCACTGCAACTGCCGGCCGTACTGCTCGATCCGATCCAGTTTCAGAATGTTTTCCATAGGCGCACGGGGTTGAGACAGCAACAAAGTTACGTTTTTTTTCGGGTTTTCCGCACGGCGGTGAAAATGGTAAGACAATCCGTGATCCGTATAACGCCCGTTCGGCGCCGATGCGCTACTTTTGCTTTGCCCGAAGCGCGAAGCGGAGCGCCATCGGGAAACCGCCGGAAACGGACGAGGGGCGTTTTTGCGGCAGAGCATCCGAAACATCCGTTCGAAACGCAGATGACGTATCGGCCGTCCCGCGAATTTTTCTATCTTTGCAGAGAATGCAAACCGTAAAACAACAGAAACGAATGCTACGCAAACTCAGAATCGCCGCGGCCGTCGTCTGCTTCACGCTCGTCACGCTGCTGTTTCTCGACTTCACCGGCACGCTCCACGCGTGGTTCGGCTGGCTGGCACGCATCCAGTTCCTGCCGGCGCTGCTGGCGCTCAACGCAGGCGTCGTGGCAGCGCTCGTCGTCGCCACGCTGCTCTTCGGCCGCATCTACTGCTCGGTGGTCTGTCCGCTGGGCGTGATGCAGGACGGCATCTCGCACGCGGCGGGCCGGCGCACCAAAAACCGCTTCCGCTACTCGCCCGCCAAGCGGGCGCTGCGCTACACGGTGCTGGTGCTTTTCACCCTGTCGCTCGCAGCCGGCACCGGACTGATCGTCGGCAGGCTCTTCGCCCTGCTGGCCCCTTACAGCGCCTACGGACGCATCGTGCAGAGCCTGCTGGCACCGCTTTGGGGCTGGGGAAACAACCTGCTGGCCTACGGCGCCGAACGCCTCGACAGCTACGCCTTCTACCGCACCGAGATCTGGGTGCGCAGCGCGGCGACCCTCGCCGTGGCGGCCGCGACCTTCGCCGTCGTCGCCCTGCTGGCCTGGCGCGGCGGCCGCACGTGGTGCAATACCGTCTGCCCCGTGGGAACGGTGCTGGGCTTCCTGTCGCGGCACGCGCTGCTGCGCCCCGTGATCGACACCGAAAAGTGCGTCGGCTGCAACCGCTGCGCCCGCAACTGCAAGGCGTCGTGCATCGACGTCGAACACCATACGATCGATGCCAGTCGCTGCGTGGTCTGCATGGACTGCATCGACACCTGTCACAAAAACGCTATCGCCTACGAACTGCGGCCGAAATCGGCAAAGCCGACGGAGGAGAGGAGAGAGGAGCCCTCCGTCGGGATTTCGCGCCGCAGTTTTCTCTCGCTCACGGGGCTCCTCGCCGCCCGCACGGCGCTGCACGCCCAGGAGAAGATCACCGACGGCGGGCTGGCCGTCATTGAACGCAAGCGGATCCCCCGCCGCGCCGCGCCCATCGTGCCGGCCGGCGCACAGGGGTTGCGCCACCTCACGCAGCACTGCACGGGCTGCCAGCTGTGCGTGGCCGTCTGCCCCAACGGGGTGCTGCGGCCGTCGGAAAGGCTGACGACGCTCATGCAGCCCGAAATGTCCTACGAGCGCGGCTACTGCCGCCCCGAATGCACCAAATGCTCGGAGGTGTGCCCCGCCGGAGCGATTCTGCCCGTGACGGCGGCCGAGAAATCCTCCGTGCAGATCGGCCACGCCGTCTGGGTGCGCGACAACTGCGTGCCGCTGACCGACGGCGTCGCGTGCGGCAACTGCGCCCGCCACTGTCCGGCCGGAGCCATCACGATGGTGGCGTCCGACGCTGCCGACCCCGACGCACCGAAGATTCCGGCGGTCAACACCGAGCGCTGCATCGGCTGCGGCGCCTGCGAAAACCTCTGTCCGGCCCGTCCCTTCAGCGCCATCTACGTCGAAGGGCACGAACGCCACCGAACCCTTTAATTCCCGCACCCGATGAAGACCGACGACAAGAAAGGCATGGCCCGCCGCGAATTTCTCAAGCGGCTGGGCCTCGGCACGGCAGCGACGGGCGTCGCGCTGGCCGGATGCGACTCGCGCCGCAACGCCGCCACGGGCGACCGCACGGCGCAGGGAGAGATTCCCGCCGACCGCATGACCTACCGCACCGACCCCCGCACGGGCGGCAAGGTGTCGCTGCTGGGCTACGGCTGCATGCGCTGGCCCACCGTCAGCGGCGGCAGCGCCCGCGACGGCGCCGACGAGATCGATCAGGAGGAGGTCAACCGGCTGGTCGACGTCGCCATCGCCCACGGCGTGAACTACTTCGACACCTCGCCCGCCTACTGCAAGGGCCGTTCGGAGCGTGCCACGGGCATCGCCCTCAAACGCCACCCGCGCGACAGTTACTACATCGCCACCAAACTCTCCAATTTCGCCCCCTCGACGTGGAGCCGCGAGGCGTCGATGGCCATGTACCGCAACTCGTTCCGCGAGCTGCAGGTCGACCGCATCGACTACCTGCTGCTGCACGGCATCGGCATGGGCGGCATGGAGGCGCTGCGGGGCCGCTATCTGGACAACGGCATGCTCGACTTTCTGCTCGCCGAGCGCGAGGCGGGCCGTATCGGCCACCTCGGCTTCTCCTACCACGGCGACATCGAGGCGTTCGACCACCTGCTCGCCGCACACGACCGCTACGGCTGGGATTTCGTGCAAATCCAGCTCAACTACGTCGACTGGCGCCACGCCAAGGAGGTCAACACGCGCAACACCGACGCCGAATACCTCTACGGCGAGCTGAGCCGGCGCGGCATACCGGCCGTCGTCATGGAACCGCTGCTGGGCGGACGGCTCTCGAACGTCCACGACCACATCGCCGCGCAACTCCGGCAGCGCAGCCCCGAGCGGAGCGTCGCCTCGTGGGCCTTCCGCTTCGCCGGATCGCTGCCCGGCGTGCTGACCGTGCTGAGCGGCATGACCTACATGGAGCATCTGCAGGACAACCTGCGCACCTTCGCGCCGCTGGAGGAGCTCACCGACGACGACCGCGCGTTTCTCGAGCAGACGGCGCAAGCGCTGCTGCGCTACCCGACCATCCCGTGCAACGACTGCAAATACTGCATGCCCTGTCCCTACGGGCTCGATATCCCGGGCATCCTGCTCCACTTCAACAAGTGCATCAACGAAGGGCGCATGCCCGCCTCATCGCACGACAGCGCCTACCGGCAGGCCCGACGGGCCTTTCTGGTGGGGTACGACCGCTCGGTGCCGCGGCTGCGGCAGGCCGACCGCTGCATCGGCTGCAAGCAGTGCGTGCACCACTGTCCGCAGGCGATCGACATCCCTGCCCAGATGCAGCGCATCGACCGCTTCGTCGAAGACCTGAAACAAAATCGGGAATTCTGATGGAGAGCCGCACATCGGAACAAGCCGTGAAACGGCACGCGACCTATCCGACCGAAGAGGAGCGGCAGCAGCTCATCGGCCTGCTGCACGCCGAGGCGTGTTCGTGCGTGATCGCCAACGGCGGCACGACGCGCATCTGCCGCGAGCGGGGCGTGAAGGACCTCTACCGCCTGCTTACCGAGGAACCCGAACTGCTCGACGGCGCCTTCGTCGCCGACAAGGTGGTGGGCAAGGGCGCGGCGGCGCTGATGATCCTCGGCGGCGTGGCCGGACTCCACGCCGACGTCATCAGCCGGCCGGCGCTCGAGCTGCTCGCCACCTCCCCCGTGCGCGTAAGCTACACGCTCGAGGTGCCCCGCATCGTCAACCGCACGCGGACGGGGCTGTGCCCCGTGGAGACGCTCTGCCGCGACTGCACCGACGCCGCCGAGGCGCTGCCGCTGATCCGGCGCTTCCTCGACGAACAAAATCGAAGCACAAACCGATAAACCATTCAACGATTCGATAACGACTATGCAAACCACTGTCAAACTCCACTCGCCGGGCTACGGCGAAGCGAAAACCTATCTGGCCGCCGCGCTCTTCGTCGCGGGCAACATCGCTCTGCCGCAACTCTTCCACACGATGCGGCTGGGCGGGCCGACATGGCTGCCGATCTACTTCTTCACACTGGTGGCCGCCTACAAGTACGGCTGGCGCACGGGTCTGCTCACGGCACTCGCCTCGCCCGCGGCCAACGCGCTGCTCTACGGGATGCCGGCCGCCGCAGCGCTGCCCGCCATCCTGCTCAAATCGGTGCTGCTGGCCGGCGCCGCAAGCTATGCCGCCGCCCGCTACCGTCGCGCGTCGCTCGGACTGCTGACCGCCGTCGTGCTCTTCTATCAGACGGTCGGAACGCTGGGCGAGTGGGCGCTCGCCGGATCGTTCCACGCCGCCGCTCAGGACTTCCGCATCGGCCTGCCGGGGATGCTGCTCCAGATCTTCGGCGGCTGGGCATTCATCAACTTCGCAATCCGCAAATAGCTATGGCACATAAACTTGGATTCGGATGCATGCGGCTGCCGCTGGCCGAGGCCGGCAACTTCGCGGCGGTGGACATCGCCGAGGTCGAGCGCATGGTCGACGCCTTCCTCGAACGAGGCTTCACCTACTTCGACACGGCCTACATGTACCACGACTTCCGCTCGGAGGAGGTCGTACGCCGCGCGCTCGTCGAGCGGCATCCGCGCCACAGCTTCACGCTGGCCTCGAAGCTGCCGACGATGTTCCTCAAGACCGAGGCGGATCAGCAGCGCATCTTCGACGAACAGCTCGCCAAGTGCGGCGTCGACTACTTCGACTACTACCTGCTGCACAGCCTCAACGGCACCAACTACCGCACCGCCCAACGGCTGGACAGCTTCGACTTCGCCGCCCGCATGAAGGCCGAAGGGCGCATCCGCCACGTCGGGTTCTCGTTCCACGACAGCGCCGAGCTGCTCGACGAGATCCTCGCGGCGCACCCCGAGACGGAGTTCGTGCAGTTGCAGATCAACTACCTCGACTGGGACAACGCCAGCATCCAGTCGCACCGCTGCTACGACGTGGCGCGCCGGCACGGCAAGCCCGTCATCGTGATGGAGCCCGTCAAGGGCGGATCGCTGGCGCAGGTGCCGCCCGCGGCCGAACGGATCTTCCGCGAGGTGCATCCCGACCGCTCGACAGCCTCGTGGGCGATCCGCTATGCAGCCAGTCTCGACGGGGTGATGATGGTGCTCAGCGGCATGTCGTCGATGGAGCAACTGCTCGACAACACGGAGTTCATGCGCGACTTCCGGCCCCTCGACCAACGCGAACGCGACGCGGTGGCCGCCGCCGTCGGGATCATCAACGATTCGATCGCCATCCCCTGCACGGCATGCCGCTACTGCGTGGAAGGGTGTCCGCAGCGGATCGCCATCCCCGACTGCTTCGCGCTCTACAACGCCGACCGCCAGTCGGTCAACCACATCTTCTCGATCCAGCAGGCCTACTACGACAACCTGACGCAGACGCACGGCCGTGCGTCGGAGTGCATCGGCTGCCGCAAGTGCGAGCGGATCTGTCCGCAGCATCTGCCGATCGTCGACGACCTCAAGCGGGTCGCGGAGACGTTCGAGAAGACCCGCTGAGCGGATCGGCACCGTACGGACGAGTGCCCCACCCGCGTCGGACATGTCTGTCCGGCGCGGGTTTCGTGCAAACGGGACACCCGATCCATTGCCGGTACGGAAGAAACGATTACCTTTGCGGCACCGTCGCAGCGGAGAGCGCCCCTCCGGCCCCTCCCCGACGCCCCGGACAACGATGAACCCGCCCGCCCGAAACCGCGCCGCAGCGCAGCCCGAACCCGCAGGGACGGTCTACCCGATCCTGCTGCTGGTCAGCGTCACCCACCTGCTCAACGACATGATGCAGTCGGTGATTCCGGCCCTCTACCCGCTGCTCAAGGAGAAATTCGGCTTCACATTCGCCCAGATCGGCCTCATCACGCTCGTCTTCCAACTGGCCTCCTCCATCCTGCAACCCCTCGTCGGCCGCTACGCCGACCGGCACCCGCAGCCCTACTCGCTCACGGCGGGGATGTGCTTCACGCTGCTGGGGCTGCTCGCGCTGGCCTTCGCTTCGGGATTCGTGCCGCTGCTCGCCGCCGTGGCGCTCATCGGCTGGGGATCGTCGATCTTCCATCCCGAATCGTCGCGCGTGGCGCAGCTCGCAGCGGGCGGCCGCAAGGGATTGGCGCAGTCGATCTTCCAGGTGGGCGGCAACGCAGGCAGCGCCTTCGGGCCGCTGCTGGCGGCGCTCGTCGTCATCCCCTACGGACAGCAAGCCATCGTATGGTTTCTGCCTGCGGCCCTGCTGGCCATCGTCATCCTGCTGCGCATCGGCGACTGGTATCAGCGACAGCTGACCGTCGGCGAGGCGGCGGCCTCCGGCACCGGCGCACCGCAGCTCCCGCAGCGGAAAATCCGCCGCGCGCTGCTGATTCTCACCGCATTGGTCTTCTCGAAATACTTCTACATCGCCTGCATGACCAATTACTTCACCTTCTTCCTGATCGGCAAATTCGCCTTCACGGTGACCGAGGCGCAGTACTGCCTCTTCGCCTTCCTCGCCGCATCGGCCGTCGGCACGGTCGCCGGCGGGCCGCTGGGCGACCGCTTCGGCCGCAAATACGTCATCTGGGGGTCGATTCTCGGTGCCGCACCCTTCGCGCTGCTGCTGCCCTACGCCGGCCCGGGCGGCACGGTGGCGCTGGCCGCCCTCGTCGGGCTCATCATCTCGTCGGCTTTCTCGGCCATCGTGGTCTACGCCACCGAGCTCATGCCGGGTCGGGTGGGGATGATCGCCGGCCTCTTCTTCGGGCTGATGTTCGGACTGGGCGGGCTGGGATCGGCCTTCTTCGGCTGGCTGGCCGACCGCACCAGCATCGAATTCATCTTCCGCATCAGCGCCCTGCTGCCGCTGCTGGGCATCGTCGCCGGCCTGCTGCCCGATGTCGAACGCCGACGATAGGAGATCACCTCGCAAAGAACCGGACAATGCACTATACGCACACCTACCGCTCGCCGCTCGGCACGATCGTGATGGCCTCCGACGGCGAAAGTCTGACGGGCCTCTGGTTCGAAGGACAGAGGTATTTCGCCGCGACGCTCGACGCACCGTCCGAAGAGAGGCCGCTGCCGGTTTTCGCGCAGACGGAACGGTGGCTGGACCGCTATTTCCGCGGCGAAGACCCGGGGCCCGTACCTCCGCTGCACCTGCAAGGCACGCCCTTCCGGCAGGCCGTATGGGAGCTTCTGCGGCGGATTCCTTACGGCCGGACAACCACCTACGGCGCGCTCTCCCGCGAAATCGCCCGCCGGCAGGGGCTCGCAAGCTGCTCGGCGCAGGCCGTGGGAGGCGCCGTGGGGCACAACCCCGTGAGCATTCTCATCCCCTGCCACCGCGTCGTGGGGAGCGACGGCAGCCTGACGGGCTACGCAGGCGGCATCGAACGCAAGGTACGGCTGCTCACCCTCGAACGCACCGACATGTCGTCGCTGTACGTTCCCCGTTGAGACCGCCAGACGCGGCACCCGCCCCCGACTCTGCTCGTTGCGGAGTCGGGGGTTGCCGGATCGAATGACCCTGTCTCACCTCTGCCACCAATGGATCGGGAAGTCGGACGCCGCGCCGAAGCGCCGAAGGCATAGACCGCAGTCGGCGCAGTCTCGCCTTTGACCGCACCGATCTTTTCGACTCCCTGCTCCGCATCGTCGTGACGCAGGAAATAGCATCCCTCGATCGTCCCGTAACTCTCGCCGCAGACACCGCCCGTGTAACTCATCCCCGCACCGAAGCCGGTCGTCACCGCGGCGCTGTTCGAGCAGCTCTCCATGCGGCCGAAGTTGACGCCGCAGACCGCCCCCAGATTGAGCTTACCCTCGATGCTCGCCGAGGCGATCACGATGCGCTCGACCCGCCCCTGCGGGCCCACGCACCCGAAAAGTCCGGCGTTGTTGTCGCGCGACACCCGGAGGTTGGCGATGCTGTGGCCGCCGCCGTCGTAACGACCCTGGAAGACGGCCTGCGCATCGGGCGTGATATATTGCATTTTCGGGGAGAAGGAGTCGTCGCTGCCGATGGGCGTCCAGTTCAGGCGCTGCGCCACGGGCTGACCCGCGAAAGCGGCGTCGCCCAGCAGATCGAGGTCGGACTCCTGCAGATACTCGGCTCCGCGAGCCGCCGCATCCGCATCGGCAGCCATCAGTCCGGCCACGCTGTTCACCAGACGCCGGCCCTCGGCATCGGTGCGCCATGCCAGCCGGCCCTCGGCGCCGAAGTTGACGGCTTTCGGACTGCGGCTGAACAGCTCGGCCGGAACGGAGGTCAGTTTCGTTTTACAGAAGGTTTCGTAAAACGTCTCGACCTCGCCGTTGGCGGCGAAAAGCGCGGCGTCGACCGACTCCAGCCCCGATTCGGCGAAGGTGCCGTAGAAGGAGACCGCCGCCTCGTTGGCCGCAAAGAGCTTTGCCGGAACGCTCCGCAGCGCTATGCAACCGCGGAAAAGATTGGAGAAATCCGTCACCCGAGGCATTCGGGCGAAGAATCCTTCGGGCACCTCCTCGAACTGCGCACAGCCCGAGAAGAGACCGTAGACCGTCTCGACGTCGGCCAGGAATCCGTGCGGATCGGCCGGCACGGTGCGGATGCCCGTCCCCGTCAGACCGTAGCGCATGCTCGTGAAGCCAAGACCGCCCCACTGGCCGATCCCGACGATCGGCCGGCACCGGCTGGCGGGCAGCACGCTCTCCCACTGTTCGTTGCATTCATAGGAGAGTTTTTCGGCCTCGCCCAGCACACGCACACGGTAGCTGCCCGCTTCGGGATAGGTGTAAGAGACGTAGTCGGAGTGCGTCTCCGCCGGCCTTTCATAGGTGTCGACCTGCTCCAGCCGGTCGTCCCAGACGACCCGAAGCTTCACACTCCCCTTGAAGGGCAGCGCCACGAGGGTATTGGGTTTCGTCGTCTCGATCTCGAAGACCATCGCCGGCTGCCCTTGCGTGACGACCAGCTGTGCCGTCGTCGTCACCTTGTCGCCGTCGCACGCTTCGAGCACGACGGTCGCCGAACGTTCGCCCTTCGTGTCGTTAGCCGGTGCCATGAGCTGCAGCGACCGGCCGTCGCCGGAGGGTTCGGCCTTCAGCCACTCGCCTGCGGCGGAGCGGATTTCGCCGACACGCCATACGGTCTGGTTGGTCATCGCGGCGAGCGTGCAGTCCCCGCCGTTGTCATAGAACGTCATCTCTTCGCGCTCGACGAAGAGCGCAGGATCCGCTCCCATGCCTTGCTGCACGACGGAGATCGCGGCGCAGGTCTTGCCGCCCGCGGTGATGCGGACGGTGCCCTCGCGCCTCTCGTCCCGGGCGAACCGGTCGGCGTCGATCTGGAGTCCGGCACCTGCGGGAAGCACTTCGTACCACGCATCGAGCGATGCGTCGGTCTCGAAACTCCAGTCGAGCGTCGTGGCGACCGTCAGCCGCACGGCGCCGCCTGAAGCGTCGTAGAGGACGGTCGCCGCATCGCCGTCGTCGGTCACCTGCACGCGCGTGTCGTCGTCCACGTCCGAAAGACGGCGCATCGCCTCGTCGATGCGATAGCCGTTGAGATAGCCGCTGAAAGTCTTTCCCGCACCGCGATTGATCGCCTGCGAGAGGTAGGTGCGGTTGGTGCCCAGCAGCTCGGCGAGACGTTCGATCGTCAGATCGTTCTGGCGGTAGATGCCGCGGGCCATCAACTGCTGTTCGTCCTCGTAGCGGATCCGCAGCTCGTTGATCGAACGCTCGCGCTCGACGTTGAAGATGCTGTCGGCCTCCGCATGGAAAATCCGGTAGTATTGCAGCGCCCGACGGTAGTCGCCCAGCGCAGCCTCCGCCTCGGAGAGCTCGCGGTAGATACGGTAACGATGCACCGTGTTGCTGTTCCTGACCGAGAGCGCCAGTCCGCGCCGGAGGGACGGAATCGCTTCGGCATGCTGTTTCCGGTCGTTGAGGTAGGTGCCGCAGCTCAGGTAGGCGAAGATACCGGCCGTGACCACGCCGTCGTCTACGTGGCCGAGCACCATGCGATAGTATTTTTCGGCTCGTGCATCGTGGCCCTGCGCATGGAGGATATTGGCGTAGAGACTGTATATTTCGGTGTGGTAGCCGTATTTGTCGGTCTCGTGGAGGGTCACCTTCAGATATTCGAGCGCACGATCCTGCTGCCCGAGCTGGTAGTGCATGTAGGCGCAGATCACCGCCCCGCCGAAAGCCAGGTAGTCGAAACCCCGTTCGCAACTGCGGCGATAGACCTCCTCGGCGTACTTCAGTCCGGCCGGATCGTTGCGCATGCAATAGACGTTGGCCAGGTTGCACTGCGCGGCGAGATTCTCCCGCATGCCCGACTCGCCGCATGCGTAATCCATCGCCCGAAGGAAGTAGGCGATGCCGCCGCGGTAGTCCATCCCTACGCCGACGGTGTAGATGCCCAACGCATTGCAGATGCGGGCCAGGGCCACCGAGTCGTCGATGCGTTGCGCGCGTTCGAGCGCACGAGTTAGGTAATGCCGCGTGAGAGCAACTGCGACTGCCCGATGAAGAAGTCGGCATAGAGCAGTGCCCGATCATCGTGCGTCGTCCGGCCCAGGTCGTACAGCCGGGCAATGTAGGGACGAATCGACTCGAAGTCGCTGCGCATCGTATATTGGCTGTAGATCTCGACCAGCAGGTCGACATTCGACGAGTCGCGCTACAGCCGCTCCAGCATCCCGCCCAGCGAATCGGGAGACAGCGCTGCATGATACTCGATCGGTTCCTGCGCTCCGGCCCCGTCGGGGAGGCAGGCCAGCAACGCCGACAGCTGGAAACACCGGCAGACGAATGAACCGTTTAAACCTAACATTTCGCAATATTACGAATTTAATTGCGTAATTCCGTCGAAACGATAGAAAAAACGGACACGAAAACCGTTTTCCGCCCGGGCGCCTGACAGACAGGGATGGATTTGTCAGGATTCGATCGCAACACGTCGCCGACCAGACTGAGAAAACCCGGTTTCGGTCACTCCTCCCCGCTGCAACAAAAACGGAAAGCCTCACATATCGTCGATATGCAAGGCTTGCTGTCACGTATTCGCTCTCACCCGAGCGTCTCTGAGCGGAAAACGGGACTCGGACCCGCGACCTCAACCTTGGCAAGGTTGCGCTCTACCAACTGAGCTATTTCCGCAACTTCTGGTATCCGCTGCCTCCTTTTAGGAGCTTTTTGCGACGGCAAAGATAAGTCGAAATTTTCATTCTGCAAAATTTTTCCGCAAAAAAATCGTCATCCGCCCGGGAACTTGCGCACACAAGGCTCGGGGCAGCGAGCGCAACGCGACGTTCGGGCAGCGTCGAAGCCGTTCAGCCACCGCCCTCCTCACCTGCCCCTGGTCGTCCGACGGCACGCTTCGCCTCGTCGGGCGTCGAAGTCCGGCGGAAAGCAGGCCCACCCGTCACCGCGATGCGACCGGTGCAGTGCCGGCCCGCCCCACGCTCGGGATGCACAGGCCGTGCATCCCGAGTGCAGGCGATCGGTCACCGGTCTTTTCCGTCGAAGAAATAGGTCGCGTAATTGTAGCCCGCACGGTCGTACACCTTGCGGAACTGATGCATACGGCGGCTGAAATCCTCGAAATCCTTGCGGTCGTAAGCCCAGCCCGTCTCGGCGATGGCCGCCAGACGCGGGAGCGCCATGTGTTTCACCTGCCGGAAATCGGGGATGTACTCCGTCCAGATGTTGCCCTGCACGCCGAGGATGAATTTCCGTTCGTCGGGCGTCAGCTGATCGTAGGGGTCGAGCGAATAGACCTGTTGCATGGACATATTCCTCATCTGAGCCAGCGGCTCGAGTTCCGGCTGATTCGTCTGGCGATTGTCGAGGTAGCAGTGCGTATTGGGCGTCATGATGACGGTGTTGCCCGCTTTGGCGGCCTTGATGCCGCCCTTGGAGCCGCGCCACGACATGACGGTGGCCGTCTTCGAAACGCCTCCCTGAAGGATTTCGTCCCAGCCGATGACGTTGCGGCCGCGCTCCTGCAACCACTTCTCGATGCGCTTGATGAAATAGCTCTGCAGCTCCTCCTCGTTCTTCAGTCCGTTGTCCGCCATGCGCCTCTGACAGTGCGGACACTCCTTCCACCGATCTTTGGGGCATTCGTCGCCGCCGATGTGGATGTATTTCGAAGGGAAGAGCTCGAGCACCTCCGAGAGTACGTTCTGCAAGAATTCGAAAGTCGTCTCCCTGCCGGCGCAGAAGACGTCCTTGCTGATGCCCCAGCGCGTCCACACCTCGTAGCCCTCGCCGCGGCATCCGAGCCACGGATAGGCGGTCAGCGCTCCCAGCCCGTGACCGGGCATCTCGATCTCGGGAATCACCTCAATGTACCGTTCGGCGGCGTAACGCACGATCTCGCGGATCTGCCTCTGGGTGTAATACCCGCCATAAGGCATACCGTCGTACTCGGTCGAGTTGCGCAGGCTGCCCACGAGCGTCTCCTTGCGGACGGAACCCTTCCGGATCAGTTCGGGATACTTCTTGATCTCGATCCGCCACCCCTGATCTTCGGTCAGATGGAAATGGAACCGGTTGAGCTTGTGCAGGGCGATGATGTCGATGAATGCCTTCACATCCTCCACAGGCATGAAATGACGGCAGACGTCGAGCATCGCGCCGCGGTAGGCGAAATAGGGTTTGTCGCGCACCGTCACGGCCGGAACCGCGCCCTCGCCTGCGATCACCAGCTGGCGCAAGCTCTGCAAGCCGTACAGCACCCCTTTGTGCGAACCTCCGCACACGGTCGCTCCCGAGGGCGTAACCCGCAGCAGGTACTCCTCCTCTGCCAGCGACGGGTCGACCGCAAGAGCGATCTGCGGGCCTTCGGACGCGGTCTTCACCCGGACGGCGCTGCCCGTGACCGGTTCGATCATGGCGGCGAAAAGTTCGCCGACGCGGCGCAGTTCGGCATCCCTGCCTGCCGTGACGACGGTCGCGGCATCGACCGTGAAGGTGCCGTCCGCCGTTTCGACGCTCAGCGGCTTGGGCACGATAGGCACTTCGGGCGCCGCCCACGCCGTAAGCGCGAGACCCAGTAAGCCGGATAGCAGAAATAGTCGTTTCATCTTCATTCGTATTAGTGGTTAGTAATGGTTCGTAAGTCCAACAAAGATAACTCATTTCCGGCAGCGTGCAAAGCCGGCGCAAAAAATTTCGCCCCGGCCCCGCCGTAATTCGCTGCGAAAGGCTATCTTTGTGTAACGAAAAACTCAAACCTCATCGAACGGATATGAAAAACATCCTGCTCTGGCTCGGCACGCTGCTCTGCGTGCTCGGCAGCGGCACAGCCTCGGCCGCCGCAACCTCCGAAACGAAATACGTCGACGCCGCGACGCTCACGCTCGTGAACAAGGCGCATCCCACGACGCAGCCTTTCCACCGCGTCGAGGTGGCCGATTTTCCCGATCTGTCGAAGACCGTACGGCTCTACTACACCTTCTCGACGGGTATGGCCGTGGTCTTCCGCACCGACAGCCGTGCGATCCGCGCCCGCTGGACGACGACCGACCGCAAACTCGGCACCCACATGACGGGGCTCTCGCAGAAAGGCATGGATATGTACATCAAACGCGACGGCAAGTGGATCTTCGCCGGCATCGCCCGTCCCGGGCTGGGCGTCGTCGACCACCAGGCGACCATCGTCGAGCAGATGGACGGCACCGAGAAGGAGTGCCTGCTCTACCTGCCGCTTTTCGACGAGCTGAAAACGCTCGAGATCGGGGTGGACGCCGATGCCGCCATCGAAGCCGCACCCGATCCCTTCCGCCGCCGGATCGTGGTGATCGGATCAAGCATCACCCACGGCGTGGGCCTCAGCCGCCCGGGCCTGGCCTACCCCGCGCAGCTCGAACGCGCCACGGGCCTCGAATTCGTCAATCTGGGCGCCAGCGGCCAGTGCAAGATGGATCCGTTCTTCGCGCACGTCGCTGCGGCGTGCGAGGCCGATGCGTTCCTTTTCGACTGTTTCTCCAACCCTTCGGCACAACTCATCGAGGAGCGGCTGGATTCGTTCGTCAGGACGATCCGTGCGGCGCATCCGACCAAGCCGCTGATCTTTCTCCAGACCGAGCTGCGCGAAACCCGCAACTTCAACGACAAGATCCGCAAGTACGAGGATGAGAAGCGCGCCACTTCCGAGGCGGGCATGCGCACCTTGCTCAGGCAGGACAAGAACATCTACTTCATCAACCCCGGGATGCCGCTGGGCGACGACCACGAGGCGACCGTCGACGGCTTGCACCCCTCGGATCTGGGGCACGACCGCATTCTGGAGGTGATCCGGCCCCAGATCGTCAAAATCCTCAGGAAGTACGACATCCGCTGATCCGGTCATAACGAGAGACGGCTGCACCCCGATGGAGTGCAGCCGTCCCCGTTTCATGTCAGCCGTATGAATCCGATGAGGCACCCCGGCGGAAGCCCCTCAGTCGGCGATCGACGCGGGATCGTCGGTCACGATGAAATCGACGCCGCAGGCACCCATCGCAGCCGCATCCTCGGCCGAGTTGACATCCCAGACCACCACCCGCCGACCGCCGCGACGCAGGCTCCTGACCTCCGATTTCGACGCCACGCGCGACCGGTGCAGCAACAGCCCCCGCGCCCCGCCGACGGGTGAAAGGCAGCACACGGGCACCCGGGACGACTTGCCGCCATAGCGGTCGAAGACCTCGCCATCGTCCGTGACGAGCCACACCGAACCCTGCCGGAACCCTGCCCGATAGGCCGCTTGCAACGCCTCCTCGGCCAGCTCCGTGCATCCGCACGCCGCAGGGGCGGCAAAGGCCGCCGACGCCGCAGCGTCGGCACGGCGCAGGATCATCTCCCGCTCGGCGCGCGCTTCGTCCGAAAGCGATTCCGACGCCGGCCGGCACAGCTCCAGAAAGAGACGGAATCCGCACGCGCGCCAGCCAGCGAGCACATCGTCCAGCGGCCGGACGCCCCGCGCAGCCAGCTCGGCCGCGGTCAACGCCGACACGACTGCGCCGTCGGTCAGCCGCGCGTCGTAGACGCACACCGGCACACCGTCGCGCGACAGACGCACCGGCACACAGACGCCATAGGCCCGCTCGGGGACGGAGCGGTCGGAGGAGCGGACGATCACCTTCGTACGGGCGCCCCAAACGCGTTCACCCTGCACCGCAAGGAGCAGGGTGAACAACACACAGAGCGTCCGTCCCGACAATCGCATGACGGACAAGGTTACAATTCCTGAGCCAGACCCTCGGGAATGGGTTTGTCACGATAGAAGCCCGATTCGAGCTTGCTGCGCACCGATTTGAAGGCCTCCAGCGTATAGGCCACGTCCTCCAGCGTGTGCGCCGCCGTGGGGATGACGCGCAGGATGATCTCGCCCTTCGGGATGACGGGATAGACTACGATCGAGCAGAAGAGGTTGTGGTTCTCGCGCAGATCGGCCGTCAGGTTGGTCGCCTCGGTCACGCCGCCCTTCATGTAGACGGGCGTCACGGGCGAGTTGGTCGGGCCGATGTCGAAGCCGTTATCCTTCAGACCGCTCTGGAGCGCGCGGGTGATCTCCCACAGCTTCTCCTGATACTCGGGGTGCTTGCGGATGAGTTCGAGACGCTTCATCGCACCGATGACCATCGGCATCGGCAGCGACTTGGCGTAGAGCTGCGAACGCATGTTGTAACGCAGCAGGTAGATCAGCCACTTCGGGCCGCTGACGAAGGCGCCGATGCCGGCCATCGACTTGGCGAAGGTGTTGAAGAGCACATCCACGCCGTCGACCACGCCGAAGTGCGCCGCCGTGCCGCGGCCGCCCGGGCCCATCGTACCGAATCCGTGGGCGTCGTCCACCAGCAGACGGAACGAGAACTCCTTCTTCAGCGCGACGATCTCATCCAGCTTGCCGCAGTCGCCCTTCATGCCGAAGACGCCCTCGGTGATGACCAGCACGCCGCCGCCCTGCTGATCGGCCAGCTCGGTGGCATGTTTCAGTTGGAGACGCAGCGACTCCATGTCGTTGTGGGCGTACATGAAGCGCTTGCCCTTGTAGAGACGCAGACCGTCCATGATGCAGGCGTGGGCCTCGGCATCGTAGACCACCACGTCGAGCGCACGCGGCGAGAGCAGGCAGTCGATGATCGAGATCATGCCCTGATAGCCGAAATTGAGCAGGAACGCATCCTCCTTGCCTACGAACTCGGCCAGCTCGCGCTCCAGCTGTTCGTGGTACTTGGTCTGACCGCTCATCATGCGGGCGCCCATCGGAGCGGCCATGCCGAACTCGGCTGCACCCTTGGCGTCGGCTTCGCGCACCTCGGGGTGGTTGGCCAGACCCAGATAGTTGTTCAGACTCCAGTTGAGCATCATCTTCCCGCGGAAACGCATGTGCGGGCCCAGCTCACCTTCGAGCTTGGGGAATGCGAAATAACCGTGGGCATACTTCATGTACTGACCGATCGGGCCACCCGCATTTTTCTCGAGACGGGCAAAAATATCTACCATATTCCGTTTGAGTTTTAGTTAGTCTCTGATTTTGTATACAAAAGTATAAAAAACTACCGAAGTGCACCGCCTCGGCGACCCTTTTTTTAAGATCGGCCCGACCGAATACGTATTTATACTTATCAGGATTCCCGCACGCCGCACGGCGGCCCAAACGGCCGGACGAAAAGCACTCTCCGAGCTGCCGCCATTTCATTTTTATTTCCTATTTTTGTCGTATGACATCGCTCTATCACGACATCATCTTCGGGCCGGTGCACTCGCGCCGGCTGGGACTTTCGCTGGGCGTCAACCTGCTGCCCACCGAATCGAAACTCTGTTCGTTCGACTGCATCTACTGCGAATGCGGCTGGAACGCCGACCACCCGGGCCGCCGCCGGTTCAACCCGCGCGAGGAGGTGCGCACACGCCTGGCAGAGGTGCTGCGCCGCATGGTCGCCGACGGCACCCCGCCCGACGTCATCACCTTCGCCGGCAACGGCGAACCGACGCTCCACCCCGATTTCGAGGCGATCATCGGCGACACGCTCGCCCTGCGCGACGAGCTGTGCCCCGCGGCGCGGGTCTCGGTGCTGAGCAACGCCACGCAGCTCCACCGCGACGACGTGCGGCGCGCGCTGCTGCGCGTGGACAACAACATCCTCAAGCTCGACTCGGCATTCGACGCCACCGTACGCCGCATGAACGATCCGGCGGGCGACTACAGCGTCGCGCGGACGGTCGAACTGATGAAGCGTTTCGAGGGCCGCATGATCCTCCAGACGATGTTCCTCGCCGGCGAAATCGCCGGCGAACCGATCGACAACACCACCGAACGGGAGGTCGCGGCATGGCTGCGGCTCGTGGAGGAGATCCGCCCGTCGAAGGTGATGGTCTACTCGCTCGACCGCGACACGCCGTGCCGGACGCTGCGCAAGATTCCCCGCGAGGAGCTGCAGCGCATCGCCGCACGCGTCGAGGCGCTCGGCATCCCCTGTCCCGTCGCCTGAAACCCCGAAAGATATGAACCGAAAACTGCTTCTCTGGTGCGCGGCGATGCTCTGCGCCCTCACCGCCGCGGCGCAGGATCGCGCCGACCGGCAGGAACTGACCGACCCCGACTCCTTCACGATGATCGTGCTGGGCGACCCGCAGGGCTACACCAAGTACGACATCAACCAGCCGCTGTTCGGCATCTCGGCGCTCACGAAGCATCTGGCCCACCGCACCGGCGCCTGCGACCGTTTCGACATGGTGATCGAATGACGCGGCGGCGCACGGCCGGCACCGGTTTGCGGCGCGGAATTTGCATCACCGCGCCGTAAATTTTCCGACCGTGATCGCACTCTACGTTTTGGCATTCATCATCGCCGCGCTGCTCTTCCGGCGCCGCCACAGGCACATCGACATGCACACCGTCCGGCGGCTGGAGCTCGAACGCTACATGGGACGCTGGTACGAAATCGCCCGCTACGATCGGCTCTTCGAGCGTCCGCTGCGCAACGTCGAGGCCCGCTACACGCTGCGCCCCGACGGACAGGTCGTGATGGAGCGGGCCGGCATCGACAGCCGCACCGGCCGCCGCCGCACCTCGCGCGGGCACGCCGAACGTACGCACCGGAGCGGCCGGCTGCGCGTGCGCGCCTTCGGACTCTTCCATACCGACTACTACGTTCTGGAACTGGACGACGACTACGAATGGGCGCTCGTGGGCCGCAGCACCCCGTTGCGGCTCCACATCCTCTCGCGGCAGCCCCGCATGCGGCGCGAAACGCTGCGTCACATCGTGGGGCTGGCCGAACGGCGCGGTTACCCGCTCGACCGGCTGCGGCTGCTGCGGGCACCGCAATGACGAAGTGGGATCGGCCGCACGGCCGATCCCACTGTTTCAATGCATGCACGCTCAGCGCTCCAGCAGGGCCCGCAGAATCCCCTCCTCGTCGAATCCGCACTGCGCATACAGCTCGGCCGGCGTACCGTGTTCCACGAACCGGTCGTCGGGAATGCCGAGCGAACGCACCGCCGTGCGGTGGCCGCGCCGATCGAAAAAGTCGCGCACGGCGCTTCCCACGCCGCCCCGCACCACGCCGTCCTCGACAGTGACGACCCGCGCGAAACGGCGGCCCACCTCGTCGAGCAGCTCCTCGTCGAGCGGACGGGCGAAGCGCAGGTCATAGTGCGCCACCGAAACACCCGCCTCGGCAGCCCGCACGGCAGCGCGCGCCGCCGCATTGCCCACCGGCCCGATCGTCAGCACGGCCACGTCGTCGCCCGCACGCAGGCATCGCCCGCGTCCCACGGGCAGCGGCTCGAACGCCGCGTCGCGCCACGCCGCCCCCTCGCCCTTGCCGCGCGGATAGCGCACCACGAAGGGGGCGCCGCTCTGCAACGCCGTGTAGAGCAGGTTGCGCAGCTCGCCTTCGTCGAGCGGCGAGGCAACGATCAGGTTGGGAATGCAGCCGAAGTAGGCCAGATCGAACGCGCCGTGGTGCGTCGCGCCGTCCTCGCCCACCAGACCGCCCCGGTCGAGGCAGAGCACCACGGGCAACCGCTGGATCGCCACGTCGTGAATCACATTGTCGTAGGCCCGCTGCATGAACGACGAGTAGATGTTGCAGAAGGGGACGATCCCCGCCGCCGCCAGTCCGGCCGAGAAGGTCACGGCGTGGCCCTCGGCGATCCCCACGTCGAAGCAGCGTTCGGGCATCGCGCGCATCAGCAGATTCATCGAACAGCCCGAAGGCATCGCGGGCGTGATCCCCACCACGCGGCGGTCGAGCCGCGCCAGATCGACGAGTGTCTGCCCGAAGACATCCTGATAGCGGTCGCGGCCGTCGGCCGAGGCGATCCGCTCGCCGGTTTCGGGGTTGAACCGTCCGGGGGCGTGCCACGCACACTGGTCGTGCTCGGCGGGCGAGTAGCCCTTGCCCTTGACCGTCATCACGTGCAGCAGCTTGGGGCCGTCGATCTCTCTGAGCGCGCGGAGCACCGTGACCAGCGCACGCACGTCGTGACCGTCGACCGGCCCGAAATAGCGGAAATTGAGGCTCTCGAACAGATTGCTGTTCTGCAGCATACCGTGCTTGACCGCGTTGCTCGCACGGCGGCAGAGCGTCAGCAGCGGCGGAACGTGGGCGAACCAGCGCCACACCCGATTCTTGAAGGCGTTGTAGCGTTTCGACGTGGAGATATGCAGCAGGTAGCTCTTCAGCGCGCCGGTGGCCTGATCGATGGCCATGTTGTTGTCGTTGAGCACGACCAGCATGTCGGTCTCGCGGCTTGCGCCGGCGTTGTTCAACCCTTCGAACGCCAGGCCGCCCGTCATGGCGCCGTCGCCGATCACGGCGATCACCTTGCGTCTCTCGCCCCGAAGCTCGGCAGCCTTGGCCATGCCGAAGGCCGCCGAGATCGACACCGACGAATGTCCCCCGCCAAAGGCGTCGCAGGGACTCTCGTCGATACGCGGAAAACCGCTGATACCTCCCGACTTGCGGTTGGTGCGGAACGCTTCGCGGCGTCCCGTGATGATCTTGTGGGCGTAGGCCTGATGGCCCACGTCCCACACCAGACGGTCGTCGGGCGTGTCGTAGACATAGTGGATCGCGGCGGTGAGCTCCACGGCGCCGAGACTCGAGGCCAGATGGCCGGGGTTGACCGCGCACTGTTCGATGATATAGCGCCGCAGCTCGTCGCAATAGAGCCGCAGTTCGTCGAGCGAGAGCCGTTTGAGATCCCGCGGCGAATCCACACGGCCGAGCCACACGTATTCCCTCTTTTCCATACCTTACAAAGGTAATACTTTCCGCGCGAAAGTGAAAACATCGCCCCGAATTTATGGGCACAGCAGCACGCAATGACACGCCGCAGACCGTATCGCAGGCACACTGTCCGAGAAAGAAAGGGTACGGCGCGTCGTTATTTCGGATTTTTTCGTATCTTCGCGTAACGGATAACACGTAAAAACGTACAATACGATGAAATACAACCGAATACTTCTCAAACTCAGCGGCGAGTCGCTGCAGGGTGCACAGGGGTACGGCCTTTCGACCGAGGTGCTCCACTCCTATGCCGAGCAGATCGGGCAGGCCGCCGCTGCGGGCGTCCAGATCGCCGTGGTGATCGGCGGCGGCAACATCTTCCGCGGGATGCAGGGCGCCCGGCGGGGATTCGACCGCGTGAAGGGCGACCAGATGGGGATGCTGGCCACGGTCATCAACTCGCTGGCGCTGCAGTCGGCGCTCGAGGACAACGGCGTGCGGGCCCGCGTGCTCACGTCGATCCGCATGGAGCCCATCGGCGAATACTACTCCAAGACACGCGCGCTGGAGTGCCTGGCCGCAGGCGAAGTGGTCATCATCGGCGGCGGGACGTCGAACCCCTTCTTCACGACCGACTCGGCGGCGGCGCTGCGGGCCGGCGAGATCGAGGCCGAAGTCGAGCTCAAGGGCACCCGCGTGGACGGCGTCTACACGGCCGACCCCGAGAAAGACCCGACGGCCGTGAAGTTCGAGGCCATCACCTTCGACGAGGTCTACGAACGTCGGCTCAAGGTGATGGATCTGACCGCCTTCACGCTCTGCAAGGAGAACCGGATGCCCATCGAGGTCTTCGACATGGACACCCGCGGCAACCTGATGCACCTGCTCGCGGGCGAGAGGATCGGCACGCTGGTACACCTTTAACCGAACGAAGCATATGGCACGCAAGAGAGCGAACAACCGGATGCTGGTCATCCTGCTGGTGCTGACCGCGGCGGTCTGCATCGCATTATGGTACGCCGACAAGGTCGAGCGCGAGGGACTCGCGGTCGGAGCCGCCGCCACCGAACAGCCGGCTGCGCCGAACGACGAAACGGCCGAGGTCGCCGCCGCGACGCTCGTCAGGGAGGGAGCCGAGGCACCCGATTTCACCGTCGAGATGATCGGCGGCGGCACGACCACGCTGAGCGACCTGCGCGGGAAGGTCGTGCTGCTCAACTTCTGGGCGACGTGGTGTCCGCCCTGCCGCGAGGAGCTGAGCCATGCGCAGCGGCAGTTCGTCGACCGCTTCGCGGGGCGGGAATTCGTCTTCCTGCCCGTGGCACGGGGCGAAACGCGTGCGGCGGTCGAGGCGTTCCGCGCCAAGACGGGCTACGCCTTCGCAATGGGGCTCGATCCCGACGAGACGATCTACAAACGCTATGCGACGCGCTTCATCCCGCGCAACTTCCTCATCGACCGCACGGGCCGCGTGGTGAAAGTCTCCGCCGGCTACGAAGAGGAGGAACTGGCTGCGCTGGTGCAGGCGATCGAAGCGGAAATTCAGCGGAAATAACTCAACAACAGACAAGGATATGGCAGATACCAAAACGATTATGACCGACGTCGAAGGGCGTATGCAGCGCGCTATCGACCACCTCGACGAGGAACTCAACAACGTCCGCGCCGGCAAGGCGTCGCCCAACGTCCTCAACGGCGTCATGGTGGACTACTACGGCTCGATGACCCCCGTATCGGGCGTGGCGAGCGTGACCGTGCCCGATGCCAAGACGATCCTCATCCAGCCGTGGGACAAGAAGATGATCAAGCCGATCGAGAAGGCCATCATCGACTCCAACATCGGCCTCACACCCTCGAACAACGGCGAGCAGATTCTGCTGTCGATTCCGCCGCTCACCGAGGAGCGCCGCAAGGGGCTCGTGAAGCAGATCCGTCAGGAAGCCGAGACGGCCCGCGTCAGCCTGCGCAACGCCCGCCGCGACGCCGTGGAGGCTTTCAAGAAGGCACAGAAGGAGGGAATGCCCGAAGACGAATCGAAAGACGGCGAAACGCAGGTTCAGAAGTCGCTCGAGAAGTTCTCGAAGCTGATCGACGCCGCCCTCGACCGCAAGGAGAAGGAGATCATGAAGGTCTGACCACCCTCCGCAACTCACCGCAGCGGGGTCTTACGGATGCAAGTAAGGCCCCGCTGTGTTGTTATGCACGCCGCCGGATCCGCCCCTCGCCAGCGCGGGAAGACGTTCGTGGCAGCCAGCCGGTCAAACATCCTGCGAAAAAAACGGAACTGACGATTCGTAATCCGAAGAGCGAATATCCCTCCGATCTTTCGCAAAGTCGGGCTTCGGGCTTCCGAACAGGGCGGAAACAGAGCCCGCACCGATAGAAACAGTCAGCATAAGCATCAGAGAAACAAATGCTTCGATGCGCGTTTTCGTTTTTTTTATCTTATATTTGCGAAAAGCATCAGAACCGTTTCACCAAATCCAGAACTTATGAGAAGACTATTCGCACTTCTGACCGGTCTGTGCCTGACGCTGGCCGGCTGCAACGACGCGTACGACGATTCGGAACTCGTCAAACGCATGGACGACTTCGAGCAGCGGCTCGCTAAACTCGAACGGCTCTGCAACGACATGAACACCAATCTCGGGTCGATGCAGACCATCGTCACGGCACTCGACAACGGCGATTACATCACCTCGGTCGAACCGCTCACCGAGAACGGAGCCGTCGTCGGCTATACGTTGAAATTCGCCAAAGGGAAGCCCATCGTCATCTACAACGGCAAATCCGGCACGGCACCCGTCATCGCCGTCAGGAAAGACGCCGACGGCATCTACTACTGGACGCTCGACGGCGAATGGCTCACCGGCGACGACGGAAAGAAACTCCCCGTATCGGGCGACGCCGTCGCCCCGAAGCTCAGGATCGAGGAGGATTATTGGTACATCTCCTACGACGACGGCGCCACGTGGACGCAGCTCGGAAAGGCGTCCGGCGAAGACGGAAAGGATGCCGCGGGAATCGAGATCGACATGGACGAGAACTACGTCTACTTCACACTCCCCGGAGGGCAGACCGTGACCGTACCCAGGGTCGGAGGAGGGGATACCCCCGCACCCGCCGTGCCGCACATCCTCTACGCCGCCGGACAGGAGCTGGTGCCCGGGAAAGACTACTTCTACGCCACGATCTGGCGCGACGGCAAGCGCTTTCCGCTGAGCGACGGCTCGGCCGACGCCTTCTGCAACGCGGTTTGCACCGCGGGGCGCGACGTCTACGTAGTCGGCTGCGAGGCCATCGGCGATCTGGTCGACGACGGCTATTACGAGCCTTACCATCAGAACGTCGCCGTCCTCTGGCACTTCAAGACCGGCGACGAGGCGAACGCCGTCCGCACGTCGCTCAGCAGCGGCGAATACGCCACCTCGCCCGTCGCCGTCGCAGCGAGCAACGGCAACGTCTACGCCGCCGGATTCGAATCGCCCGCCGTCGACCGTCGCGCCGTGTGGTGGAAGAACGGCCAGATGGAATATCTGTCCGACGGCTCGACCGATGCACGGGCCTACTGCATCCTGGCCGACGGCGACGACGTGTACGTGGGAGGCTACCTACAGCCCGCCGACAACAAACGGGGCGGCATCGCACGCATCTGGAAAAACGGCACGCCGCAGGATCTGACCGACGGCGCGACGCTGGCCAAAGTCAACGCCCTGTGCATGGACAACGGCGTGTTGTACGCTGCCGGAGCCGAGAAAACCACCGACGGCCGCTGGAAAGGCGTGCTGTGGCGCGACGGCCAGCCGACCTACTTCACCGACGAGGTCGGCACCGAAGTGACGGGGCTGCACGTCGTCGATGGCCGCTACATCATCGAAGGCAACATGACCGACCCGTCGGGCGACATACTCGCCTGCATCTGGACCAACGATGGGGTGCAGGTGGTCTCCGAGGGGCTGTCGCTGTGTCAGGGCGTCGGCCTGGCTGTTGCGGGAAGAGACCTCTATGTCGCCGGCAACGAAGCGGCCGGATTCGACTACACCACCTTCGAGGAGATCAACCGCGCCTACGTATGGAAGAACGGCGAAGCGCAGAGCCTCGAAACGATCAGTCCCAACAACTTCTCGCTGTGGGGAATCGCCTGCGCATTCGTCGAGGCACAGGGGTGACCTGCACCGGTCGGTTCGGCCGGACCGACCACGAACAGAGCGTCTCGGCACGGAAACCGTACCGAGACGCTCGTTTTTCACCGCTCCGTCACTCGTTGCGTCTGACCGGAACGACCGTCACGTCGACGCCCGACTCCTGCAACCGCTCGATGACAGAGGCGGGGGCCCGATCATCGGTGATGATCTGATCGACGGCACTCATGTCGCAGATCTTGCTGAAACCCCGACGACCGAATTTCGACGAGTCGGCCAGCACGATCACCTTCTGCACCGAGGCGATCATCTGCTTGTGAAGACTCGCCTCGATGTGGTTGGTCGTCGTCACACCGTAGTCGAGATCGACGCCGTCGACACCCATGAAGAGCTTGCTGCACGAGAGGCTGCCCAGCATCTGCTCGGCGAACGGCCCCAAGACCGACAGCGAGCTGCGCCGCACCATGCCCCCCAACTGGATCACATCCACCGAGCGGCGCGTCGAGAGCTCCGAGGCCACGCTGAACGCCGAGGTGATGACCGTGAGCCGGTCGTTCTGGCCGATCTCGCGCACCAAGGCGAGCGTGGTCGTCCCCGAGGCGACCATGATCGTATCGTCGGGGCCGATCAGCCGCGCGGCATAGGCGCCGATGGCATGTTTCTCGTCGGCATAGAGCTTCTCCTTTTCGGCCACCGAGCGGTCGTTGATATAGCGGTTCACGAGAATCGCCGAGCCGTGCACGCGGTAGAGCATGTGCTGCTCCTCGAGCATCGTAAGATCCTTGCGGATCGTCACCTCCGAGACCTTCATCAGCGAGGAGAGCGTCGCCACCGACACGGCATTCTGCTGGCGCATGATCTCCATAATGCGGTTCTGGCGTTCGTTCAGATGGATCACCTTGTCCGTATCCTTCATCGTTCGTCGAGTGTTTGAGATTGCATTCCGCCGCACACTGCAATCGGAGCGGGCCGCGGGGACTATTCTCTACAAAAATAACGAAAAATATCGGATTCGGAACGCCCCGTCCGATTTTTCGTTCTCCGCCCGCCGTAACGCAACGGTGCAGCGCTCCGCCCCTGCCGGCCCGGGCACACCGGCCGCCCTCCCCCAAAAACATACGGGCGATCCGCAGCGGACCGCCCGTATGAATGGGGAACGAAGAGACTTACATCTTCTTGCCGACGTTGGTCTTCTTGGCGACCTTCGCAGCACCGGCTTTCACCGCAGCGGACTTGGGAGCCGCCTTCGGCTTCGTCTCGACGACCTTCGCATCCTCGACGGCGTCGGTCTTCTTGGCAGCGGGCTTGCGCGAACGGCGCGTCTTGGGCTTCGCCTCGGCGGACGGAGCGGACGGCGTCACGCCCAGCGTGTAGGCTTCGTTGAAGTCCACGAACTCGATGATGCACATGTCGGCGGCATCGCCCAGACGGAAACCGGTCTTCAGAATGCGGGTGTAACCGCCCGGACGCTCGGCGATCTTCGGCGCGATCGTGCGGAACAGCTCCGTCACGGCCTCCTTCTGCTTGAGGTACGAGAATACCGTACGACGCTGGTGCGTGGTGTCCTCCTTCGACTTGGTCACCAGCGGCTCGACGAACTGACGCAGCGCCTTGGCTTTGGCCACCGTCGTCTCGATGCGCTTGTGCAGGATGAGCGACGATGCCATGTTCGACATCAGGGCCTTGCGGTGTCCCGCCTGACGCCCGAGGTGGTTGAAATTCTTATTATGTCTCATAATTAGTCTTTATCAAGTTTGTAAATAGATACGTCCATTCCGAACTTCAGATTGAGCGAGGCGAGCAGCTCGTCCAATTCCGTCAGCGACTTCTTGCCGAAGTTGCGGAACTTCAGCAGGTCGTTGCGGTTCAGACGCACCAGATCGCCCACCGTGTCGACGTCGGCGGCCTTCAGGCAGTTGAGCGCGCGAACGCTCAGATCCTGATCCGACAGCTTGGTCTTCAGCAGCTGACGCATGTGCAGCACGTCCTCGTCGAACTCCTCGGCGCCGTTGTTGTCCTCCATGTTGAGCGTGATCTTCTCGTCGGAGAAGAGCATGAAGTGCTGGATGAGGATCTTGGCCGCCTCCTTCAACGCATCCTTCGGATGAATCGAACCGTCGGTAGTAATCTCCAAATTCAACTTCTCGTAGTCGGTTTTCTGCTCCACGCGGTAGTTCTCGATCGCATACTTCACGTTCTTGATCGGCGTGAAGATCGAATCGATGGGCAGCGTACCGAATTCGCACTCGGCAGGGGTATTCTCCTCTGCGGGAACGTAGCCGCGGCCCTTACCGATCGTAAGGGTGATCTGCATCTTGGTTCCGGGTGCGAGATGGCAAATGACCAACTCGGGATTGAGTACCTTGAAGAAAGAGAGGTAGTTCGAAATATATCCTGCGGTCAGCTCCGTCACGCCCGCCACGTTGACCGACACCTTCTCGGCATCCTGATTGTCGACCGTGCGGATGAAACGGATTTTCTTGAGATTCAGGATAATGTCTATCATACCCTCCATCACCCCGGGGATCGCAGCAAACTCATGGTCTACACCGGACACCTTGACCGTCGTGATCGCATATCCCTCCAGCGAGGAGAGCAGGATACGGCGCAAAGCGTTGCCGATGGTCATTCCGAATCCGGGCTCCAGCGGTCGGAACTCGAACTTTCCGAACGATGAAGTGGACTCAAGCATGATAACCTTTTCAGGTTTCTGGAATGCTAATATTGCCATAAAGAATTCGTTGTTAGATTACTACTTGGAGTACAACTCGACGATCAGCTGCTCTTTGATGTTCTCGGGAATCTCCTCGCGTTCGGGTTTCTGGAGGAACTTGCCGCTCATCGTCGCGCCGTCCCACTCGAGCCATGCGTAACGGCTCTTCGATGCGCCCGACAGCGAATCGGCAATCACTTCCAAACTCTTCGACTTCTCACGAACCGACACCACGTCGCCCGCACGGAGCGAATACGACGGGATGTTCACCACGCTGCCGTTGACGCAGATGTGGCGGTGCGAGACGAGCTGACGCGCTGCGGCGCGGGTCGGAGCGATACCCAGGCGGTAGACGACATTGTCCAGACGGCACTCCAGCAGCTTGAGCAGGTTCTCGCCCGTGATGCCGCCCATGCGGGCCGCAGCCTCGTACGTACGCGCGAACTGCTTCTCCAGCAGACCGTAGGTGAACTTCGCCTTCTGCTTCTCGCTGAGCTGCTCGCCGTACTCCGACACCTTCTTGCGCTTGCGCATCAGACCGTGCTGGCCGGGAGGAAAGTTACGCTTCTCGAGCACTTTGTCCGCACCATAAATAGCCTCGCCGAAACGACGGGCGATCTTCGATTTAGGTCCTATATATTTAGCCATTGTCTTACTTGTTTAATAATCCTTTGATAGAAGTTACTTCACGCAGAACGCGCTTACACGCGACGGCGGTTGGGAGCGCGGCAGCCGTTGTGCGGCATCGGCGTCACGTCGATGATCTCCGTCACCTCGATGCCTGCGCCGTGAATGGTGCGAACGGCCGACTCACGACCTGCACCCGGGCCCTTGACATAGACCTTCACCTTGCGCAGACCCATGTCGTAGGCGACCTTCGCGCAATCCGAGGCAGCCGTCTGAGCAGCATAGGGAGTGTTCTTCTTCGAACCGCGGAATCCCATCTTACCGGCCGAAGACCAGCTGATAACCTCACCCACCTCGTTCGTGAGGGTGATGATGACGTTGTTGAAGGTCGAGTGGACGAATGCCATGCCCTGAGCGCCAACCTTGACAACCTTCTTCTTAACTGTTCCAGTTTTCTTTGCCATAACTCTCTTCTGCGATTACTTAGTTGCCTTTTTCTTGTTTGCGACGGTCTTCTTGCGGCCCTTGCGCGTACGCGCGTTGTTCTTGGTGCTCTGGCCGCGAACGGGGAGACCCAGACGGTGACGGATGCCGCGATAGCAACCGATGTCCATCAGTCGTTTGATGTTGAGCTGCACCATCGAGCGGCATTCGCCCTCGACCTTGATGCCCAGTTCGGCAATCTTCGAACGAATGGCGCCCACCTGCTCGTCGTTCCAGTCCTGGACCTTCACATCGTAGCTGATACCTGCTTCGTCGAGAATCTTGCGGGCGGTCGAGCGGCCTACACCGTAGATATAGGTCAGACCGATCTCACCGCGCTTGTTTTTTGGTAAATCTACACCAACTATACGTGCCATAAAATCTTTTCTTTCTGATTAATCGTTAAAAACTACCCTTGGCGCATCTTGAACTTGGGGTTCTTCTTGCAGATCACGTAGAGCTTGCCCTTACGCTTCACGATCTTGCAATCCTCGCTACGCTTCTTGATTGATGCTTTTACTTTCATAATTTTCAAGCAATCTTTTGGTTATTTGTACCTGAAGGAGATACGGCCCTTCGACAGATCGTAGGGCGTCATCTCCACTTTTACCTTATCCCCGGGAAGAATCTTGATGTAGTGCATCCGCATCTTCCCCGAGATATGAGCGGTGATTACGTGGCCGTTGTCCAGCTCGACGCGGAACATCGCGTTCGACAGCGCCTCGATAATCGTTCCGTCTCGTTCAATCGCAGTCTGTTTTGCCATAGAGTCTTTTCTTGCTTACTTGTTAATTGCCTCCTCGATAACACTGAAGTCGGTCAGGACGTCCGCACCGCTCTTGCGTATGGCCACCGCAAACTCGTAATGAGCCGCCGGCTTGCGATCGCGCGTGCGCACCGTCCATCCGTCGGGTTCGAATACCACCGCTCGGGTTCCCATGTTGATCATGGGTTCGATACAGATGACCATGCCCTCGCGGAGCAGGGGTCCTCTGCCGCGTGCGCCGTAGTTCGGAACGCCCGGGTCTTCGTGCATTTTCCGACCCAGACCGTGTCCTTCCAACTCGCGCACGACGCCGTAGCCGAATTGCTCGGCATACTCCTGCACGGCCGACGAGATATCGCCCACGCGATTTCCCGCCCTGGCCTGTGCCGTACCTTTATAAAGAGCCTCTTTGGTGACCTCCATGAGCTGTTTCACCTCGTCGGAAACGGCTCCCACGGCAAACGTATATGCCGAATCACCAACAAACCCCTTCATAAATGTACCGCAATCCACCGAAACGATGTCGCCCTCTTTGAGAACCTGCGACGTCGACGGAATACCGTGAACCACCTGCTCGTTGACCGATATGCACAACGATGCCGGATAGCCCTGATACCCCAGAAAAGCCGGAACTGCTCCGTGAGAACGGATGAACTCCTCGCCGATGCGATCCAGCTCCTTGGTCGTGACGCCCGGCCGGATGTGGCGACCCACTTCGGCCAGCGTACGGCTCACGAGAAGGTTGTTCTCGCGGAGCAGTTCGATCTCTTCTTCGTTCTTTAAGTATATCATTCGGTTCAAAAACTCCTACGAACAAACATCTCAGTGGCGACCCTGAATGCGTCCGGTCTTCATCAGACCGTCGTAATGACGCATCAGCAGGTAGCTCTCTATCTGCTTGAGAGTGTCGAGAATCACGCCCACCATGATGAGCAGCGACGTACCGCCGTAGAAATAGGCGAAGGCCTGCTGCACGTTGAGGAACTTCATCGCCAGCGCGGGCAGAATCGCCACGATGGCCAGGAAGAACGAACCCGGCAGCGTGATTCGCGTCATGATGGTGTCGATGTAGTTCACCGTGGCCTTACCCGGCTTGACACCCGGGATGAAACCGCCGTTGCGCTTCATGTCGTCCGCCATCATTTGAGGATTGACGATGATCGCCGTGTAGAAATAGGTGAAGGCGATCACCAGCACCGCAAGCGTAAGGTTGTACCAGAAGCCCGTCATGTCGGCGTAGGCGCCGGCGAAGCCCGGGGCGATCTTGGTGAAGAGCATCGGAATGAACATCAGAGCCTGCGCGAAGATGATGGGCATTACGTTCGCAGCATTCATCTTCAGAGGGATGTACTGACGCACGCCTCCGTACTGTTTGTTGCCGATGATCCGCTTCGCATACTGCACAGGCACCTTGCGGACGGCCTGCACCAATGCGATTGTTGCCATAAACACCAGCGTGAGCAGCACCAGCTCCAGGATGATCATGATGGCACTGCCGTCCGACGTCTGGAAACGCGCGTTGACCTCGGCCAGCAGCGCGTGCGGCAGACGGGCGACGATACCGATCATGATGATGAGCGAGATGCCGTTCCCGATGCCCTTGTCGGTGATCTTCTCGCCGAGCCACATGATGAACATGGTGCCCGCGATCAGGATCACCGTGGCGTAGACCACGAACCAGAACGAGTGGCCGTAGATGAACGCCGTGGGGGGTAATGTATGGAACAAGTTAGCGACATACGCCGGTCCCTGGATTGAGAGGACGACAATCGTCAGGAAGCGTGTCCACTGATTCATTTTGCGGCGCCCGCTCTCACCCTCCTTCTGCATCTTCTGGAAATAGGGAATCATGATTCCCATCAACTGGATGATGATCGAAGCGGTGATGTAGGGCATCACTCCGAGTGCGAAAATAGCAGCATTGCCGAATGCACCGCCGGAGAATACGTTCAACAGTCCCAGCAGGCTGTTGTCATCCATCTGGCTGGCCAATGCCGACCCCTCGCCCAGGGCGTTGGGGTTGATACCCGGAATAACCACAAAACTACCCAAGCGATAGATAAGAAGGAGGCCAAGCGTGTAGAGAATACGCTTGCGAAGCTCCTCGATCTTATATATGTTCTTGAGGGTTTCGACTAACTTTTTGTTGGTCGCCATGATCGCCACGATGACGAGCAGGACGATACCAACAGCAATGTAGTGATTCATAAATATAGGTTTAGGAGGATTTCATTAGAGCTTCTCCACGCTGCCGCCGGCAGCGACGATAGCTGCCTCGGCGCTCTTGGAGAATGCGTGAGCCTTCACCGCCAGCCCTTTCGACAGCGTACCGTTACCCAAAATCTTCACTTTGTCGTTCGACGATACGAAACCGGCCGAGATCAGCGCTTCGAAATCGACGGCCGCAAGGTTTTTCTTTGCAGCCAGCTCTTCGAGCGTCGAGAGGTTGATGGCCTTGTACTCCACACGCTTCAGGTTCGTGAAACCGAACTTCGGCAGGCGACGCTGCAACGGCATCTGACCGCCCTCGAAGCCGAGCTTCGACTTATAGCCCGAACGCGACTGGGCACCCTTGTTACCACGGCCCGAATAACCGCCGTGACCCGAACCGGCACCGCGGCCGACACGCTTGTCGTGGTGCGTAGCGCCTTTTGCGGGTTTGAGATTATGCAATTCCATTGTTGTGAATTCGGATGGGTTTGACTTATTTTACCTCCGCGATCTTCGCGAGGTGCTTGACGCGCTCGAGCATCCCTTTGATGATGACCGAATCGCTGTGCTCGACGCTCTGGTTGATCTTCTTCAGACCCAGTGCATCGAGGTTCTTGCGCTGCTGTGCCGAAGCACCGATGCGGCTCTTGACCTGGGTGATCTTCAATGTTGCCATGACTTGCGTTTTCAAATTAACCGTTAAACACCTTGCTCATCGAGATCCCGCGCACCTGAGCCACGCTGTAGGCGTCGCGCAGCTCGCACAGAGCGGCGATGGTCGCCTTGACGAGGTTGTGGGGGTTCGACGAACCCTTGCTCTTGGCCAACACGTTCTTCACGCCCACCGACTCCAGCACGGCACGCATGGCACCGCCGGCGATGATACCCGTACCGGGAGCGGCCGGACGGATCATCACCAGCGAACCGCCGAAGCGCATCTCCTGCTTGTGAGGGATCGTACCGTTGATGACCGGCACCTTGATGAGGTTCTTCTTGGCATCCTCGACACCCTTGGCGATGGCTGCCTGCACCTCCGAAGCCTTGCCCAGACCGTAGCCCACGACACCGTTCTCGTTCCCCACGACGACGATCGCCGAGAAGCTGAATGTACGACCGCCCTTGGTCACCTTGGTGACACGCTGGATGCTTACGAGCCGGTCCTTAAGCTCGAGGTCGCTTGTACGCACTTTCTTTATGTTCGTATTTGACATATCGCTTAGAATTTAAGACCGCCTTCACGTGCGGCATCCGCTAACACTTTAACTCGTCCGTGATACAGATAGCCGTTGCGATCGAACGCCACGACCGAGATACCTTTTTCGACGGCACGCTGCGCAGCCAGTTTCCCGACCAGCGCCGCGACTTCGCACTTGTTCTTGCCTGCGGCCGCTTCGGCCACCTCCTTGTCCAGCGAGGAGGCCGTCGCCAGCGTCTTGCCTGCGAGGTCGTCGATGAACTGCACGTAGATCTGCTTGTTGCTACGGAACACAGTCATACGAGGCTGAGCCTGCGTACCGCTCACGATCTTGCGGATACGCATCTTGATACGCTCTCTTCTTTCGATTTTATTCAATGACATAGCTGATTCGGTTTTTACTATTTAGCACCTGCAGACTTGCCTGCCTTGCGACGCAGAACCTCGCCTACGAACTTGATACCCTTGCCCTTGTACGGCTCCGGCTTGCGCAGCGAACGGATCTTGGCAGCCACCTGGCCGATGAGCTGCTTGTCGATGCTCTTGAGTGTGACGATCGGGTTGCCCTTCTTCTCCGTGACGGCCGTGGCGGTCACCTCGGGCGGCAGCATCAGGTGCGTGTCGTGCGAGTAACCCAGGCTCATCTCGAGGATGTTGCCCTTGACCTCGGCCTTGAAACCGACGCCCACGAGCTCCTGTTTGATTTCGTAACCCTTCGATACGCCGACCACCATGTTGTTGATGAGCGCACGATACAGACCGTGCAGCGAGCGGTGGCGCGGCTGGTTGGTCGGACGCGATACGAGCACGGCGGGAATCTCCTTGCCGGTGTGTACCTCGGTGTGGGTGCCTACCTCGACCTTGATGTCCGAATCAACCTTCTGACTCAGTGTCCCAAGTGGCCCTTTCACGCTTACCACGTTGTCGGGCGATACCGTGACGGTCACGCCGGCGGGCAAGTTTACAGGTAATTTACCAATTCTTGACATTTGTACTAAGTTGTTTAGTTAAAGATTTCTGTTTTCAGTCCGAGCTCCGGTTAGTAGACGTAGCACAGCACCTCGCCGCCGACGTTCTCCTTGCGCGCCTTGGCATCGGTCAGGATACCCTTCGACGTCGAGAGGATGGCGATGCCCAGTCCGTTGAGCACGCGGGGCATCTCCTCCACCGAAGCGTACTTGCGCAGGCCCGGACGGCTCACGCGTTTGAGGTCCTTGATGGCGTTGCATTTGGTTTGAGCGTTCCACTTCAGTGCGATCTTGATCGAAGGGTGGCCCTTCGCATCGGTGTCGAACTTGTAGGCCAGGATATAGCCCTGCTCGTAGAGGATCTTGGTGATCTCCTGCTTAATTTTGGAACCGGGAGCTTCAACCACCTTGTGGTTGGCTTTCACCGCGTTTCTAATTCTGGTCAGAAAGTCCGCAATAGGATCAGTCATGATGATTAGAAGTTAAAATTAAAAAATAAGTTGTTCAGTAAAATTCTGCAAGTCAGCATCTTACGGCGACATGCC
>USBO01000004.1 GCA_900552955.1 uncultured Alistipes sp.
CACGCGGCGATCATCGACGATCTGTGGCACCGTCCGACCCGTCTGGAACGGGTGGAGACGCTTTTCGCAGAGCTGGAGCGCGTGGCGGCCGAGACGCAATACCGCGCGGCCGACGCCGAGCTGTGGTACGACACGATCGTGGCCTACGGCGAGCTGCTCTCGACGACCGTCGTTTCGGAGTACCTCATCTCGGCAGGAGTGCCGAACCATTGGGTCGACATGCGCCGCGCGCTCGTGACGCAGCAGCGGCACAAGGACGCTTCGGTCGACATCGACGCCTCGGCGTTCCGCCTGCTGGCCGAGGTGGAGGGGGCCGCGGAGACGATCTTCGTCGGGCAGGGCTTCATCGGCGGGGCACCCGACGGCACGACCACGACGCTGGGCCGTGAGGGGTCGGACTACTCGGCTGCCGTGGTGGCCAACATCCTCGGTGCGGAATCGATGTCGGTGTGGAAGGATGTCGACGGCGTGCTGAACGCCGATCCCAAGACCTTCCCCGACGCCGAGCAGATCAAGGAGCTGAATTACCTCGACACGATCGAACTGGCCTACAGCGGCGCGCAGATCATCCATCCCAAGACGATCAAACCGCTGCAAAACAAGAACATACCGCTCTACGTCCGCCCCTTCGGCGACAAACGCAAGCCCGGAACGGTGATCCGCGGCACGTCGGCGCCCGTGACCGTGCCGATTCTGATCCTCAAGAGGGATCAGGTCTTCCTGACAGTGCGCCCGCGCGACTTCTCGTTCGTGCTGGAGGAGAAGTTCGCCACGATCTTCTCGCTGCTGGAGCGCTACCGCATCAAGACCAACCTGATCCACAACTCGGCGGTCAATCTGGGGCTCTGCGTCGACAATTCGTGGCACATCGACGAGGCGGTGGCCGAGTTCCGCGACGAAGGGTTCGACGTGATGAAGGTCGAGGACATGGAGCTGCTCACCATCCGCGGATACACCGACGAACTGCTGAACCGTTACGGCTGCACGCCGAAGGTTTTCGTGCGGCAGACCACGCAGTCCACCGCACGCATCGTCCGCAAAAGGTAGACGGGCGGAACTGCACAACCCCATGGAGCGGTTCGTACGAAATTAACGTGCGGACCGTTCGTTTTTTTGCGGAAAATCATTATCTTTATACCCGCTTAGCCGCAAAAGCGGCAGACGCACCAGGCGCATCGTGCGAACGAACCGCCCGAAGCTCGGACACCGACCCGCAGCTCGCGGCAGAGCCGGATGCGCCTGACCACCGACCTGTCATCAAAACCGACCCGACATGCTACTGACCGACTACCTCATCATCCTGCTCTATTTCGCCGGACTGCTGGCGCTGGGAGCGACCCTCGGACGCAAAATCAAAAGCTCGCGCGAGATGTTCATCGCCGGCAAGAACTCGTCGTGGTGGCTCTCGGGCCTCTCGACCTACATGACCATTTTCTCGGCCGGCACGTTCGTCGTCTGGGGCGGCGTGGCCTACCGCTCGGGCGTGGTGGCCGTCACCGTGGGCGTGATGCTGGGCATCGCGTCGTTTCTGGTCGGGAAGTTCGTCGCCGGAAAATGGGCCCGCATGCGCATCGACTCGCCGGCCGAGTACCTCGGCATCCGTTTCGGCAAGCCGACCGTCCGCTTCTTCACCGTGGTGGGCATCATCGGCAAGGGCGTCCACACGGCCGTGGCGCTCTACGCCGTGTCGATCATGGCCGTGGCGCTGATGCCGCTGCCCGACGGGCACTGGCTGGCCGACCCGCAGACGGGCCACCTGTCGGTGACCTACGCCGTGCTGATTCTGGGGCTCATCACCTTCGTCTACACCGCCGCGGGCGGATTTCTGGCTGTGCTCATCACCGACGTGGTGCAGTTCGCCATCCTCATCGGCATGATCCTTCTCATGGTGCCGCTGTCGTTCGGGAGCGTGGGCGGCGTCAGCGAGTTCGTCCGCAACGCTCCGCCGCAGTTCTTCGATCTCTTCACCAGCCAGTATTCGTGGGTGTGGATGGTGCTGTGGTGTCTGCTGCACGCCTTCATGATCGGCGGCGACTTCGCCTTCGTGCAGCGCTACATCAGCGTGCCGACGGCCAAAGACGCCAGGAAGAGCATCTATCTGGTGGGCGTGCTCTACCTCATCACGCCGCTCTTCTTCTACGTGCCGGCGCTCGCCTACCGCCTGCTCAACCCCGACGCCAATCCCGAACAGGCCTACATGCTCATGAGCCAGCACATCCTCACCACGGGCATGCTGGGCATGATGATGGCCGCCATGCTGTCGGCCACGATGAGCATGGTTTCGGGGACGCTCAACGTCTACGCCAACGTCTTCACCTACGACATCTTCAAGCCGCTGCGCCCCGCCGCCTCGGATGGCACGCTGATGCGCGTCGGACGCTCGTTCACCTTCCTTTACGGGGCGCTCATCACGCTCGTGGCCATCCTGATCCCCTATTGCGGAGGCGCCGAGCGCGTGGTGGTGTCGATCCTCACGCTGGTCATCTCGCCCCTGTTCATCCCCTCGCTGTGGGGCCTCTATTCGCGCCGCATCGGGCAGCGGTCGGTCTTCGCGGCGATGGGCATCACCTTCCTGGCAGCCATTCTGGTCAAGACCGGATGGGTCGCCGGCGGGCTGACAGCCCGCCATCCCGAGTTCGTCGACGCCTTCATCGGGCTGGTGTTCCCCGTGGCGATTCTCGCCGCCATCGAACTCGGCGCCCGCCGGCGTCCCGACGACGCGGGCTGGAAGCGCCTCGAAACGCACTACAAGGACGAAAGCGAGCTGCTCACCGAGAGCCAGAAAGCCAGGAACCGCGAGGCCGGCGCGATGTACTCCAACCTCGCCTTCACGATCATGACGGGCACCTACGGCGCCATCGGAATCATCATGCTGGGGCTGGCGCTGCTCAACGACGACCGGTCGATGTACCTCTACGGCGGCATCTTCGCCGGCGTGGCGGCCGTGGCTTATCTGATCTTCCGCACGCTCCGGCCGGCAAAGGGACGCAGCACCCGATAGGGACAACCCGAAAACTATAAGATACAATGGATTTCATCACACAGACAAAGCAGGTTCCGGTCGTGGGCGCATACGACGTCGTGGTGTGCGGCGGCGGCCCTGCCGGCCTGATCGCGGCCATCGCGGCCGCACGCGGCGGGGCGCGCACGGCGCTCGTCGAACGCTACGGATTCCTGGGCGGAATGGCCACCGCAGGGCTGGTGGCCCCCATCAGCGTCTTCAACTACAACGGACGGCGCATCATCGACGGCATTCCGTGGGAGTTCGTCGAACGCCTCGCCGAAATCGGCGGCGCCGAGGAGGAGAAACCGCTGGGCAACATCACCTTCTCGCCCGAGAAATATAAAATCATCGCGCAGCGGATGCTGCTCGAGGCCGGCGTGACGCTCTACTTCCACTCCTACCTCACGGGATGCCGCACGGAACAGGGGCGCATCACCCACATCGTCGTCGAGAACAAAAACGGCGCCGAGGCGATCGCCGCCCGTTACTTCATCGACGCCACGGGCGACGCCGATCTGGCGCACCAGGCCGGCGTGCCGATGCAGCCCGCCGGCGCGACGCTGCAACCCGCGTCGCTGATCTTCATGCTCGGAGGCGTGGACACCGACGCCCTGCCGATGCTGCGCCACAGCCAGCAGGGGGTCAACTACCACGATCTGGCCATCCGCGAGACGCTCGAACGGCTGCGCGAGACACAGGAGATTCCCACCTTCGGCGGGCCGTGGTACTGCGGCGTACTGTCGAAAGGGGTCGTGCTGCTCAACATGACGCGCACGCAGGCCGACATGGCCGACAACCGCGAGGCGACGGAGGCGGAGTGTCTGCTGCGCGAACACGTACAGTTGTTCACCGAGCTGCTGCGCCGGCACGTGCCGGCGTTCCGCGACGCCACGCTGCTCTGCACCGCCACGCAGACCGGCGTGCGCGAGACGCGCCGCATCAAGGGCTTCCACACGCTCACGGGCGAGGAGTATCTCAACGCCGTCGATTTCCCCGACGCCATCTCGCGCGGATGCCATCCTGTCGACATCCACGCCGCGTCGTCGACCCAGCAGCGCTGCGAATTCCTCAGGGAGGCGGCGTTCATCCCCTACCGCACGCTGATCGCCCCCGACTTCCCGAACCTGCTGGTGGCCGGACGTTCATTCTCGGCCGATGCGGTCGCTTCGGCTTCGGTGCGCGTGCAAGCTTCGGTCATGGGGCTGGGGCAGGCTGCCGGTGCGGCGGCCGCCCAGTGTGTCCGCACGGGCGCCGACGTGGCGGAGGTCGACGTCGAGCAGTTGCGAAGAACGCTCACCGAATACGGCGCCAACCTCACGGCCTGAGCCGAAGGATCGCTGCCGAACGCAAAATGCCGCCCCGGGCCCGGGGCGGCATTGCCGTTTTTCGAAACGCAGTCGCGCGACTATTTGATACGCTCCACGTACTCGCGGGTGCGGGTGTCGACGCGGATCTTGTCGCCCGTGTTGATGAAGAGCGGCACGCGAACCGTCGCTCCGGTGTTGACCGTCGCGGGCTTGAGCGAGTTGGTCGACGCCGTGTCGCCCTTGATGCCCGGCTCGGTGTAGGTCACCTCCATGTCCACGATGGCGGGAAGTTCGGCCGACAGCACGGTCTCTTTCTCGGTGTGGAACATCACCTCGACGATCTGGCCGTCGGCCATCAGGTCGTAGTTGGTGATGAGCGCCTTGTCGATATTGATCTCCTCGAAGGTCTCGGTGTGCATGAAGTGCGCGCCCAGATCATCCTCGTAGGTGAACTGGTAGGGACGGCGCTCCACACGCACGAACTCCATCTTCGCACCAGCGGAGAAGGTGTTGTCGAGCACGCGGCCGTTCTCGAGGTTCTTGAGCTTCGTACGCACGAAAGCAGGACCCTTGCCGGGCTTGACGTGCTGGAAATCGACGATCTGGAAGGTCTTGCCGTCCAGTTCGATGCAAGCACCGATTTTGATATCAGCGGTTGTTGCCATAATCTGAAAAGTATCGTTTGTTTTACGTGATTGATCTATATTGCACAAAATTACAAAAAAAATCGGAAATGCAAGATTCCGAGCCGAAAGTTCCACGCAAGGCACCCGTACAGCGGCCTCCGAACGCCGTCCTCCGGCCCCTCGGCGGGTCACGGCCGGTCGTCGCCGGCAGGCTGCCCCCACTCGTAGTGCGGCGCCGAGGGGCAGACGAGCGCGACGGCACGCTCGGTGACCGTCGCACAGAGCGTTTCGAGGTCGGACGGATGCGCATAGAACGACGGCGCGGCGGGCAGCACGACAGCACCGCACTCGGCCAGCGCGGTGAGGTTGCGCAGGTGGATGAGCGACAGCGGCGTTTCGCGCACGACGAGCACCAGCCGCCGCCGCTCCTTGAGCATGACGTCGGCCGCCCGTTCGATGAGCGTCTGCGACACCCCCGCGGCGATGCGGCCCGCCGTACCCACCGAGCAGGGCACGACGATCATCGCATCGTAGCGCGCCGAGCCGCTGGCCGGCGGAGCGAACAGGTCGCCGTTGTCGTAGCGGACGAATTTCGGGTGATCGGGCAGCGCGACGCCCTCGTGCGCCATGACCTGCGGAGCGCAGTCGCTGAGCACGAGCGCGACGGACTCCACGCAGTCGAGCGCCGCGAAGCGTTCGGCGGTCTGTCGGGCATAGACGGCGCCGCTGGCGCCCGTAACGGCGAGAATCAGTTTCATAGACTGCCGCAAAAATAACGAATTCGCAACAAATCCGGTCACAAGCACCGCAAAAAGGATATTTTTCCATATTTTTGTGCGAGATTTAAGGTTTATTCAAAGGTTAGTTAAGATGAAATTCAACAAACTCCTGCTCGCAGCGGCCACCCTGTGCTTCGTCTGCATGACGCCGGCCTGCAGCGAAGACCCCGCACCCGATCCCGAAACGGATCAGACGCCGGAAGAGGGCGGCGACAACGAACCCGAAGAGCCGGAAACACCCGAAACACCCGCTCTGACCGAAGGCGTCAGGGCCGAAGGGTATTACAAGGGCGATTACCACGGCGAAGGATCGGGCAACTACTGGATCAACTTCACCATCGAGGACAAGAACGATCCCGAGGGGTATCGCATCCTCTGCCTCGACTTCAACGGCTCGCTGGCGGCCGACTCCGATTTTCCGACGCTCGGAGTAGGCGACTACCCGATGAACACCGGAGCAGGTCATCCGGCCGGAACGCTCAACGGCGACGGCGACACCTACATGGCGCGCCACGACGGCGAGGGAGACTTCACCTATTCCGAGGCACAGAGCGGAGCGGCCAGGATCGAGCTGATCGAAGGACTGTACAGGGTGACCTGCTCGATCCTGCTCGAAAAGGAGGAGGTCTGCGAGTTCGAATACTACGGCCCTCTGACCTTCTACAACCGCACGCTGGACGGCAACATGAGCAATCTGACCGAAGACGTGGAACCGGCCTTCACGCAGGGCATGGCGATCTACTACGGCGACATCTACGAAATGGGCTCCGACGCATGGAACGTCGTGCTGGCCGAGGCGGACTACGATCTGGAGATTAACTACGGCCAGGGCGACGCCATCCAACTGGCATTCAACGTCACGAACGGCGCAAGCGCCTACATCCCCGACGGAATCTACACGCTTCTCGATGCCAACACCGCCGAGGAACTCCCCGCCGGAACGATGATCGCCGGCATCTACGACGCCGCCTACGGCGGGTACTGGGGCTGCTGGTTCTACTCGACCCGCCGCCGGATCGAAGCGCGTCTCGACTCGGGAATGGTCGAAGTAAGCCGCGAGGGTGAGATTTACACGCTGAAGCTGCAGCTCAAAGACGGCGCAGGACGCAAGGTGACATCCACCTATACGGGCCAGTTGACCTGCTTCTCGGCCGCCGAGTAGGCTCCCGGCAACGAGCGGACACCGCTCCGACGCAATCCCGCCGCGCACTTCCGCACGGCGGGATTCTCTTTGCGCCCGGGCAGCCTCCGGTGAGCCGCGGCACGGCGCAGCGAAATCGCGCCTGCAGGGGCGGGACGGCGTTTCCGCCTGCGGAGACGAGGGTGGGAATCTGCGGGTGAGGGCAGTCCGCGCAGGCGGCTCAGAGGTCGATCGCCTTGCACCGCAGGCCCATCGCACGGACGGCCTCGAGCGTGCGCGGGAGAGCGTAGCTCATGTTGCGGAACGACTTCTCGGAGTCGTGGAAGACGACGATCGACCCGCCCTCGAGGTAGCGCGTGACGTTGCGCAGGCAGGTGCGCGGAGAGAGCGCACGGTTGTAGTCGCGCGAGAGGACGTCCCACATCACCAGTTTGTAGCGCTTGGACAACGCCCGCGTCTGCGCCGGCGTGATGCGCGCATAGGGCGGGCGGAACAGTTCGGTGTGGAGCAGGTCGTTGGCGAAATCGACATCCTCGATGTAGCGCTCGAGGCTCATGCCCCACCCCTTCTGATGGGAGTAGGTGTGGTTGCCGATGCGATGGCCCGCCTCGACGATGCGGCGGTAGAGATCGGGATACATCTCCACGTTCTTGCCCAGTACGAAGAAGGTCGCTTTGGCATCGTACTTGTCCAGCGTCGAGAGAATCCACTCGGTGATGCCGGGCGTCGGGCCGTCGTCGAAGGTCAGATAGACGGCCGATTTGTCCTCCATCTCCCAGATGAGGTCGGGCATCAGCCAGCGGATGAATTTCGGCGGTTTGAGACGCATGGACGATTCGGTGACGATCTGCGTGCAAATGTAGGCAAAAAATGCTACCTTTGCAAGGAAGATGCGATTCCCCTGCCATGAGGCGCGCAGCGCCCGCCGCACGAAACCCGCACCGAAAACATACGAAACGATGAAAAGAGCGATAACATGGGCCGTCGTCGCGGCGGTCGCCGCCTCGTGCTTCGGCTGCAAGGCATTCCGCACGCTGGGCGAACAGCGTATCAACGCGCAGGGCGCCCCCTACGAACTGATCGTGGTCTGCGACCAGCCCGAGTGGCAGGGCGCGCTGGGCGACACGCTGCGCAGCATCCTGACCGAACCGGTGGCCGGTCTCAACCAGCGCGAACCGCATTTCGACGTGCTGCGCGTGCTGCCGGGCGGCTTCGAGAATCTCGTCACGCGCCACCGCAACGTGTTGCAGGTGCTCGTCGACGCCGAAGTCGAGGAGCCCGTGGCGGCCGTGCAGTACGACCTCTACGCCCAGCCGCAGATCGTCATGACGCTGCAGGGGCCCACGCAGCAGTCGCTCGTCGACTACCTGAGCGCGCACCGCGACGAACTGCTCTACGTGCTGGAGAAGGCCGAGCGCGACCGCACGATCGGATTCGGCCGCAAGTTCCCCGACAAGTTCCTCGCGGGGCTGGTCAAGGAGCAGTTCGGCGTCGATTTCGCCGTGCCGCAGGGCTACAAACTCCGCGCGAAGGGCGACGACTTCCTGTGGGTCTCCTACGAATTCCCGCAGGCCAGTCAGGGATTCTTCATCTACTCCTACCCCTACACGGGCCGGCAAGCGCTGACGGCCGAGGCGCTTACGGCGGCGCGCAACCGCTTCGCCGCCCGCATCCCGGGCCCCTCCGAGGGCTCTTACATGACCACGGCCGAGGTCTACGAGCCCGACCTGCGCACCTTCCGGCTCGAAGGGCGGCTGTGGATCGAACTGCGCGGCTTCTGGGACGTGAAGAACGACTTCATGGGCGGCCCATTCGTGAGCTACACGACCGTAGACACGACCACCGACCGCGTCTTCACCGTCGACTGTTACGTCTATTCGCCCAAGAACCACAAACGCAACTATCTGCGCGAACTCGAACACCTGCTCTATCTGATCTCCATGCCGGAGAGGGCCGCGGCACCCGCAGGCGAATAGCCCCGGGAGCAGAACGGCACGACCGATCCGGCGGATGCGCATCCCTGCCATCGCGCGACGGCGGGCCGCTGCGCCGCAGCCCGCGCAACGGTCCGACGGGGACGGGATAATTTTTCGTTTTGTTTTTCGTTAAATAATACGTAACTTTGCACGACTGTGGCGTATTGCACGCGGAAACAAACCAAAGAATGAAAAAAATCGTATTCTACCTGCTCGGCATCGCCGCCCTGAGCGCCGTCCTGAGCGGGTGCAGCGGTATCAACCGCCTCATCAAAGGCGGCGACCCCGACGCGATCTACGCCAAGGGCGTCGAGTTGTACAATGCCGAGAAATGGAGCAAGGCCATCACGCTGTTGCAGAACGTCGAGAACTATTACTCGGGGACGACCAAGGCCGACACCCTCGCGTTCTACATCGCCCGCGCCCATTTCAAGAACCGCAGCTACGACACGGCCTCGGAGTTGTTCGACACCTACCGCCGCACCTTCGGCCGCAGCCCCTTCATCGAGGATGCCGAGGGTATGTACGCCATGTGCTACTATTACCTCTCGCCGTCGCCCGAACGCGACCAGACCGTCACCGGACAGGCGATCATCGCCATCTCGGAGTTCATGTCGCGCTACCCCGAGAGTGCCAAATACGAGCAGTTCAGGAAGATGCGCGACGAACTGACCGGACGGCTCCACGACAAGGAGTTCTACAACGCCTATACGTATTACAAAATCGGCAAGCACAAATCGGCCATCGTGGCGCTGAAAAACGCGCTGCGCAAATTCCCCGACACGCCTCACCGCGAGGAGCTGATGTATCTGATCGTCGGCTCGGGCTACGAACTGGCGCACAACTCGGTGCAGGCCAAGCAGACCGATCGCTACCTCTCGATGCTCGACTCCTACTACACGTTCATCGCCGAATTCCCCGAATCGGCCCGCCGCAAGGAGGTCGACCGCATGGCCCAGGAGGCGAAAGATTATCTGGCTAAGAATCAAAAAAACGATACGCAAGATGGAAATTAAGAAAAACATCCCCAACAACACCATCACCCGCAAACTGGTGGATCTGGATCACGAAACGGGCAATATCTACGAAACGGTCAACATCATCGCCCGCCGCGCCAACCAGATCTCGGCCGAACTGAAAAGCGAGCTCAACCGCAAACTCGCCGAGTTCTCGACGACGACCGATACGTTGGAGGAGACGTTCGAGAACCGCGAGCAGATCGAGATCTCGCGCTACTACGAGCGGCTGCCCAAACCGGCGATCATCGCCACCGAGGAGTTCCTCGACGGCGAGATCTGCTTCCGCGAGGGCGCCAAGGCCGAAAACTGAGCCTCCGGACGCAATTCAACCGATTCATGCTGAAGGACAAACACATCCTGCTGGGCATCACAGGCAGCATAGCAGCTTACAAGGCGGCTGTGCTGTGTCGTTTATTGAAAACGGCGGGCGCCGACGTGCGCGTGGTGATGACGCCGCTGGCCAAACAGTTCATCACGCCGCTGACGATGGCCACGCTGTCGAAGAATCCCATTCTGGTCGAGTTCTTCGACCCCGAGAACGGCGCCTGGAACTCCCACGTCGCGCTCGGCGAGTGGGCCGACTGCCTTCTCGTCGCACCGGCCACGGCCAACACACTGGCCAAGATGGCGCACGGCGTGGCCGACAACCTGCTGCTGACGACCTATCTCTCGGCGCGGGCACCGGTGGCCGTCGCACCGGCGATGGATCTGGACATGTACGCCCACCCCGCCACGCAGCAGAATCTCGACACGCTGCGCCGCAGGGGCGTGCACGTCGTCGAGCCGAACGACGGAGAGCTGGCCAGCGGGCTCACGGGCAAGGGGCGCATGGCCGAGCCGGCCGAGGTCGTCGTCTTCGTCGGACGGCTGCTCACCGAAAAAAAAAAGCGGCTGCACGGTAAGCGCTTCGTCGTGACGGCGGGCGCGACGATCGAGGCGATCGATCCGGTGCGTTTCATCAGCAACCACTCGTCGGGCAAGATGGGCTATGCCATCGCAGGCGAACTGGCGGCGCGCGGCGCCGAGGTGACACTCGTCACGGGCCGCACGGCCCTGCCGACGCCTGCCGGCGTGACGCGCTGCGACGTGCTTTCGGCCGAGGAGATGCACCGCGCAGCAACCGACGCTTTCGGGAGCGCCGACGGCGCGGTGATGTGCGCCGCCGTGGCGGACTACACCCCCGAGTGCTGCTCCGACCGCAAGCTGAAGAAGGGCGACGGCGAGCTGACGATCCGCCTGCGCCGCACGAAGGACATCGCCTCCGAGCTGGGCGCCTGCAAGGGCGGGCGCATACTGGTGGGATTCGCCCTCGAGACCGACGACGAGGAGGCGCACGCCCGCGAGAAGCTCCGCAGCAAGCACTTCGACTTCGTGGTGCTCAACTCCCTGCGCGACGCCGGAGCGGGATTCCGCGGCGACACCAACAAGGTGACCTTCGTCTCGGAGGCGGGCTGCGAGGCGCTGCCGCTACTCACCAAGCGCGAGGTGGCCGCCCGCATCGCCGATAAAATCGAAACGTTAATAAACGAATAACGCCATGTTACGCCGTCTGTCGGTCAGCAACTACATCCTCATCGATTCGCTCGAAATCGAATTCGACCCCCACCTCAACATCATCACGGGCGAGACGGGCGCCGGAAAGTCGATTCTGCTCGGAGCGCTGGGGCTGCTGCTGGGCAATAAGAACGACGGCGCGACGCTGCGCGACCCGCAGCGCAACTGCGTGATCGAAGGCGTCTTCGACATCGCGGCCTACGGCCTGTGGCCCTTCTTCGAGGCCAACGATCTGGACTACGCCGACGAGGCCGTCGTGCGGCGCGTCATCACCCCCGCAGGCAAGAGCCGCGCCTACATCAACGACCTGCCGGTGCAGCTCGCCCATTTGCGCGAGTTCGGCGGCAGGCTCATCGACATCCATTCGCAGCATCAGAACCTGATCCTCGCCTCGGAGGAGTTCCGCACCCGCGCGCTCGACACGCTGGCCGGCAACGGCGACCTGCTCGGCAAATACCGCGAGCGTCACGAGCGGCTGCAAACGCTGCAACGCCGCCACGCACATCTGCAGGCCGAGGCCGAGGCGGCGCGGCGCGACGAAGAGTGGCTGCGGTACCAGGCGGAGGAGCTGAAGGCTGCGCACCTGCGTGCAGGCGAGGTGGCTGAACTGGAGACCGAGCAGGCCGTGCTGGCCAATGCCGACCGGATCGGCGAGGCGATCAGCGCGGTGCGCAACGCCTTCGACGACGACGAGATCGGGGTGCTGGCACAGATCAAAAACGCCGAGACGGAGATCGGACGGCTCAGCGGAAGCTATCCCCGTGCCGCCGAGACGGCCGAGCGGCTGCGTTCGACGTTCGAGGAGCTCAAAGACATCGCAGCGACGCTCGCCGAGGACGGCGAACGCATCGAAACCAATCCCCAGCGGTTGCAGCAGGTGGACGACCGCCTCAACGCGCTCTACACCCTCTGTCAGAAGCACCGCGTGGCCGACGAGGCCGAACTGATCGCGCTAAGCGACCGCTGCTTCGCTCAGCTCGACGCCATCACGCATTCCGACGAGGAGCTCGCAGCCCTGCAGGCCGAGATCGGAGCCGCGCGCAACGAAGCCGAGCTGCTGGCGTCCGAACTGCACCGCGCACGCGAGCAGGCTGCGCCGGCCTTCGCCGAGCGGATCGTCGCCACGCTTACGCGGCTGGGCATGCCCGACGCACGGTTCGAGGTCGCCGTCGACGACAGCGGCGCTCTGTCGCCCAGCGGCCGCGACCGCGTGGAGTTCCGCTTCTCGGCCAACCGCACCGCAGCGCCGGCAGCCGTCGAGCGCATCGCCTCGGGCGGCGAGTTGTCGCGTGTCATGCTGGCGCTCAAGGCGCTGCTGGCCCAACGGATGCAGTTGCCCACCATCCTCTTCGACGAGATCGACACGGGCGTCTCGGGCCGCATCGCCGATGCGATGGGCGAGATCATCTGCGCCCTGGCTCAGACGATGCAGGTCGTGGACATCACCCACCTGCCGCAAGTAGCCTCGAAAGGATCGACGCACTTCGTCGTCTACAAACACGACGGCCAGACGCGCATCGCACGTCTGACGCCCGACGAGCGGACGACCGAGATCGCCAAAATGCTCTCGGGAAGCGAAATCACCGAGGCGGCATTGACCCAGGCACGCATTCTGCTCGCAGAGCGGTAACCCTCTACCCGCCCAAAAGACAAGGCGCGGTACCCTTCGGTATCGCGCCTGTCCGCCGAACGGCCGGCATCGACCGGTTCGGAGTGCCTCACTGCACCGGAGGCAGTTCGACGCCCCGCCGCTCGGGCGGCCCGACCGTGACGATGCTGTCGACGATGAACTTGGTGAAACCGCGCCACGGCAGCGCCCCGAAATACTCCTTATAGTGCAATTCGATCGTACGTCCTCCCTGCAGCATCAGCTCGCGGGCCAGCACAGGGTCTTCGACCGAGAACTCGAACTCGTAGGACTGGAACGAACCCGCTGCCTTGGCGCGGATGCCCGTCTGAATCAGTTTGCCCTCGTAGGTTTTGAACAGCACGCCCTTGTAAACGACATAGTTGAGCTCGCCGCTTTTGACCCCTTCGCCGAAGACGAAGAAGAAGCGGAAATAGAACAGCGCAGCCAGACCGACAACCGTCAAGGCCACGATAAGCCACAAATACTTTTTCATAGATTTATTTTCATTCTGCCCGCCTCACGGCCGGTTCGCCGCAAAGATAGTGCAAATCACTCGGAGAAACCACCCTCTCGGCCGGTATTTCCGCCTGTCGCAGGAAAACCCTGCGGTGCACCGCATCGCGCGGCCGCGGCAGGGCGCATCCCGAAACACGGAACGGGAATCCGCTCTACGAACAACGGGAATCGCTTCTTACGAAACGATTCCCGTATTCTTTTCCGATGCGTACCGCGCCGGATTTCGGCTTAGAGCGCGTTGACGTGCAACTGAAGCGCGCCCTTCAGGTTGCCGGCCTTGTTCTTGTGAATGATATTGTGCTTGGCCAGCTTGTCCAGCATCGACGTTACTTTGGGCAGCAGAGCCTCGGCAGCGCTTTTCTCGCTCGTGTTACGCAATGCCTTGACGGCGTTACGGGCCGTCTTGTGATACAGACGGTTGTGCGCACGCTTGGTAATCGTCTGGCGGATCCGCTTCTTGGATGACTTATGGTTTGCCATAGTTTCTTTTTTTATTTATTTCGTTCTTAGTCAATGACCCGAACGGCCGTAGCCGCCCTCGGATAGGTCCTCGGACCCGCTCCTGCAACGTTATCACCCGTCGAGGCCGCCCGAACTCCGCCGTGGCGAGGGCGATCCCTTCTCGGTCTGCGCCCCGATTTCCCACGCCGGCAGCCTCGCGGCCCCTCGTTCGTAGCCCATAGCAGAATCGAACTGCTCTTTCAAGAATGAAAATCTTGCGTCCTAACCGATAGACGAATGGGCCCACTCATCGCTATACCCGCTTCATAGCGTACTTTAGCGGTGCAAAGATAAGCAAAAAACCGATCGAAACAAAAAAAGGGATGAAAAAATTACAAAAACCATGATTTTCGGGGCTTCACCCACCGGACGAACCCTCAGCGCCGCAGCGTCACCGCACGCGCCACGGCATCGAAGGCCACCGCCCCGCTGTCGAACAGCCGTTCGATACGGCCGCTGCGGATCATCTCGCCGGTCGGCTCCACATGCAGCTGCGGCGGTTCGATCAGAGCGATGTCATCGCACAGCGTCAGCGCGATGTCCAGTTCGTGCGTCGAAAAGAGGATGCACTTCCCCTCGTCGTGCGCCAGCCGCCCGAGCAGCGTACACAGCTCATAGCGATTGGGCAGATCGAGAAACGCCGTCGGCTCGTCGAGCAGAATCACCGGCGTGTCCTGGGCCAACGCCCGGGCGATCATCACGCGCTGCGCCTCGCCGTCCGACAGCCGGTCCATCGGCTTGTCGGCCAGCGCGCTCAATCCCACCAGACGCAACGCCCGGTCGACGGCCGCCCGATCCTCCTCGACGAGACGCCCCAGCCAATCGGTGTAGGGCGCTCGTCCCAGCCCCACCACGTCGCGGCCGGTGAGGTCGGCGATACGTATCTTTTCCGTCGTGACGAAACTCACCAGGCGGGCGAGTTCGTGCGCCGGCGTGGCGTTCAGCGGACGTCCGCAGATGCGGATTTCCCCCGCAAGCGGCGCTTCGAGCCCTGCGACCGCACGCAGCAGCGTGCTTTTTCCGGTGCCGTTGCGTCCCAGCAGCGCCACGAGCCGACCGCCGTCGGCCGCGGCCGTAACCCCTTCGAGCAACACGCGGCGTCCATAGCCGACGGAGACATTCTGCAATTCGATGCTTGTCATACGATATTCTTATTACGCACGACCACCCATACCACGATCGGAATGCCCATCAGCGCCGTGAGCGTATTGACCGGCAGCGCCAGCCGCTTCGAGCAGAGATCGCAGATCAGCAGCATCGCCGCACCGAGCAGCATCGAAGCGGGCATCAGCACACGGTGGTCGGCACTTGCAAAGAGCATCCGCGCCAGATGTGGCACGGCCAGCCCCACGAAACCGATCGGGCCGCAGAACGCCGTCACCGTCCCCGACAGCAGCGTCGTGGCCACGAGGATCAGCATGCGCGTACGTCTCACGTTCAGCCCCATCGTACGGGCGTAACGCTCGCCCAACAGCAGCAGGTTCAACGGTTTGAGCACGGCGAACGTCAGTCCCGCGCCCGCCGCAACGGCCGGCACGAACAACTGCAGTTGCGTGGAGGTCACATCGCCCAGCGAACCCATCGTCCAGACGACGAATGACTTAAGCGCCGCTTCATTGCTCATATACTGAAGGATTTCGACGAGCGCACCGACCGCCGAACCGAACATCATACCCAGAATCAAAATCACCATGATGTCCTTGATACGACGGCTGAGCGCCATAATCGACAGCAGAATCAGCCCCGAGCCAATCCACGCAGCACCTGCCGCGCCGACGCTCGCAAGCAGCGAATGGCCGGCGACACCCAGCAGCGGAGCGCCCAGAAGGAACAGCGCGACACCGAGGCTCGCCCCCGAGCTGATGCCCAGCACGAAAGGTCCGGCCAGCGGATTGCGGAACAAAGTCTGCATCAGCAGGCCGCCGGCCGCCAATGAGCACCCTGCCAGTACGGCGACCAGGGCTTTGATTAGCCGGATCTTCACGATGATGTCGCGTGCCGTCGGATCGCACGGCCCGCCTGTCAGCAACGACCACACCTCGCGCCAACCGATTCCGACCGACCCCGACGTAAGATCGCACACGAAGAGCGCCACGACAACGAATGCAAGCAGCCCGAAAAGGGCGTTGCGGCGGGTTCTGGAGGCGGATTTCACTTTTTTACGAAAATTATTCGGACAAAAATAGCAATTATTTCAGAAAATAGTTATCTTTGCACCGCAAAACCGCTCGAAACGGTTTGCGCCATACACCATCGGGGTGTAGCTCAGCCCGGTTAGAGTACACGTCTGGGGGGCGTGTTGTCGCAAGTTCGAATCTTGTCACCCCGACTAACCGAAAATCCTTGATATTCAATCGAATATCGAGGATTTTTCTTTTGTGGTATATAGCCGGATAAGTGGCGGTGGTACACAAGTGGTACATAAATGGTCGCTATCCGAAAATTTCAATTTCAGTCGTTAAGTATTTGGTTGTTGGGTGGTTGCTGTATTTGGGCCTATACAGTTGTTCCCAACAGGCGGATAATGATTTTATCGAGTTCCCGACTACATGAGCCGTAATCGCATCGCAGTATCTTCTGTTCCGACGAAACAAAACGACCTGCCGCAAACCGGCAGGTCGAAACAACTAAGAGCGGCTACATCCATTGCGGCATTTCGAGTCTTCCTCACCCAGCGTGATGCAATGTATTTTTTCGGTTTGTAATAATAAGTGCGGAAGAGTATCGGGGCTGAGAAAGGATCGCGGGTCATACCCGCCACACGCAGCCTCACGACATCGCTGCCACATTCATCGGCGATTGGCAGCGTCCGTTCCTGCATTTCGTCCACAAAGTCATAACGGTGAGCTTCAAGGCGTTCAGGATTATGGACTCGAAAGACACAGCATAATCCATCGCCCATACGCACGGGGGAAGTGACCGCTATGAGTATGGGCAAGCCCCTCCTACCCAAAAAAGCAGTCACCGACACGCATCCTACGAAGCCTATCGGGAACACCGCACCATAAACCCAAAACTCACAGCACTCGGCCGTCCGGCACCCGACGGCAAGCTCCCACCCCATTGTATCGAAAAAGGCGGTTCGTCCCGAGCCCCGTCCACGGAGCGCAGACCGCCGGTTCGACGGTGCGTAAACAACCGTTTCCTCGGTCAAAACATGCAATATGCATAAAATTTATTGGCAATTTAAAATTTCATCCACCAACTCTGGGTGTCTTGCTTGTTTCGAAGTACCGGATTTCGGAAATTTATATGAGCAAATCATAAATTTCCATCCTATGATTAACAAAAAAGATCGCTTGAGCTATCTCATGCTCGCACAACTCGTTCAGCAATACGCAGCGCCGCACGTTCGCGAAGGTAAACTTTCGCTCTGGCAAATCTTTATCAATCACGTGCATGACAAGGTTCCCGTCACCCTGAACACCTTCCGGAAGATGATGAAGGAGGACGTTTCGGATCTCGACGCAAAAATCGAAGCACAGCGAAGACGGCTGGAGGAACAGCACGACAAAATGCTGGAGAAGAAACGTCGCAATCGTATCCGAAAGAAGTAGACCGGCATCCCGCCATTGCGCCGCTTGCCACTCGCAGGACATTCCCGCCTCGATCACGCCCTGCGACCGGAGGTTCGTGCGCCCGGCACGGCCCGCAGAGCGCACGTCAACGCAAACCAGCCGGAACAGCGCATGCTGTTCCGGCTGGTTCGATAAGGCACCGTGCGGGACGATGCGATCAGGCGGCCCTCCTACTTGGCGTCGGCGGACTCGTGCTCGTAGCCGTCGGCTTTGGTATTCCACAGCGTCGCCATCGTCACCAGACCAAGCAGGGCGATAAGGATCATGATGCGGAAAACACCCTCCCAGCCGAAGGCCGGATTGTCGGCGATCTTACCGAAGACGAAGCCCGAAATGATAGGGCTGAGGTAGCTCACGAAACCGATGATGCCGTTGGCCGACGAAGCGCCGCGCCGCGTCACCTGGTTCGACGCGATCACGCCGATGAGCGCCTGCGGGCCGTAGAGGAAGAATCCGGCGCACGCCAGGACGAACAGCAGCACGACCGGACTGGTCGAAGCGGGCAGGAAGCAGAAGATCGAGATGAAGACGATGACGCCCAGCATACAGAAGACGCACGTACGCTGCGCACGCCCCTTGAACAGGCGGTCGGAGATGACGCCCGACGCCAGCATGCCGATGATGCCGAACACCTCGAAGATTGCCACCGTCCACGCCGACATCTCGGGCGACAGGCTGCGGCTCTCCTGCAGGAACGACGGGCCCCAGTCCAGGACTGCCATGCGCACGATGTAGACGAAGAAATCCCCGAGCGCAAGAATCCATACGATAGGATTCTTGATGACCCGATCGATCAGGAACCGTCGGTGATCGCGGCGTTCGTCCTCGCTCTTTTCGATCTTATGGCCGGTGCCGCCCAACTCGGGGAGACCCACCGATTTGGGCGTGTCGCGCAGCGTGACGATGATGAAGATCACACCCAGCACGGCGATCAGCGCCGGAATCCAGAACGTCCACTGCCACGCGCCCACGTGCTGCAGGGCATTGGTCAGGCGTTCGGCACTGGCACCTTCGCCCAGATTGGCCGTGATGCGGGCCACCATCTCGGGATCGGCGCTGCGGTCGACACCCGTGTGGCCCATGATGTAGCCGCACAGCAGCGCCGCGATGAAGGCGCCGATCGAGTGCGACGTATTCCAGATCGACATCTTCGTGGCCAACTCGTGGGGCGGCACCCAATGGGTGATGAGCCGGTTGCACGGCGGAAATCCGCACCCCTGGAAGATGTTGTTGACGATCAGCAGCACCGTGAAGAACGCCACCAGCACGTAGGTGAAGCGCTCGCCGTAGTCGGCGCCCACATACCATGCACAGACGATCGCACCGGCGCCGAACAGCAGGTTCGCCACGGCGCTCACCGCCAGACCCGTCACCATGTGCCAGCGGCCGTTGATCCAGTCGGCGAGGAAGCCGTTGACCAGCTTCGAGATGCCGTAGATCAGACTCACGACGGCGATGATGGCGCCGAACGTCGTTTTGGAGATGCCGTACTCGGCCGTGAGGCCGGGGATGGCGAATGAAAAGTTCTTGCGGACGAAGTAGAAGATGGCATATCCGACCATCGTCCCGATGATCGTCCGCCACTGCCAGTATTTGAAACGTTTGGTTTGTTCCGGAGTCATAAAGCCGGCCGTTTAAGCAATTTCCCATGCGCCGCCCTTGCCGAAGACACGGGCGACCAATTCATCGTAAATCCCTGCGCGTTTCGCAAGGTCGAGCAGGTTGATGCGCCAGCGAAGCAACTGTGCGAAGTCGACCATGCCGCGCAGCTGCGCGCGCGAGACGCCGATCTGCTCGGGGTCGGTCGGCGCACCGGCCGCAGCGAACAGCGCACGCATCCGCTCGAACGAGTAGCACTGGGCCTGCAACTTGGCTTTGAAGGCCGGCCAGTTCTCCCTGACGCGCGTGAGCTGCACGCGCACCGTCTCGGCGTCGTTCCACTTCTTGGTGATCTCGGTGTAGCCCAGCTCCGGCACCGGAAAGTCGCGGAACAGATCGAGCGCACGCCGCTGCTCCTGCTCCAGCGTGGGCCACGCAGCCACGCAGGCGTCGACGTCGAGCGTCGAGAGATCCATCTTGAAAAACTCGTCGAAGAAGGCGCACATCGTCAGCGTCCCGATCGCCACCTGAAACCCGTGCGACTGGAACCTGCCGTTATGGCGATGCTCCGTCATATCGAGAACGTGACTGAACAGATGCTCGGTGCACGACGCCGGACGGCTCGACTTGGCCACCTGCATCGCAATGCCGCTGAGTGTCAGACCGGCGAAGAGCGCGGCGATCGCATCGGGCTTGCCGGCCGCCACCCCCTCGGGATCGGCGATCATCGCACCCAGATCGTTCATGAAGACGTTCCACGCCGCGGGAATGATCGGCTCCGTACCGAACAGGTCGGCGATCATCCACTCGGCACCGGCCGGAATCTTGGCCGCCAGATCGGCGTAGCCCGCCGCCGTCATCTCCTTCGGTGCGGCGGCCAGCACCCCCACGTCGGCCAGAATCACCCGCGGGGCGCGGGTCTCGACGTTAAGCTTGGCCCCGTCGCGCGTGACGACCGCACCCGACGACGAATAGCCGTCGACCGACGCTGCCGTGGCCACGCAGAGGTACGACTGGTCGTGATGGAACGAGGCGAGTTTGCAGAGGTCGTTGATGACGCCCGAGCCCACGGCGACAATGACGGCGCCCGTGCGGTCGAGCGCTTCGTCGATCCGCTCGACATAGGGATAGTCGGCGTGGAACTCCTCCTCTTCGAAGAGAAACCGCTCGCAGGGCACGCCCGCTTCGCGCATGTGGGCGTCGACGGCTTCGCCGGCGGCCTTCCACGTATTGTTATCGGCGACGATCAGGGCCTTCCGATCGGGAAAATGCTCCCGAAAAAGCGCAGGGGCACGATGCAGAACGCCCTCGCCGAGTTCGAATGCTTTCGTATCGGTTGCGATTCTCAAAGCATCGAGAATACATTGCGTATTGTTCATTCGATTTAAGAGTTAGTAATTGATCCTTTCGATCTACAAAGGTACAAAAACCGCTTGGAATCGCAAGATTTCAGGCATGTTTTTCCATTTTTCTCTCTGCCGGACCCGACTTCGCACCCACTGCGACCGCTGGGACGGGGTTGTCGCAACGGTACGGAAACGATCGCATCCGACAGATCCGGCACCGAAACCGCAACGATTCGTAATTCAGCCCGAATGACATTTCGGTTTCATTCCGATTTCGTAAAATCCTCCTTTCCGCACTCCTCACCCCTCGCGCCCGTCCGCTCCTCCGCAGGCAACCGCTCCGCCGCTCGCTTCCGTCCCGCCCGTCGGGGGAAACAACCTTGTGCCTGGCGTCTTATGCCGAGGAAATGCCATCCGCAAGGGAGCGCTTCGATTTTTCGAGGAAATAGTTGCATCTTTAAAAGTTTAGTCCTACATTTGCAAAAGAAATCGAAAGGATTAGAACCAAAACGAAATCATCCATTCGACGATACACAGGCCCGAAACCGGATCCGGGCGACCACCGGCGCAACGGCTCGCAACGAAAGAGAAACGTCATACCCGAATAATGATAAACAGATGGAAACAACGATGAAAGCGCTCAATCTCCACGCCGTGGGCGATCTGCGTTACGAGGAGGTGCCGATGCCGGTGCGTCGGGCGGGCGAAGTGCTGCTCAAAGTGCACGCCTGCGGAATCTGCGGAAGCGACCTCCCGCGCGTCTTCTCCAAAGGAACTTACCACTTCCCGACGATCCCGGGACACGAATTCGCCGGCGAGATCGTCGAGGCCGACGATCCGTCGCTCGTCGGCCGTCGCGCCGCGGTCTTCCCGCTGCTGCCGTGCCGCCGTTGCGAAGCCTGCCAGGTGGGCGAATACGCCCAGTGCAGCGACTACGACTACTACGGCTCGCGGCGCGACGGTGCCTTCGCCGAATACATCGCCGTGAAAGAGTGGAATCTGATCTTTTTCGACGACACGCTCTCCTACGAGGAGGCCGCGATGTGCGAACCGGCCGCCGTGGCGCTCCACGCCATCCGGCAGGCATCGGTCGGCATCGGACAGACCGTCGCCATCTTCGGCGCAGGCCCGATCGGGATCATGCTGGGGCTGTGGGCCCGCACGGCCGGCGCCTTCCGCGTCATCCTGTGCGACATCGACCCCACGAAGGTCGAATTCGCCCGCGCGCAGGGCTTCGATGCCGTGAATTCGCGCCAGAGCGATCCCGTGGAGTTCATCCGCACGCTCACCGACGGCCGCGGGGCCGACGCCTGCATCGAAGGCGCGGGGGTTGCGCAAACGTGGGAGCAGGCCCTCAAAGCGGTCAGAAGCTTCGGCACGGTCGTCTCGATGGGCAACCCCGCAGGCGACATGACCCTCACGCAGAAGGGCTACTGGGAGATTCTGCGCAAGCAGCTCACGCTGAAAGGGACATGGAACAGCAGCTACAACGACTCGTGCAACGAGTGGCGCACGGCGCTCGAGGCCATCGCCTCGCACCGCATCGACGTGCGTCCGCTCATCTCGCACCGCTTCCCGCTCGCGGAGGCCGACAAGGCGTTCGGGGTGATGCGCGAGCGTAAGGAGTTCTTCAATAAAGTCATGTTCGTCAACCGATAGAAGCACCCGCCGACCGAATCCGATGCAGCCCGTTCATGCCGAAGAGCGCAAACCTCCGGCAGCCTCCGTGGCCCCGACGCGCGAAACCGGGATCCGCCGTGCGGCAAAGCACCCCGCGGCGACGATGCCGGAATGCACCGGAAACGGCGCGGCCGACGCTTTCCTGACTTCCGATCCGGTCCGGCCCATATAAACCCTTGTTATGACAGTAAAAGAACTACTGGACAAATGCAGGCACGAGCGAACAGCCGTGCTGGCGACCAACTTCTATAATTTCGAGACCCTTACGGCCGTCATGCAGGCCGCACAGCGGGTGCAGGCCCCCGTGCTGCTGCAGCTCACGCGCAGCTCGATCGACTACATGGGCCTCGAACAGGCCGTCGCCATGGGCCGTCGTGCGATCGCCGACTACGGCGTCGAGGGGTGGATTCACCTCGATCACGGCGGGTCGGTCGAACTCGTCGCGCGGTGCCTCGACGCCGGCTTCGACTCGGTGATGATCGACGCCAGCGAATGCCCGTTCGAGGAGAACGTCGCCACGACACGGCGCGTGGTGGAACTCGCACAGCCCTACGGCGCGAACGTCGAAGCGGAACTGGGCTACGTCGCCAAGCTGGGACAGACGCAGGGCGGCGGCTTCACGACGCCCGACGAAGCCGCGCGGTTCGTCGAAGCGACGGGCGTCGACGCCCTGGCCGTCTCCATCGGTTCGGCGCACGGGTTTTACAAGCAGGCTCCGAAGCTCGACATCGAACGACTGGCGCAGATTCGGGCCGCCACCGACGTAGCGCTGGTCCTGCACGGCAGTTCGGGCATCCCGCACGAGATGGTGCGCGAAGCGATCGCCAACGGTATCGTCAAAGTCAACCTGGCCACCGAGATCAAGGACAACTTCATGCGGGCGCTCAAGGAGGCTCTGCTCACAAGCGACGAGATCGACCTGCGCAAGGTCTTCCCCCGCGCCATCGCGCCGGTCGTCGAACTGCTGTGCGAGAAATACCGCATGGCGGGAAGCACCGGCGAACGGTAACCCCTTCCCGCACGGGCTCCGTTCGGTGCTGCCCGTCAAACGACGCATCCGTCCCTTCGACGAAGGGACGGATGCGCTTCTTTTCGGCCGGCCGCCTCCGCATATGCCGCCGACTCCGCAGAGGACGACAGCATCCCTACGGCTGCGTGCACGGCGCATAAAATCGGAAATTCGGCTGCGGCCGGAATACGATGCCGCTGAAGAACGGCATCCCGCAGACCGGCAATCCGGCCGTGATCCGGCTTGCAGCGAAACGAAAACGGCGCGTCTTTTCGGGACGCGCCGTTGACGATCGTTCAGCTCAGCGATCAGTTCTTGAAGCCGGCATAGCCGCTATGGAAACCGCTCGCTTCGTATACGTTGGTTTTACCGCTGCCAGGGATGGTCTGCGTGGCGCGAATCGTCCAACCCGTTTCCGTTGCGGGATTGCCCGAGGGAGCTTTGATATACCAGGTATGCTTGCACGCCTTGTTCCAGGTCGTGGTGTTTTTACCGCACTCGTTGAAGAAGAACGACACGACGCACATATCCGCCAGGCTGGTGATGCGCTTCATCGGCGTGGCGCTGCCGTTCTGCACGAAATCGACCTTCCAATAGGTGGCGTCGTCGTTCCAGACCTCCACGATGAAGCAATCCTGCATCGCGGCATTGCCGTTGGTCTTGATGTTGGAGCTGCCGCCGGTGCCGCCGCCCGTCCACGAGTAGGAGTAGTTCTTGCTGCCCGTGTAGGTCGAGTTTCCGTCGTAGACACGCATCTGATAGGTCTCGGACTGCGCCGTGGGTTTGGCAACCCAGTTGTCGACCGTGTTGCCTTTGATCTCATAGATGCTGTAGCCCATCGGAGCGCCGTCCACATTCAGGTTGCTCGCCCACCAGCCGCCGCAGGCTGCGCCGTGGACATGCTCGTAGATCGGTTTGTTATTCTTGCACGTATACTTCGAATGCACATAGTTCTCGGGATAGTGCGTATGGCCGATCATGATGTGCGCCTCGTTGAACTGCGTCAGCAGCTCGAGCACCTCGGCATAGTACTTATCCTTATTGACATTCGAACCGCTGGGATCGTTACCGCCGCCGCGGAACGGAATATGGCAGCACAGGAAGACGACCTTGTCCGCCTTGTTGTCGACCAGATCGAGATCGGCCTTGAGCCAGTTGTACTGCTGCTGTGAATAGCCGGCCGCATAGTCCCACGTCGAACCGTTGGTGGTCGTGCAGACGACATTGTCCATCACGACGATGTGCGCCTTGCCGCGGTTGAACGAATAATCCGCCGGACCGAAACGGTCGATGAAGTTCGTCTGAGCCGTGTAGGTGTTCGTCTGCTTCGCATCGTGGTCGTGGTTACCCATGCAGTTGAAGATCGGCAGATAGCCGGCACCGACCTGCATGTTCGACATCGACTGTTTCATCGGATCCCACTGCACCGTATTGTCGAAGGTGATATCGCCCAACGTCACGGCATAGGCATTGGTCCATTTGCCCGCAGACTGCGCACCCATGAGCGTGGACTTGATATCGGGAATCGTCTCGGTCTTCCAGCGGTTCACATCCGAATCGCTCTTGCACTGCGGGTCGCCGATGGCGATCAGCGTGAAATTGTCCTCCACGGCAGCAAGCGGTTCCAGCTTGAAGTCGTTGCGGTTCTGCTGGCCGCGGATGATCGTCGAGGTCGAATAGAAGAGCGGCAGCTTGGACTTCTGGTCCAGAGCGACCTTGTGCGTCGACGGCGTGGTGTAGTAGACGTTACGGCAATAACGGTTCGCCTTGAACTGATAGACGCCGTTGGCATCGGTCGTCGTGAACGAATAGCCGTCCGTGACGGGGACACCGGCAATGCCCTTACCGGTCGTGGCGTCGGAGATCAGACCGATGAGGTCGTTCCCCTCGATGATCTTGGTGCCATTGATTTCGGTGACGGTGCCCGTCGGGCCGCCCGGGCCCGGGGCAGGCTCTTCGCCCCCTTCGTCCGACGAACAAGCGACACCGCACAGCAGCGCCATCGTCAGAAACAAATAATAAAGTTTTCTATACATAATCCTCCTATTTTGGATTGCATTAAATTATGATCCGCCGAAGCGGTGCTATAAAGATAGGCAATCTTCGGCGAAAAACCAAAGATTGCCTACCCGTTCAATCACTTTTTACTTAAAAGAGCATTATTTCTCCCAGCCGTAGTTCTGACCCAGGTTGGGGTTCAACGACAGAGCCGACGTAGGAATCGGACGAACATACATGCGCTCTTCGAAACGCAGATCCTCGTGGTAAACCAGATAGCCGTGATCGCCGTCAGTCAGCGTCCAGTTGTTATCGCTCGTGCTCGTACCGATCGAATAGTTATTCGTATTGGTGCCTGCGGAAGTGAAGGTGTAGGTATATCCGTTGAACTTCATACCGTTCTTGACCTCATCGGCCGAAAGATACACACCCTTCCAGCCCTTCTCGGTATCGCGGTCGGCGATCAGATTCGCACAATGCCAACGATAAAGGTCATCGACACGAAGATCCTCCAGGATCAACTCGGTGACACGCTCCCGACGGATCTCGAGGATCGTGTTCGAAAGGTTCGTTACGGCAGCGCCCTCCGCACGTGCATAGTAGTCCTGCAACCACTTGTCGGCCACATAGGCTGCGCCGCCTTCGGGATAGATATTCTTCACGCCGGCACGTTCGCGCAGCGCGCCTACCGTCATATTCCAATCCGCCTGCGAGAGCGATCCGTTGTTCAGCTCGGCTTTCGCCTCCGCATAGTTGAGCAACACCTCGCCGAAACGGAAGATGGGCACCGAATTGTCGCCGCGACCCGTCGTGTAGTTGCTCTCGAACTCCTGGCTCCACTTCATGAACATATATGCCGTTACGACATGGGTGAAGTTCAGCGGCTTGGGGCCGGTCACACCACCATACGTCCACTCATGACCCGGAGCATGCACCGTCTGGCTCAGACGGGGATCGCGTCCTGCGAACTCCTCGCTCATCGACACCTGATCCGTTTCGATCGGAGTTCCGTCGGCCTTGAGATACATGTTCATCAGCGCCTTCGTGGGCGAAACTTTCTGACTTGCAGTCGAGGTATTGAAGTTCAGCGTAAGGCTGTTGAATACGTTCAAAGCCTCGCTCGCCTTGTACTCCCGATACCAGATCACCTCGCTGATATCGCCGATTGCCGACGTCGTGAACAGCGCATGATAATCATCATGAAGCTTCAGACCGGCTTCAGTCATAATCGTATTGGCGGCATTGACAGCTTCCTGAAGGAAATCGTTGGCCGTTTCGTACTGATTGCTCCACGGCTGATTCGTCGAAGGATTGACCGCGTGGTACTTGCGATAGGTACCCTCGAAGAGGCAGACACGCGACTTGAAAGCCAGCGCAACCCAACGGTTGATGACATTCTTGTAGGTCTTGGTATCCGTCGAGCAGTTCGAGCAAGCGAAATTCAGATCCTCGAGAACATGGTGCATCACCAGCTCACGATCGTCGCGCCCGGCATAGAGCAGCGCATCGTCCACGTCGAGCACATGATCGACCCAAGGCACGTTACCGAAGGTCTTGACCTTACCATAGTAGAAATAGGCCCGCCAGAAACGCGCGACACCCTCGTAGTGATTGTAAACCGCATCCGAGACATTGCCTTTGGCACGCACCATGTCACGAAGCATGATATTGGCACGGCGGACACTACGCCAGCTGGAGATGTCCCAGCTTCCCTGACGGTCAGCGTCCCACGCAGCACTGGGCTTATAAAAGTCCGTACCCGATTTGCTTGCCGTCAAATCCGTGTAACTATCTCCCATGGCGATGTCATCCGCATCGGGACAATAGGATTCGAGAAGACCGTTGCAGTACAGGATAAAATCGGATTCCGTGGCGAAGAACGTCTCCGCCGAAATTCTGTTCACCGGATCAGCGCTCAAAAAATCCTCGCATGCAACACCGGTGAAGGCTACCGCCCCTATTGCAAATAATCTGATAATATTTTTCATAGTTTAACATTCATTAGAAGGTGACATTCAAACCGATCGTCCAGGTCTTCAGCATCGGGTAGCTGTAACCCTGGCCTACGCCGCTCAGACCTCCGGTCGTCTTGCTGTAGTCGCTGTCGCCGAAACCGATCATTTCAGGATCGAACATATCCGTGTGCTTGAAGATCGGCGAGTGGGTGAAGATGTTGTCGCCCGAAACGTAAATCTTCAGCTTCTCGATACGGATCTTGCGCGTCAGCTCCTGCGGGAAGGTGTAATCGACCGTAATGTTCTTGATACGCCAATAAGAGGCATCCTGCAGATAATAATCGTTCTCATAAGTCAGCGGGCCGACGTTACGGTTGGCGGCATACGTCACGCGACGCGTATAGTATGCACCCGGATTGGTCACTCGCCAGTTTTCGGTGCTATAGTCCATGATGACGGCATCGGTGGTGTGCACCTTGGGCAGATAACCGTAAGGATGGTTGTACATACCCCAGAAGAAACCGGACTCGACCATCGGGTACCAGTCGCGTTTGCCCACACCCTGTACGAACACACTCAGACCGATACCGTTCCAGTTCGCACCCAGATTGATACCGTACTGATAACGGGGAGTCGAATTACCGATGATGTCCAGGTCGCCATGATTGTCGAGCGTAGGACGGCTGCCGCCGTTCTCGATCTTACCGTTGCCATCGAGGTCGATGAAACGCAAGACACCGGCATACGCACGGAAGTTGTTACCATTCTTGTGGAAGGAATCCACGGCCCAGTTGTCAGCCTCCTCGTTCGTCAGGAAGTAGCCTGCGGTACGGAAGCCCCAGATGTCACCCAGCTCCTGGCCTTTGTAATAGGAGTAGATGGCACCGTCCGAGTTGTAGTAATCCTTCACCCATGTACGGCTGTCCCAGACGCTCACTTTGATGTTGTAATTGAACGGTTTGCCGCCGGCCTTGAAACTGTCGCGCCACGAAAGCGAAGCCTCCCAGCCCTTGGTCTTCAGCGCACCGAAGTTACCTTTCGGCGATGCTTCACCAAGCAGCTGCGGATAATCGGGGCCATTGATGAGCAAATCGTTGGTATAGCGCCAGTAGTAGTCGAACGATCCCGACAGGCGGTTGCGGAGGAAGTCCATGTCCACACCGATATCATAGGTCGTGACGGTCTCCCACGTCAGCGACTGGGGAATCATGGTCGGCCACGAGGTAAAGCTGACCTGCTTGCCGTTGATCAGAATGCTCGATTTCGCAATGGATTTGTCGTTGCTGTCCTTCGTACGCATCAGCTCCATGAACTGATAAGGGTCAATCGAAGCATTGCCCAGCGAACCAACATTGGCGCGGAGCTTGAAGTTATCCAGCCAATCGCGCGACCACTTCATCCACGGCTCCTCCGAAACGCGCCATCCGATCGAACCCGAAGGGAAGAAGCCCCAGCGCTGGTTGCTCGGGAAGAGCGACGAACCGTCGTAACGAGCTGCGAACTCGAAGATGAAACGGTTGAGAAGCGTATAGTTGATTCGGGCGAAGACACCGACCATCGACTTGTCATAGCCCTTGTCGTTGACAGAGTACTCATCCGAGTCCATCAGCTCGAACGACGGCATCGACGGATAGAGCAGATTCTTACGCTGCAAATAAGTGTCGCGGTACTTCGTTTTTTCGATGTTCCAACCGCCGACGACATTCAGATTGTGGTTATCACCCAGCTTGGGAGTCCACGTCGCAACGATGTTCGACGAGACATAGTCGGTGTCATAGGTCCAATGCGACTTATAAGAGGTCGTATTGTAATCATGAGGTTCGCCGGCCGTCGTGTAACCGGTCTGAATCGGGCTGATACGATCCCTCTTCGAACGGATCGCCTTATAGGTGAAGTCGGCCGCAATCTTCAGAACGTTTTTGATCGGCTCGAACGTCAAAGTCGTCGTCGTGATGGCATCCAGCTTGTTGTCTTCCTGATAAGCCTGATCCTTCGACCAGCCGTCGTAAACCATAGCGGCGGCTGCGTACGTGTAAGTGCCGTCCTCGTTGTATACAGGGTACATCGGCTGTGCACGGTGTTCGATCTGACGCCAAACAGGCCACGAACCGCCGACGATGAACGGCTGATGGTACTTGCGGTTGTAAATCGACGTGTTGTTGGCCAACGTGAGCCACTTGGCGATCTTCACATCGCCCTTCGCGCGCAGGTTATAGGTTCTGAAATCCTCCTCGCCGAGTTTGTAGACGCCATCCTGATTGTAGTAACGGCCGGAGATAGAGAACGACGAACGTTCGCCGGCGCCCGAAACGGTGAGATTGTGCGTATGCGAAAAAGTGTAGTCCTTCAGATACATGTCCACCCAGTCCGTATCGGCATAGTAAACGGTTTTGTTGGGACCGCCGAGCTCCTTCAGGTTGCCATAGACGTTACCGTATTTCTCGTACGTGGGATCGGTCTTACGACGCCGGAACTCCTCGATATACGCTTTCGAGAAACCGATCTCCTTGTTCACATCGCTCGGGAACGAACCTGCCGACTGCGGCGTGCGGTCATTGCCCTGGAAGAATTCAGCGAAAGCCTCCGAGTATTGCAGACCGTCGGAAACCAGATGATCTTCCCACATCACCGTACGACGGTTGATCGAGAAGCCACCGTTGTAATTGACCGTCACACGGTCTTTTTTAGCACCCTTTGTCGTCACCAGAATCACACCGAAAGCACCGCGGGCACCGTAAACGGCTGCCGATGCGGCATCCTTCAGCACCGACACCGTCTCCACATCCTCGGGGTTGACCGTCGTCAGATCGCCCTCGACGCCGTCGATGAGCACCAGCGCCGAACCGCCCTGGCCGATCGAGTGTTTCTGACCCTCTGCACTCGTACCGCTCGAACGCGACTGAAAACCGGTCGCATTGCCGCGCACGTAAACCGAACCCTGATGGTTGGGCTTACCGTCGGTCTGAATGATGTTCAGACCCGGTATCTGCCCCTGCAGCGAACGGGTGATATTGGGATTCGCACGCCCTTCGAGCGCTTCGCCCGAGAGGTTCTCGACGGCACCGACGAGCTGCGTCTTCTTCAGCGTACCGTAACCTACGACGACGACGTCGTCGATCTTCGTGTTATCTTCTTGGATGGTGAAGTTGACTGCCGTGCGGTTGCCGACCGTAACTTCCTGAGGCTGATAGCCGAAGAACGTACAAACCAGCACGTCGCTCGGCTTTGCATTGATGCGGTACGAACCGTCCGCATCGGAAATTGTACCCACTGCCGTTCCTTTGACCATGATCGCAGCGCCGGCCAGAGGGCCGTTGGTCGTAGCGTCGGTAACGGTACCAGAAATCGTTTGGCTCTGTGCGAAAACATTCAATGATATGAGCATCATCAGACAAGCAAGAGCACACGTGAACACACCACGCACAGCAAACTTTTTACTGGGGGGGGGAAGTAAGACGTGTTTCATTCTAATCTTCTTTAATTAGTTCCAACATTTTAATGATTTTCAGCGTCCTTTTTACCATATATATACGGCAAAAACATCTGTCTACCCGAAAGGCATTCAAACGGGACGATTGCGAGTTTGGATTCTCTGAAAATAATCGAATAATGGTTTTAAGGGAAAGTTTGGATGGTTTTCTGGGTCGTCGTACTTTTCGTTTAGGCTGTTAAGTCAATGAATTAGGGGTTATTACTTAGTTTTTAATAAACAAACGTTAATGCAAATATACTAAATTTCGGTTGCAAACAAACAAAATCACCTAAATTTTTACCCGAAACCCTGTTTTACCTATGCACGAATCCGTTCGGCGCGCCCAAACCATCACAAAAAACTTACAAAAACCAAAATACCCCCCCCCCCCTGTATATCCACGCCAACCGGCAATTTCTTAGCGTTCAATCCGTTTCATATTCTTTCAGTTTCCCAACCCCGTTTTTCGTTTCATTCCGGTTTCGACCGCCCCGCACATTGCGAAACCCGCCGTCCGTATTCCGTCGGGAAACTAAATTTTTCACGGAAAAGGTTTTTATTTGAAAAAAAAGATATATATTTGCATTGCAAGTTTGGAACAAAGGCATGGAAAAGGGATCCGTGCCGACTCTTAATAAATTGAATGATGTGGATTGAGGTTCGCTTGAGAAGCGGGGCCTTGATTTATGTTATTTTTTGTTTATTATCTAACGAACAGTTCAAGACAAACTATGAAAATCAATAAAATGCTTATAGCGGTTCTCGCTATGGTGGCAGTTGTTCTGAGTAGCTGTAAGGACGACGATCCGACGGTCGGCATCGACCTGAGCATGCCGGCTCCCGCTACTTATTACGACGCTGAGATGTCCGGTAGCAAGAGCATTGCCGTTTATTGGGACGCGAAACAGGCGTTGTCGGCAGGTGCCACCTCGTTTACCGTGCAGCTCATCAAGAAGAAGGACGGCGTAGCCGACGTTTACGACAATACGACCTCGCAGACGTTTGCCGCCGTGAACGAAAAGGGCGTGCCCAATGACAAAACGTCGTTCGACAACCTGACGACGGGCCGTATCTTCTATGTACGCGTACGTGCCAACTACCCCCGTTCCGTCTTCTCGGACTGGGTGCTGGCCGCCGTCAGCGAAACCGATCCCAAAGAGGCCCGCATCATGGTGGGCACCGGTATCGTCGATGACGAAGTAGGCGAAACCTCGAACATTGCAGCAAAAGTCGAACCCGCCACGATCACGGAATCGACCGCCATCGCATCGTGGTCGACCAACGGCTTCACCGACAGCAAAACCGACGCTGGTTTCAACTACACGATCGAGTTGTTCAAGGACAAGGAGTGCAAGGAGCTCGAAGTATCGTGGAAGCTCAAGCCCAACAGCATCGAACTGGCCAAATACGGCACCAACTTCATCTTCACCGGTCTGACTCCCGCAACGAAGTACTGGTTCCGCGCCACCAACACGGACGACGAATCGGTCAGCGAGCCCGTGGAGTTCACCACCGCCAAGTCGCAGTTCAAAGACCTTCCCGCCACGGCTGCGGCAGGTGACATCATCCTGTTCCAGGACTTCCACGAATTCCTTTGGGGGGGGGATCTGCTCAATGAGGCAGCCGGCTACTCGAACAAGGCTCGTTCCAGCGCCACCGCTTTCGAGAAGGCCACCGGAAACAATCCCGTCAGCTCCGAGAAATTCTATCTCGTGGAGGCAGGCACCGAAATGGGTCTGTTCAACACGCTCGGCAACCTGATTCCCAACACCAACCTCAAAGACTGGGGTCAGATGTCCGAGGAGGCCAACAAAGACAAACCCGGCATCCTGCTGGCGCGTCCCGGTATGCTGAAAGTGGGAGCGAGCAACTACCGCGGTGCGATCGTGACGCCCGAACTGAAGTGTCTGACGCAGCCCGCGACCATCGAACTTACGTTCAAAACGGCCGGATACGACAACAATCAGGAGGTCAGCATCGAATTGCTCGACGGAACGACGAAGGCCCAGCAGTACTCTTACATCACCGCAACGAGCCAGTCGCTGATCACGAAGGTCAACGCCGGTGCCAAAGGTGCAGGCTGGACAACTCACAAAGTGGAAATCCAGAACGTAACCTCGACTTGCCGCATCGCTATCGGCTCGGCCGAGAAGGGCGAAGGCTCGGCGCAGCACCGTTTCTACCTCGACGACATCCAGATCAAAGTCCTCTCTTACGGTTCGGTTGCTATCGAGTTGATAGCTCCTGTAGTTAAGGTAGAAGCAACTCCGACAACAATAACGGCAAATTGGGAAGCCGTATCAGGTGCGCGTGGGTACACTGTCGAATATAAGAAAACGGCTGATTCCGATTGGATTATCGCCGGCGAAACTGGGGAAACTATGTTCAAGATTGAGGATCTCGATCAAAAGACCTCTTATGATGTGCGCGTGAAAGCGACAGCTGGCGATAGCGAGTCCGAATATTCGGAAACCAAGACGATCGAAACGCTTGAAATTACGGGCTCCGTTACGGCATCATTGATTAAAGCGACGGAATCTCAATTGATGGTCAATTGGACAGCTAACAATGGTGATGCTACTGCCGATATTGCCGACGATTGGAAAATCCAACTCTACAAAGATGCCGCTTGCACCGATCTTGAGGTTTCATTCGATATTACGGCTTCGAGCAAATTGTTCTCTTGGGGATCGAAATGGCCTGCTCCGCAACCTGCATTCGTATTCTCAGGTTTGGATGCAGAAAAGGACTATTGGTTTAAGGTAACCAATACGACCAAGGTTATTTCGACGACGGAAAAGTATACGACGACGAAATCTTACACCAAGGAGATCCCTGCAACCGCAGCCGCAGGCGATGTTATCCTCTACGAAGACTTCAGTGAATTCCTTTGGGGAAGCGAACCGGTTTACGGTTGCGCAGGTTATTCTTCTAATTACCGTACGACTTGTACTTCCATTGATAAGGCAACTGGTGCAGACCCTCTCGCAATTGATGGTCCCGATGGAAAAAAGAAACTGTACTATACAGTAAAAGAGGGAACCAACATGGGATTATTCAACACGTTAGCCGGAGCAGTCCCGACTACCCGTTTGAAAAATTG
>USBO01000005.1 GCA_900552955.1 uncultured Alistipes sp.
CCCGTGACACCGAGCGACGAGACCGACGGCGGACGCTTTTGGACCGTCGACGAAATCCTCCGCACGCTCGGGACAGGCCTGTTCACGCCCAACTTCGAGAGCGAGTTCCGCCGCGTCTTCCTATCGGACGACGGGATCGCCTAAACAGAAGACCTTCCCCTCGATGAAGGTCACCCACAGCCGGTTGCGGTCGTCGACGAAGAAGTCGTTGGCGGCCGACGAGGCGAACTTCCCGACCCAGAGCAGTTCGCCGTCCGTGCGCACCGCAGCCACGCACCCCGTGCGGTTGGCCATGTAGGCCACCCCCTCGCGCTCCTCGACGGGGCAGGGATTGTGGTCGTACCCCCAGCCGGCATCGGCGACCCACACCTCTGTATATCGGTCGGGCGCCGTCGCCACGGCCAGCAGCTCGCCGTCCATCGTCTTGGCATAGACCCTCTCTCCGTCGGCGCTCACGCCCGTCGTCTCGCGCACCCTGCGCTGCTTGACGCGCCAGATTTCGCGGCCCGTCGAGAGGTCGAGCGCCGTCATGAAACGGTCGGGCGCCACGATGAACACCTTCCCGCCCACGATGCGCGGCACGATATGACCCGGCGAGTAGAGCCTCTGCGGACTGCCGTTCGTCCAGCTCCAAAGCTTCTGGCCCGTCGCCTCGTCGAGACAGTAGAGATGCGTGTCCCACGCCCCGAAGACCACCCGACCGCCGGCCACGGCGGGACGGCCCTGCGGCTGTCCGTCGCCAAAGCGGAACTCCCACGCGACGCGGCCCGTGCGCAGGTCGATCTTGGCCATCGAGCCGCTGCCCAGCCCCATGTAGAGCCAGCGGCCCGCGATCGTCCCGTCGCCGATGACGGGCGTCTTCGCCGCGATGCGCCACAGCCGGCGGCCCGTGGCGGCCTCCAGCCCCCACACAGCCCCCGCGGCATCGCCCGCCACGACCACGCTATCGGCCGCCAGCGGCGTCGAGTAGACCGCATTGCCGAACTGCCGCCGCCATACCTCGCGGCGGTTCTTCACGTCGTAGGCCCTGAGCACGCCGAGCGACGTGCCGTAGAAGATCGTGTCGCCCGCCACGGCGACGCCCGTATAGACCGACGCTTCGTCTTCGACCGCCAGCGCCGCTCCCGTGCTTTCATACGACAGCGGCGCGGGCGGCGGGTCGCAAGGCAGCGCGGCCAGCTCCGGCGAATCGCCCTGCCGGACGGCGAATGCGAGCCGCGGCGCCTCGCCCAGCAATTTTTCGTACATGGCCACCGAGTCGCCCCACACCCGCACGAGGTTGTACCCCGTGCTCGGCCCGTGTCTCTTGCTGCGCTGCACGAGCGCACGGCCCATCAGCCCCGGGATCGAATCGAAGTTGCAGAGACGCAGCGTATGGTAGTGGCCGCACAGGTCGAAACGCACGCCGTGGCGGCGCAGCAACTGCGTGACGGCCGTGCGGTTGGTCACGTCGTTGGTCAGCGGATAGTGGCAGAAGGTGGCGATCCGCTCGCCGGGACGCGCCGCACGCATCTGCGCCTCCATCCATTGCAGATCCTCGCGCCGCACCGAGCCGTCGGCCATCTTCATGTAAGGGCCGGCCGTGAAGCCCACGAAGAGGTAGTCACCGGCCCGAAACGCCACGCGCCCGTCGTTGCCGAAAAGCCGGCCGAAGGTCGCACAGGCGCTCTCGGACCATGTGGTCTCGTGATTGCCGGGCACGACGCAGCAAGGCTTGCGCAGCCGCCGCAGGATACGGTGCACGCACCGCAGTTCGGCGTCGCTGCCCATGTTGCAGAGGTCGCCCGCGACGAGCACGAAGTCGACCGCCGAGTCGTTGATCTCGGCCACAGCGGCGCGCAACAGCGAATCGGACGCACCGTCGGGGGTCACGTGCACGTCGGTCAGGAAGGCGAAATTCAGCTCCGCGGCGCGCGGCGCGATGCGGCGCGGCGCACGACGGGCCTCGGCGCCGACGCAGAGCAGCACGGCCGCCGCAAGCAGAAATATAAGTTTCGGTCTCATAGTCGGAATGGTTCAATACGGCAGGACAGCCGATTTCCGGCGAACGGCCAACGCCGCACCGCAGCGACGGACGGAACGGCTCACGAGGACCGCATCCGATCGCCGTCCGCGCCGGATCATGCCCTGACCGCCACAGCGTCGATCTCGACACGGGCGCCCATCGGCAGACGGGCCACCTCGTAGCAGACGCGTGCCGGCAGCACGTCGGTGAAAAACGATGCGTAGACGCCGTTCATCGCGGCGAAATCCCCCATGTCCTGCAACAGGACGGTGGTCTTGACCACGTCCGACGGCGCATACCCCGCCTCGGCGAGGATGGCCGCGAGGTTCTCGAGCGCACGGCGCGTCTGCGCCTCGATGCCTTCCGCCATCCGGCCCGTCGCGGGGTCGAGCGGCAACTGTCCCGACACATAGAGTGTCGCACCCGCGGCGATCGCCTGCGAGTAGGGGCCGACCGCCTTGGGGGCGAGCGGCGAAGCGATGATTTTTTTCTCCATACGGATTCGATTCATACTAAAGGGGTTCTTCCTCCGCCTGCGCAGCGGCATACACTGCCGGACGAAAAACGGAAGACGACCGTATGCAAAGATAACGGATAAATCCGTATATTTGTCGACCGAAAACAAAAAAACAACCCCTTCGACCGTATGCAAATCCGCAATCCCCTCCGTACGATCTGCCTGCTGCTCCTGCTGGCCGCAGCAGTCGCCTGCTGTCCCTGCCGCAAATACCAGCGGCTCTACGGTGCGCCGCTCGTGGGCACCCGCTGGCTGCTCGTGCAGCTCGACGGACGCGAGGCCGACAATCCCGACGGACGCATCTGGCTCCGCTTCGACGGCACCGGACGGCTGAACGGACAGGGCGGCTGCAACCGTTACAGCGCCGCATGCGAAGCCGAAGCGGGCGGACACCTGCGCATCGGCACGATCGCCGCCACCCGCATGGCCTGCCCCGAATCGCGCCGCGAAGGGGCCTTCTTCGACGCGCTGCGCAGCGCCGTGCGCTACGAGCTGGATGCCAGGATGCTCATTCTGAGCGACAGCGCCGGCGTGCGAGCGGTCTTCCAGGCTGCCGAGGAGGAGCGGTCGGCCCCGGCCCGCCGGGCCGACTGAGGCTCCGGCGAAGGGTTCCGGCGCCGGACGGCGGCAAATGCACATTTCGTTTTTTTGTAGATAATTTGTGCATAAGTTTCGCCGGTGCAAGGCGCTTTTCTTGAGAAAAAAGATGACCTTTGTAAGGATGCGTTTTCTGCGCATCCGCACGAAGTCCGTAAAAACAATAATATATAAGGTATGTCAGAGAAAAACGCCCCGAAAGGGCTGAAAGAGGTGACCTATAACGATGCCGTGGCGCAATCGAAGGAGTACTTCGCCGGCGACGAACTGGCGGCGACGGTATGGGTCTCGAAATATGCCCTCAAGGATTCGTTCGGCCATATCTACGAGCGCACGCCAGAAGATATGCACCGCCGGATTGCCGCCGAGATCGAACGCGTGGAGAGGAAATATCCCAACCCCCTGTCGAACGAGGAGATTTTCGCGCTGCTCGACCATTTCCGCTACGTCATTCCGCAGGGCGGACCGATGACCGGCATCGGCAACAACCTCCAGATCGCCTCGCTTTCGAACTGTTTCGTCATCGGCCACAAGAAGCCCGCCGACTCCTACGGCGGCATCATCCGCATGGACGAGGAGCAGGTGCAGATCATGAAACGCCGCGGCGGCGTGGGGCACGACCTCTCGCACCTGCGGCCCACGGGCAGCCCCGTGCTCAACTCGGCCCTCACGTCGACGGGCATCGTCCCCTTCATGGAACGCTACTCCAACTCGACGCGCGAGGTGGCGCAGGACGGCCGCCGCGGGGCGCTGATGCTCACCATCTCGATCAAGCACCCCGACGCCGAGCGCTTCATCGACGCCAAGGTCGACACGTCGAAGGTGACGGGTGCCAACGTCTCGGTCAAGATCGACGACGAGTTCATGCGTGCCGCCATCGCCGGCAAGCCCTATCACCAGCAGTTCCCCATCGGCGCCGAGAAGCCGATGTACGAACAGGTGACCGACGCCGCGGCGCTGTGGCGCAAGATTATCCACAACGCCTGGAAGTCGGCCGAGCCGGGCGTGCTGTTCTGGGACACGATCCTGCGCGAGAGCGTCCCCGACTGCTATGCCGACGAAGGGTTCAACACCGTCTCGACCAATCCTTGCGGCGAGATTCCGCTCTGCCCCTACGACTCGTGCCGCCTGCTGGCGCTCAACCTCTACAGCTACGTCGACAGGCCCTTCACGAAGGAGGCGTCGTTCGACTTCGCAAAATTCCGCGACCATGTGGCCAAGGCCATGCGCATGATGGACGACATCATCGACCTGGAGCTGGAGAAGGTCGAGCAGATCATCGCCAAGATCGACGCCGACCCCGAGGAGGCCGACATCCGCTACGTGGAGAGCAACCTCTGGAAGAAAGTGCGCGAGATGGCGCTCAAGGGCCGCCGCACCGGTCTGGGCATCACCGCCGAGGGCGACATGATCGCCGCGCTGGGGATGCGCTACGGCTCGGAGGAGGCGATCGCCTTCGCCGTGGAGGTGCACAAGGCCCTCGCGCTGGCCGCCTACGGCGCATCGGTGACGATGGCCGAGGAGCGCGGCGCCTTCCCGCTCTACGACGCCGCGCGCGAGCTCGACAATCCGATGATCGCCCGCATCCGCGAGGCCGATCCGGCGCTCTACGAGCGGATGACCCGCTCGGGACGCCGCAACATCGCCATGCTGACGATCGCCCCCACGGGCACCACGTCGCTCATGAGCCAGACCACGTCGGGCATCGAACCGGTCTTCCGCCCCGTCTATAAACGGCGCCGCAAGATCAACCCGTCGGATCACAACGTGAAGGTCGCCTTCGTCGACGACACGGGCGAGCGGTTCGAGGAGTTCAACGTCTTCCACCACAACTTCGTGGAGTGGGCGCGCGTGAACGGTTACGACACCTCGAAGCTGGCCACGATCGACGACGCCGAGCTGGAGCGGCTCGTGGCCGCGTCGCCCTACCACAAGGCGACGGCCAACGACATCGACTGGGTGGCCAAAGTCAAGATGCAGGGCGCCATCCAGAAGTGGGTCGACCACTCGATCTCGGTGACGGTCAACCTCCCCAACGAGGTGAGCGAGGAGCTGGTGGCCGACGTCTACCGCACCGCCTGGGAGTGCGGCTGCAAGGGCGTGACGGTCTACCGCGACGGCTGCCGCGAAGGCGTGCTGCTGGACAAGAAACAGAAGAAAAAGGGCGGTACCAAAGGCACGGGCGACGGATCGCTCAAGCGTCCGAAGTCGCTGCCGGCCGACATCGTGCGGTTCAAGAACGGCTCGGAAGAGTGGATCGCCTTCGTGGGGCTGATGGACGGCCGCCCCTACGAAATCTTCACCGGCAAGCTCGAGGAGGACGCCCTCTACATCCCGCGCAAGATCACCAAGGGCAACATCATCAAGGTGCGCGAGGCCGACGGCAAGAAGCGCTACGACTTCCAGTACACCGACCGCTACGGCTACACGAACACCGTGGGAGGCGTGTCGCGTCTGTTCGACGAGGAGTTCTGGAACTACGCCAAACTCATCTCGGGCGTGCTGCGGCACGGCATGCCCATCGACAACGCGGTGTCGCTCATCGAATCGCTGCATCTGAACAGCGAGACGATCAACACCTGGAAAAACGGCGTGGAGCGCGCCCTGAAACAGTATATCGTCGACGGCACCAAATCCAAGGAGAAGTGCCCGAGCTGCGGACAGGAGACGCTCGTCTATCAAAACGGCTGCCTCACCTGCGCCTCGTGCGGCTACTCCAAGTGCGGATGATCTCCGCCCGAACCGAACCGGTCACCCCGTCCGCGCCTTTGGGCCTGCGGACGAGGTGATTCGTTTCGTGCGACGGCCCCGACAGAGGGAGGGGGGGGCGGCACACCGGCACCCGCGACCTCCGGCTGCCGGTACGCAGAACGCGCACGCCGGCGACACGCCGTGCTTTCTCCGGACCGAATCATATCAATTTCGGCCCATTATCAGTCAGAAGCACGCGAATCATTGTTTTTTTTCAGAAAAAAAACGATTTTTGCACAGAATATGGATATGTAGGGAAGTCCGTGACTTCGTAGGTCATACAACGATTTGCACGAACATTGAAAGAGTTAGGTTTAACTTAAATATTGGTTACTATGAAAAAATTTTTCCTTTTGTGTGCATCCGCACTGTTCGCCGCAGGCGCTTACGCCCAGATCAGCGAGGAGGTCGTTGTCATGGAAGTCGGCGGGGAGACTCCGGTGGTATCGAAGTACCCCAGCCTCAAAGGCTTCGTTTCGAACGGCTTCTGGGATAACTGGGAGATGTCGTTCCGTGGCGGTATTTCGATGCTGAGTACGTCGAACCTCGTGTTCAAGGACATGCCGGGCGACTTCGGCGACCTAATCGGCTTCGAGGCCAACTTCGCCCTGACCAAGTGGTTCAACCCCGTCTTCGGAGCCCGCGTCGAGCTGGCAGGCGGTCGCTTCCGCAATCTGTCGGAGCTCGACGGACACAGACAGCGCACGCCCTACATGTTCGTTCACACCGACCTGATGATCAACTTCTCGAACTGGGCAGGCGGCTACCGTGCCGACCGCGCATACTACGCAGTTCCGTTCGTCGGCTTCGGTTATATGGCCATGGACTTCACGGATCGTTCGCACGAACTGGGTTATCCGACCAACAACGAGTTCGCTTTCACGGCAGGTTTGCTCAACAAATTCCGTCTCTCGCAGGGCTGGGATCTCGACATCGAGCTCAAGGGCTGGCTCTTCGGTGAGAAAGACCTGCCCCGCTCGCTGAACCACGGCGGTTCGTTCGCCGCAGCTTATAGCATCACGGCAGGTTTCACGCACCGCTTCAACGAGCGTACGTGGCGGCGCGAGATGCCTCAGAAGTATACGGATGCCGACATCGCTGCCTACACGGCCGCCATCGCAGCCCTCGAGGGCTCGCTGGCCGTAGCCCGCAACAACGAGAAGTCGCTGGCCGACCAGTTGGCCGCCGCCAACCGTGCCCTGCGCGACGCGAAGGGCAAGAAGGAGGTCTTCGTCAACGGAGCATGCCCCGCATTCTTCAAGATCAACAGCGCCGAGCTGTCGCAGCGTAACAAGATTCTGCTCGACATGGTCGCCGAGGAGATCAACGACACGCCTGCCGAGAAGACCTTCACCGTATCGGGTTACGCCGACAAGGAGACGGGTAGCGCAGCTTACAACCTCCAGCTCTCGGAGAAGCGCGCACGTGCCGTCGCCGACTACCTCGAAAGCAAGGGCGTGAAGGCCGACCGTCTGATCGTCAAGGGGTACGGCTCGTCGGTTCAGCCCTTCAGCGGCAACATCGAGAACAACCGTGTGGTCGTCATCAAATAAGCGTCACACCACCGAAAAAGAATACCGTACAGCGATCTGTACGGTATTCTTTTTTGCCCCTAAGCGACGGCCGCCAACGCGTCGACCGGCACCTCTACTTGACGATGACGGCATTGACCAGACGCACTTTCGAGACCTCGTTGATGCGGTCGCGCAGCGCTTCGCGCTGGTAGAACAGCTCCTGGCGTACGACGCTCGACTGCAACCGCACGTAGAGGATGCGGTTCTCCAGCCGCAGATCGGTCGTGAGGTTCGCCACAGCGTCGCCCACCACCTCGCGCCACGTATCGGGCAGCCGCCCCTCGGCGACTTTGGCCGCAACGTACGGCCGCGCGAAAAACTCCTCGAGCAGATCGCCCATCAGCATCGCCTTGGTTCGTCTCATCGTTCCCGTTCCTTCAAAAAAGTCATTTCCGATCCTCCCCGCACGCATCACTTCACGATCGCTCCGCCCGACACCTCATAGAGGCGGTAATCGCCGCCCTGCCGGCCGAGAATGGTCTCGAGCCGCACCTTGTTGCAGTCGGTGACAATGATCTGCCCGAACGCGTCGCCCGAAACCAGCCGGATCAACTGTTCGACGCGTCCCATGTCCAGCTTGTCGAACAGGTCGTCGAGCAGCAGGATGGGCTTCTCCCCCCTGTCGGCATCCACGATACGGTACTGCGCGAGCTTGAGCGCCACGAGAAACGATTTCTGCTGCCCCTGCGAGCCGTATTTGCGCAACGGATAGCCGTCGATGCGCAGCACCAGATCGTCACGATGGATGCCTGCCGTGGTGAACTGATTGGCCAGGTCGCGCTGCCGCGCACGCTGAAGCAGCTCCGACAGCGATGCCCCGGCCAATTCCGAACGATAGCTCAGCTCCACCCGCTCGCGCCGGCCCGACAGCAGCGCATAGTACTCCTCCACGATAGGTTGCATCCGTTCGACGAACGCCCTCCGTCTCTCGAAGATCGTCTGTCCGTGCTCGGCGAGCTGACGGTCGTAGATGAGCAGCATATCCTCGTCGGAACCCATCTTCAGATATTTGTTGCGCTCCGACAACACGGCGTTGTAGCGCATCACGGCCGCGAGATACCCCCGGTCGAGCTGCGAAATGCAGCCGTTGAGGTAGCGGCGCCGTTCGTCGGCCGCATCGCTCACGAGCACCGTGTCGGCGGGCGAGACGATCACCACGGGCACCAATCCCACATGATCCGACAGCCGGTCGTACTCCTTCCCGTTGCGTTTGAGCGTCTTGCCGCCGCGGCGGGCGAACGAGCAGACCACCTGCTCGCTGCGGCCGTCCGAACGTTGATAGCTGCCTTCGAGCAGGAAAAACTCCTCGCCGTGCCGCACGCTCTGCGTGTCGGTCATCACGAAGGCCGACTTGCACATCGAAAGGTAGTGGATCGCATCGACGAAGTTGGTTTTGCCCGCACCGTTGTCGCCCACGAAACAGTTGATCCCCTCGCTCAGGGGGAACTCCTCCTGACCGATATTCTTGAAATTGATGAGCGACAATCGTTTGAGAAACATGACTGCTGTCCGGTTCGATTTCGCCCGGACGGAGTGTCCGAGGCGCAGTCAAAGGTACGAAAAATCGAAAAAAATACCACCGCAAGCGTGAATATTGGACAAAAAAATGTATTTTTGTGCTTTGAACGCACGGAAAAATAACAACAGCATAAACTTATGACAAAGAATCAGCAAACGGCCACCCCGACCGAGGAGAGCATCGGCACCGCGATGAGCCGCACCGAACTTTTTTTCGAAAACAACGGCAAGGCCCTCCTCCTGGCGCTGATCGTTCTCGTCCTGCTGGGCGGCCTGGGCGTCGGCTACCGCAGCCTCGTCACCAAGCCCCGCAACCAGAAGGCCGCCGAGCTGCTGGCACAGGCGCAGAGCCGCTTCGAGGCCGATGACGCCGATTACGGCGTGGCGCTCAACGGCGACGACAACGGCGCAGGGTTCCTCGAGGTGATCGAACGCTACGGCTCGACCCCCGCGGGCAATCTGGCCAAGCACTACGCCGGCATCTGCTACCTCAAAGAGGGTGACCTGAAAAACGCTGCCGGCTATCTGGCCGGTTACTCGCCGGTGAAAGGCATCCCCGGGGCAATCGTCAATGCGCAGAACTACGGTCTGCAGGGCGACATCGCCGTCGACGAGGGCGACTACAAGCGTGCCGTGAAGCTCTTCGAGAAGGCCGTCGACGCCGCCGACAACAACACGACGGCACCGATCTTCCTCATGAAGGCCGGCCGCGCCTACAAGGCGCTGGGCGACAAGGCCAAAGCCAAAGCCTGCTTCGAGCGCATCGCCACGACGTACCCCAACTCCTACGAAGCGCGCGACATCGACAAGTACATCAACGGTCTCTGACGCACGATGGCAACCAAACACCACAATCTGTCGCAACTCAACGCCCCGCTGCCGTCGGCCGAGGAGATGAAATTCGGCATCGTCGTGGCCGAATGGAACTCCGAAGTGACCGAGGGACTGCTCAACGGTGCCGTACGGACGCTGCGCAGTGCCGGTTGTCCCGATCACAACATCCAGATCAAGTATGTTCCCGGGACGTTCGAACTGTCGCTCGGCGCGCAGTTCTTCGCGGAATACACCGACGTGGATGCCGTGATCGTCCTGGGTTGCGTCATTCAGGGCGATACGCGCCATTTCGATTTCGTCTGCCAGGGCGTCACGCAGGGCGTCATGCAGTTGCAGCTGCAATGGAACATGCCCGTCGCCTTCGGCGTGCTGACCACCGACAACCTGCAGCAGGCGCTCGACCGTTCGGGCGGACGCCTGGGCAACAAGGGCGACGAAGCGGCCGCGGCAGCCATCCAGATGGTCCATCTGCAGGACGAGATGGACACCGAAGAGAACGCACTCGACCGCAAGGCCATCAACTGACCCCGCACCCGGCCGCATGATACGAAGCGGAGTTTCGGATTGCCGAAACTCCGCTTCTCTTGTGCCGTTCGCACAAAAAAAACGGGGCGGATCACTCCGCTCCGCATCTCAGCGCGAATAAGCGACAGCCGATTATTCCGCAACCTCAACCACCTCTGCAGCAGCAGCCTGGCAGCACGAATCCTTCTTGAGCGAATCGGGGCACTCTTCGCCGCAGCACTTACCGACCTCCTCGGCAGCGACCTCGACGGTCTCGGTCTGAGCGGCAGCGGGCTTGTTTGCATTGCCAGCGCACGATACCATCGCAGCAGCGGCGATCACAACGATGAAAGCATAGATCTTTTTCATACTTCGAATGAATTTTAAGATGATTAATCGCTGCAAATATATCCAATAGGTCGAAAAAATCAAAAATTAAAATAAAAAATTTCAATAAAGAATTCCCTGTCGTCGCAACGAGCCCCGAACCGGCACGATAGCCGACAGGGAGGCGCAGAGCCTCCGGTCACAGAGAACCGCCGCCGGATGCCTCCGCGGCAGAAGCGCCTGCCGCCGAATCCGCCCCATCGGGCGCAGGATGCACGATGACGGGACTCTCGTCCAGAAGGTCGGTCGCCGACATCGTCTCACGCATCAGAAACGCCTTGGGAAACCGCACACGCACGCGTTCGAGCAGCATGATCGCCTCCTCTGCGGTGGCACACCGCCCCGCCGAGACCTTGAAATAGGGATTTTCATAAACCATGTCGACGCTCAGACCGGGATAAGCCTCCCCGAAGGCCCGTTTCACCTCGTATGCCTCGGCGCGGGCATTCTGCCCGTTGCTGGAGAAGAGCGTGATGCGCCATCCGGCATGACGCCGTTCGGCCATGCCGCGCGATGCCGCCGAGAAGGCCGCCGCAGCCTCGGGCGCCTTGTGAATCTCGACGCGGGCGCTTCCGCCCGCCTCCGTAAGTTGCCGCTCGAACGCTTCGAGCGATTGCGCGGCAGCCGGCACGACCGCCGCCAGCGAAACGAGCATGATCGAAAAAAAAGTTCTCATTCTTCGAAATCCGTTAATAAATCTTCGGGCCTCAGGCCAAAGGTATTCAAAAAATCCGACAACGGCATCCGGCGGTCGTACTTTTTCATCCGGCCGTCCACGCACACCCGCAGCGCCAACGCTACCGTCATGCCCTGCGTCTCGGCATGCTGCAACTTCCGCCCCACGGCGTAGAGCGCCGCGCGATCGGGAATGCGCAGCCGCCACCGCGTCCGCACCTCGCTCTCCCGACGGGGTGCCGCAGCCACCGTGTCGCGCAGCGTCGCGCGCAGCACCTCGCCGCCTTCATAGATCAGCCGCAGCTCCGCCCCGTCGAACCGCAGCGGCCGGTCGCCACGATTGATGACGCGAAACGTCACATCCGCACCGGCCGTCGCGTAGACCTTCGCATGCGTCGCGTCGATACGCACCTCGCGTGCCAGATACCGGTCGCAGCCGCCAAGCACCGCCGCGACCGCCAGCAGCAGGGCGATATGCAGCGGCCTCAACATCTCTCGCCCGTGTAAATCTGTGCGATGCCGAAACTCTGGCTGCGAGCGCGGCAGTTGCGGAAACCCGCCGCGGCGAGTATCTCCAGGAACTCCGCCGGCTGCGGAAATTCGTCCACCGAACGGGGCAGGTAGTCGTAGGCCCGCCGGTCGCGCGACAGCCAGCCGCCGATGCGCGGCAGCACCCGATGGGAATACCAGTCGTAGAGCCGCCCGAACACCGGCATCGTGGGGGTCGAAAACTCCAGGATGACGATCCGTCCCCCGGGGCGCAGCACCCGCGCCAGCTCGGCGAGGCCTCTCCCGAGGTCCCCGAAGTTGCGCACGCCGAACGCCACGGTCACCACATCGGCCGAACCGGCCGCCGCCACCGCCGTCTCGGCATCGCCCGCCTCGAGCGTCACGCGCTCCTCCAGTCCGCAGGCCGCGACCTTGCGGCGCGCCACGTCGAGCATCCCCTCCGACAGATCGACCCCCTTGATATGGGCGCCCGGAATGCGGCGGGCCATCATCAGGGCCAGATCGCCCGTACCGGTGGCCATGTCCAGCACGCGCCGCGGCCGCAGCCGCGCCACGATGCGCACGACGCGCCGCCGCCAGATGCGGTCGACGCTCAGCGACAGCGTATGGTTCAGCCGGTCGTAGGTCGGCGCGATGTTGTCGAACATCGCCCGCACCTCCTCCTTTTTGCTCAGTTCGGTATCGTACGGTTTCATAATCAATCGGTTTTGATCGCCTCGTCGGGCCGGATGCGGGCCACGAGCGTCGCCGGAAGCAGCAGCAGCGCGAGGATCGCGGCGGCGGCCGCGACATCGACCGTCAGCCACCAGCCCGCCCCCACCGCCACGGGCACCTCCGAGAGCATGTACCCCGACGGATCGAGTTCGAGCGGATGATAACGCATTTGGATCCAGCACAATGCGCCTGCAGCCACATTTCCCCACAAAAGACCGCGCCCCACGATGAAGGCCGCGCGGTAGAGGAAAATGCGGCGGATGCGGCGACTCTCCATCCCCATCGCCTTGAGCAGGCCGATCATGCGCGTGCGCTCCAGCACCAGAATCAGCAGCGCCGAAGCCATGTTGAAGAAAGCCACGGCCACCATCACGGCGATGATGACCGCCGCATTGACGTTGTGGGCCTTGAGCCAGTCGAAGACCGCCGGATAGCGCTCGCCGACGCTCACGGCCACGATGCCGTCGGCCTCCGGCAACTCCGTGTGCAGCAGCGCCTCGTTGACCGCATCGGCCACCGCACCGGCCTGTCGCACGTCGTCGATGGAGAGATCGTAACCCGAAATCCCTGCCGGCGGCCACCCCGACAGCCGCTGCACGTCGCGCAGGTCGGTCAGCGCCGTCCGCTCCAGCTCCTCCATGCCCGTCGAATAGAGCCCCGACACCTTGAAACGGTCGCGGCGGGGCCGCTCGTCGCCGGTCACGAAGAGCATTTCGACCTTGTCGCCCGCATGCACGTCCAGCAGGCGCGCCGTGCTCACCGAGAGCAGCAGCTCCTTCGTGCGCACCGAGTCGCCCACGCGCGGCAGCCGCCCTTCGGTTAGCCTGTCGGCGAAGAACGACCAGTCGTAGCCGCCGTCGACCCCCTTGAGCACGACCCCCTCCATCGCCTCGTGCGTGCGCACGATACCGCTCTTGAGCGCATAGGGCGTCGCCGAGCGCACGCCTCCGACGGAACGCAGCAGCGCCCCGAGCTGCGCCGTCGCCACGACGGGCCGCGACTCCGCGGCATAGACTCCGGCCGCATCGATCACCTCGACGGGTGCCGCGAAGCCGATCATGCGGGCCGTCACCTCGCGCCGGAATCCGAGCATCACGGCCAGCGAGACGAGCATCGCGGCCACCGACACGGCCACCGCAACCACGGCGATGCGCGCCATCACGCCCGAACGATTTTCGAGCGTGGCACGGGCTGTGCGGCGTGCTATGAAAAATTCGAGGTTCAAGCGACGGTCGATCTTCACGGTGAAATTTCATGCAAAGTAACACAATTTTTCCTATTTTTGCAGCAACATACCCTGCGTTTATGAAAAAACAGGCACTCCGCGCAGGCGGCCCCGCCGTACGGTCCCGGCGGCGGCAATGGTGCCGACACCTTAATTAAATTTATTCGGAGCATGTTACAACTCCTCCTTCAGGCCGGCTATTACGGCCCTTCGAACGGATTCTTTTCCGGCATGTCGGCCGCGACGACGGGGTCGTGGCTCCTCATCATCGCCATCGGCATCGCGGGGTGGATCGTGCAGTCACGCCTGCAATCGGTCTTCGCCAAGTATGCCAAAGTGCCCTTCCCGGGCGGTCTGACAGGCGCCGAGGTGGCCGAGAAGATGCTGCGCGACAACGGCATCCGCAATGTGAAGGTCACCCACGTGGCGGGCCACCTGACCGACCACTTCAACCCGCAGACGATGACCGTCAACCTGAGCGACTCGGTCTACGCCTCGCGCAGCGTGTCGGCCGCCGCCGTCGCGGCCCACGAGTGCGGCCACGCCGTGCAGCACGCACAGGGCTACGCACCGCTCGAACTGCGGTCGCAACTGGTGCCGATCGTCAACTTCTCGTCGCGCGCCGCGACGTTCGTCCTCATCGCGGGGATGATCCTGCTGGCCACGACCGACAATGCGTGGCTCTGCTGGATCGGCGTGGGGCTGATCGCCGTAGCGGCGCTCTTCTCGGTCGTGACCCTTCCGGTCGAGTACAACGCCTCGCACCGCGCGCTGGCATGGCTCGAATCGAGCCGCACGATGCAGGGCGCCGAGCTCGCGCAGGCACGCGAAGCGCTCACGTGGGCCGCACGCACCTATCTGGTGGCTGCGCTGAGCGCCATCGCCACGGTGCTCTACTACGCCATGCTCATCCTCGGACGGAGCAATAACCGCGACTGATGGCGCCGCAGGATTACACCCGTCGCACCTGGCAGGCGGCCGTCGCACTCATCGCGGTGCTCACGGCCGTCGCTTTCATCCCGCCGCAGACCATCGGCGGCATCCGGCTGCGTCGGGCCAACATCCTCTCGGACGTCCTGCACTTCAACGACAAACCCGTGGCGGCCGCCGTACTGCCCGAGCCCGACGACGAGTTCGCCGGCGACTTCCGCCGCTTCGCCGGCCGCATCGAGGCCGAGGGGCAACCCGCTGGGGCCGATTCGGCCGCCACGAACGACGCCCCCGCGCCCGCACCGGCCGACACGCTGCCCGCAGCGCCGCAGCTCACGTTCGAGTGGGCGCCCTACCCCGCCCCCCGCACGCCGGAGCGGCCCGCCTGCGACACCACACGGCTGCTGCCGGCACTCACCCCCATCGAAGACTTCGACACGCTCGCCGACGGGCCGCTGCACCGCTTTTTCGCACGGCTGGCCGACACCGCGCGCCGCACGCCGGTGCGCATCGCCGTGCTGGGCGACTCGTTCATCGAGGGCGACATCCTCACGGCCGACCTGCGCGAGCAGCTCCAACTGCGCTACGGCGGCTGCGGCTGCGGCTTTGCGCCGATGGCATCGCCCCTGACGGGTTACCGCCGCACGGTGGGCACCCGCTCGGCGGGCCGGAACTCCCACAACATCATGCAGCGCCGCTCGACGCCCCAGGCGCTGCGCGGCGACTTCTGCATCTCGGGCTGGCTCTGCCGCCCCGCCGAGGGCGCGACGGTGCGCTGGACGGGCAGCGACTTCCGCCGACGGCTCGACCGCTGCGGCAGGGCGCGGCTGCTCTTCATCGCCCGCGAGCCGAGCCGGCTACACCTCACGCTCAACGACACGCTGCACCGCACGCTGGAGCTGCCGGCGTCGGAGGCGCTCCGGCAGATCGTCGTCCACGGCCCCGTGGCGTCGCTCGCGCTCCGCGTCGAGGAGGGTGCCGCGGGGTTCACCGGCTACGGCGCACAGTTCGAGGATGCGGCCGGCGTGACGGTCGACAACTACTCGATCCGCAGCAACAGCGGGCAGGCGCTCTTCGGCACCAGCTCCTCCGTCAACGCACAGATCGGCGCCTTCGCGCCCTACGACCTCGTGATGCTGCAATACGGTCTGAACATCATGCAGGAGGGGGTCACCAACTACTCGGCCTATGCCGCGCGCCTGGAGAAGATGATCGCCTTCGTGCGCAGCTGCTTCCCCGACGCTGCGGTGCTGGTGCTCTCGACGAGCGACCGCTCGGTACGCTCGGAGAAGGGTTTCGCCCCCATGTCGTCGGCCCCGTCGATGGTCGGCTGGCAACGCCGCGCGGCCCGGGCCGCCGGCGCCGCCTTCTGGTCGGTCTACGACGCCATGCGGGCGCAGGGCGGCATGGAGCGCTTCGTGGCCAACGGCTGGGCGGGCAAGGACTACACCCACATCAACTACGCCGGAGGCCGGCAGGTGGCCTACGCGCTGGTCGACGCGCTGAACGCCTGCGTGGCTCCCGTGCTGCGCGAGCGGTGGCGTGCCGCACACCCCGAGCCGGTGCTCGACAGCACACGGATCGTCGCCCTCGACCGAATGATGAGCGTGGCCCCGCAACCGATCGAATCCCGCTGAACCGATGGAGCGCCTCCGCGAGATAACCGACCGCATCCTGCCGCTGCTGAGCTACGACCCGCAGGCGCCGCTGCTCTTCAGCAGCGGGTTGTTCCTCTTTCTGTTCGCCGCCTTCGCCCTCTTTTACGGCTTCCTGCGGCGCACACCGACGCTGCGCATCTGGTATGTCATCGCTTTCTCGCTCTACTTCTATTATAAGTCGAGCGGCATCTATCTGCTGCTGCTCGTCGGGGTATCGGTCAGCGATTTCCTGCTCGGGCGGACCATCGCCCGCGCGGCCTCGCAGCGCCTGCGCCGCGGACTGGTCGCGCTGAGCGTCACGGCCGACCTGGCCGTACTGGGCTATTTCAAATACACCGACTTCTTCATCGAGATCGCCCGCGACCTCTTCGGCGCAGGGTTCCTCGAGTTCCAGAACATCTTCCTGCCCGTCGGCATCTCGTTCTTCCTGTTTCAGTCGCTCAGCTACACGATCGACATCTACCGCGGCACGCTGCGGCCGCTCGACCGCTGGGGCGACTATCTTTTCTACCTCTCGTTCTTCCCGCAACTGGTCGCCGGCCCGATCGTCCGCGCCAGCGACTTCCTGGGGCAGATCCGGCAGAACCCGATCCGCGTCACGCGCGAGATGTTCGGCACGGGCATCTACCTCATCGCCATCGGCCTATTCAAGAAGGCCGTTATCTCGGACTACATCTCGCTCAACTTCGTCGACCGCATCTTCGACGATCCGGCGCTCTACTCCGGCGCGGAGTGTCTGGCAGCCGTCTATGGCTACGCCCTCCAGATCTACTGCGACTTCTCGGGCTACTCGGACATGGCCATCGGACTGGCGCTGCTCTTAGGCTTCCGCTTCCCCAAGAACTTCGACGCCCCCTACCACTCGGCCACCATCACCGAGTTCTGGCGGCGGTGGCACATCTCGCTCTCGAGGTGGCTGCGCGACTACCTCTACATCTCGCTGGGCGGCAACCGCAAAGGGCGGCTGCGCACCTACCTCAACCTGCTCGCGACGATGCTCCTCGGCGGACTGTGGCACGGCGCGGCCGTGCGCTTCGTGCTGTGGGGCGCGCTCCACGGCACGGCGCTGGCGCTGCACAAAATCTGGCTGTCGGTCGTCCCCGGGGCCAAAGTATCGGGATACCGGATGCACCCGCTCAGCCGGCTGGCCGGCATCCTCGTGACCTTCCACCTGGTCTGCTTCGGCTGGCTGCTCTTCCGCGCCGATTCGATGCGCACCGTCGAACTGATGCTGCATCAGATCCGGGACAACTTCCACCTGCATCTGCTGCCCCAGATGCTCGCCGGCTACGGCGGCGTCTTCGCCCTCATGGGGCTGGGCTACCTGCTGCACCTGCTCCCGGGCAGGGCCGACGACGCTGCGCGCCGCACGGTGGTCGCCGCACCCTTCTGGACGCAGGTGCTCCTGCTCGCCGCCGTGGCGTGGAGCGTCATGCAGATGCAGTCGAGCGGCATCCAACCCTTCATCTACTTCCAATTCTGACACGAATGACGACTCCTCTCCACACCTTCGACCACGCGCTCTTTCTGGCGCTCAATTTCGACGGCGGCCCCGCGATGGACAGCCTGATGACCGCCGTCTCGGGCACCGCGATGTGGCTGCCGCTCTACGCACTGATCCTCTGGCTCGTCGGACGGCGCGAGGGGTGGCGCAACATGCTGCTCTTTCTCGCGGCGATCGTCCTGGCGATCGTCCTGTCGGACATGGCGGCCGGCATCTTCAAGCACTCGGGGCCGCTCAAAGGGCTGTGGCCCGACTTTCCGCCCCGCTGGCGGCCGATGTTCACCCCCTCGCTCGAAGGGCTGGAGATCGCCCCCGACACGCTGATGCGCTGGCGCTTCGAGGGGCACGCCACACCCGGCATCGTCCACGTCCCCGCAGGGGCGCTGGGCGGGAAGTACGGCACCGTGTCGTCGCACGCCGCGACGGTGGCGGCGCTGCTGGTGCTCTCCGCGGCCGAAATCCGGCGCCGCTGGTTCACCGTGCTGATGGCCGCCGCGACGCTGCTGATCTGCTACTCGCGCATCTATCTGGCCAAACACTTCCCCGCCGACCTGCTCCTGGGCACGGCCGTCGGAGCGCTGACGGGCTGGGCGATGCTGCGCATCTACCGCCGGATGAAGCGGAAATGCTAAATATTTTTCGTAACTTTGCCGGACATCCGACATCGGCTTAAAACAAACGAAACAGAATATGGCTATCGAACTCAGCGAACAGGAGCAACTGCGCCGTCAGTCGCTCGCCGCACTGCGCGAACTGGGCATCAACCCCTACCCCGCCGCACGCTTCGACGTGACGGCCACGGCCCGCGGGATTCTCGACGGGTACGACGAGGCGACGGGCAACTTCGCCGACGTGCGCATCGCCGGCCGCATCATGTCGCGCCGCATCATGGGCAGCGTCTCGTTCTTCGAATTGCAGGATCACACGGGGCGCATCCAGGTCTACATCCGCCGCGACGACATCTGCCCCGAGGGCGATCCGACGATGTACAACACCGTCTTCAAGAAACTGCTCGACATCGGCGACTTCGTGGGGGTCGAGGGCTTCGCCTTCGTCACCAAGACGGGCGAGACATCGGTGCACTGCCGCCGGCTGACGGTCATCTCCAAGTCGCTGCGGCCGCTGCCCGTGGTCAAGGAGAAGGACGGCCAGACGTTCGACGCCTTCACCGATCCCGAGGTGCGCTACCGCCAGCGCTACGTCGATCTGGCGGTCAATCCGCAGGTGCGCGAGGTCTTCGTCAAGCGGTCGAAGATCATGGCCTCGATGCGCGAGTTCTTCAACGCGAAGGGTTACCTGGAGGTCGAAACGCCGATCCTGCAACCCATCCCGGGCGGTGCGTCGGCGCGTCCGTTCATCACGCACCACAACTCGCTCGACGTGGACCTCTACCTGCGCATCGCCACGGAGCTCTACCTCAAGAAGCTCATCGTGGGCGGTTTCGAGGGGGTCTACGAGTTCGGCAAGAACTTCCGCAACGAGGGCATGGACCGCACGCACAACCCCGAATTCACCTGCATGGAGATCTACGTCGCCTACAAGGACTACCAGTGGATGATGGAGTTCACCGAGCAGATGCTCGAACACGTGGCGCTGGCCGCCAACGGCACGACGGAGGTCGAAATCGACGGCCGGAGCGTCTCGTTCAAGGCGCCGTTCCGCCGCGTGACGATGACCGACGCCATCCGCGAGAAGACCGGCTACGACATCACGGGCCAGTCCGAGGAGCAGCTGCGCGAAGCCTGCAAGCGGCTGGGCGTCGAGATCGACGAGACGATGGGCAAGGGCAAGCTCATCGACGCCATCTTCAGCCAGTACTGCGAGGAGGAGCTCGTCCAGCCCACCTTCGTCTGCGACTACCCGATCGATATGTCGCCGCTGTGCAAGCGCCACCGCGACAATCCCGATCTGACGGAGCGCTTCGAGCTCTTCGTCAACGGCAAGGAGCTCTGCAACGCCTACTCGGAGCTCAACGACCCGATCGACCAGCTGGAGCGCTTTCAGGAGCAGCTGCGCCTGCTCGAAAAGGGCGACGACGAAGCGATGTTCATCGACATGGACTTCGTGCGCGCACTGGAGTACGGCATGCCGTCGTGCTCGGGCATGGGCATCGGCATCGACCGTCTGACGATGTTCCTCACGGGGCAGTCGTCGATTCAGGACGTGCTCTTCTTCCCGCAGATGCGTCCCGAGCGGAAGGCGCCGCGCGACGCCGACGAGGCGTTCGCCGCCATCGGCGTGCCGGAAGAGTGGATCCCCGTACTGCGCAAGATGGGCTATCAGACCGTCGAGGCGCTGCGCAAGCTGCCGGCCGGGAAGTTCTTCAACGACCTCTGCGGCTTCAACAAGAAGAACAAACTGGGTCTCAAAGCCCCCTCGATGGAGGAGGTCAAGACCTGGTGCGCCCCCGCCGCCGAATAACCGCCCGCGATGGATCGCACACGCACCCTCCTGGCGGTGATGGCCGTCGTGGCGCTCGCAGCCGTGCTGCTGGCCCTGCGGGGCTGGATCGCACCGCTCACGGCGCGCTGGACGCTGCTCGTCCTGCTGGCGTGGCACTGGGTTCGCTTCATCGTGCTGCCCGTCGACGTCATCAAGCGCACGAAGGTGCTCGACGCCTTCGCCGTGACGTGGTGGGTCAACAGCTTCCCGATGCTGCCCGCCCTGACGGGCGCCGTCCTGCTCTGGCGCGGCGCACCGTTCGAGACACGGATCTGGGGGTCGCTGCTGCTCTTCATCGTCGCCTCGGCCGCGGCGGGTTACCTGACAATCATCCGTTACAACCATAAACTTAAAAAAACACAGCAATGAGAAAGAAGATCGTAGCAGGCAACTGGAAAATGAACACGCTGCCCGCCGAGGGCGTCGAGCTGGCCAAGCAGGTCGCAGCCGGCAAGCACACCGTATGCGACTGCGTGTCGTTCATCGTATGCCCGCCCTTCACGCACCTGTCGGAGGTGGTCAAGACGCTCGAGGGCACGGCGATCGCCGTCGGCGCCCAGAACTGCGCCGCCGAGGCCAAAGGCGCCTACACGGGCGAAGTCGCAGCGTCGATGATCGCGGCGCTGGGCTGCAAGTACGTGATCCTCGGCCACTCGGAGCGCCGCCAGTACTACGGCGAGACCTCCGAGACGCTCAACAAGAAGATGGAGCAGGCCTACGCCAATGACCTCGTCCCGATCTACTGCGTGGGCGAGAATCTGGCCGAGCGCGAGGCCGGCAAGCACTTCGACGTGGTGAAGGAACAGATCGAGGAGGTGGTCTACAACCTCACGCCCGAGCAGTTCGCCAAGCTGGTCATCGCCTACGAGCCCGTCTGGGCCATCGGCACGGGAAAGACCGCAACGGCCGAGCAGGCGCAGGAGATCCACGCCTACATCCGCAAGGTGCTCGCCGCCAAATTCGGCGCAGCGGCCGAGGAGTGCCCGATCCTCTACGGCGGGTCGTGCAAGCCGTCGAACGCCGCCGAGATCTTCGCCAAGGAGGACGTCGACGGCGGCCTGATCGGCGGTGCGGCACTCAAGGCCGAGGATTTCCTGGCCATCGGCAAGGGCTTTGCGAAGTGATCGCCACTTTGCCGGAAACAAGGAGGCTCCGCACCGCGCGGAGTCTCTTTTTTATGTTCGTGCGGCAGATGCAGGCTGACACTTGCTTCTGCGCCCGACTTTTCGTACCTTTGACTTCGTCTTAGATACTTCGCCTCAACAAAATCGCAAACAAGGTTGCTTTTGTTTTCGGCTTATTCGTATCTTTGGCTGCGCCTTAGATACTCCGCCTCGGCAAAATGCAAATAAATTTGCTTTTGCGCTCGGCTTATTCGTATCTTTGTCATCCGAAACCGACCCGTGCCGCATGTGATGTGCCGTCGAAAGACCTTGCCGACGCATGCGGCCGCGGGAACTCAAACTGCCGGACATGGGAATCAACCATATTACGAACATGCTTTACCTGCTGCTGCAGGGGGTGGGGGTCGGCATCGCGGCCTCGATCACCGTGGGCCCCGTGGCCGTGCTCTGCATCCAGCGGACGCTGAGCAAGAGCCGCCGTTCGGGGTTCGCATCGGGGCTCGGCGTGGCGTGCGCCGACACGGTCATGGCGATCTTCGCCATGCTCTTCTCGTCGATCCTGCAACGGTCGATCGAAGCCAACAAACTGATTCTGAGCGTAGTCAGCGGCATCATCGTGGTGATCGTGGGCGTCTACATCTACCTGCAGAACCCCGTGACGCAGATCCGCCGCAACCGCGTGGGCAAGACCACGCTGTGGAAGGATTTCGCCTCGATGTTCGGTATCACGCTGACGAACTTCATCTACGTGATCCCCTACATCATGATCTTCTTCACGATGTTCAAGGTCTCGACGCTCGGCACGACCGACATGGGAAGCCTCTTCGGGGGATTGCTCACGATCGCGGGATTCCTGGGCGGCGCGGCGACGTGGTGGTTCGCGCTGACGTTCCTGCTGAATCTGTTCCGGCACCGCTTCCGTCCGCGCCACATGCTGACGATCAACCACGTGGCGGGAGTAATCATCGCCGTGCTGGGAATCTATACCATTCTGTCGAATTTCATACACATTCTGCCCAATGTCCACTGACCGAGATACGAACGAGCGGATCATCATCGCCGTCGACGGCTTTTCGTCGTGCGGCAAGTCGACCTTCGCCAAGGCCATCGCCCGCCGACTGGGCTATATCTTCATCGACACGGGAGCGATGTACCGCGCCGTAACGCTCCATGCGCTCGAGCACGGAGCCATCCGTTCGGGAATGGTCGACGAGGAGGCCGTGGTGCGTCTGCTGCCCGACATCTGCATCGACTTCCGCTTCAATCCCGAGCGCGGCGCCAGCGACATCTACGTCGACGGCGACCTGGTCGAGGGGAAAATCCGCACCATCGAGGTGAGCAACTGCGTGAGCGCCGTCAGCTCGATCCGCGAGGTGCGCGAGAAGCTGGTGGCCATGCAGCAGCGCATGGGACGCCAGCGGGGCGTGGTGATGGACGGCCGCGACATCGGGACGACGGTCTTCCCCGACGCCGAGCTGAAGATTTTCATGACGGCGCAGCCCTCGGTACGCGCGCAGCGTCGCTACGACGAGCTGACGGCGCGGGGCGATGCGGTCTGCTACGAGGAGATTCTGCAAAACGTCCTCTCGCGCGACAAGGCCGACATGACGCGGGCGATCTCGCCGCTGCGCAAGGCGGACGATGCCGTGGTGCTCGACAACAGCTACATGACCGTGGCCGAGCAGATGGAGTGGTTCGAACGCGAGTTCCGCCGGGTGACGGGCGGCGACTGCTAATCGGAGGGGTTTCGACAGCGGAGCGTGTGCGGTATGCGGGTGGAGATCGACGATAAATCGGGATTCTGTTTCGGGGTCGTGCGGGCCATTGAGCGGGCCGAGGGGGCGCTAGCCGCCTACGGCACGGTCTACTCGCTGGGCGATATCGTCCACAACCGCGTGGAGGTGCAGCGGCTCGAAGGGCTCGGGCTGCGCACGGCGACGCACGACGACCTGGAGGCACTGGGCGGCCGGCAGCTTTTCATCCGCGCGCACGGCGAACCCCCTTCGACCTTCGCCCGCGCCCGTGCGGCGGGGGTGGAGGTGATCGACGCCACGTGCCCCGTGGTGGCGAAACTGCAGCAGCGGGTAGTGGCGGCCCATGCACGGATGGCGGCCGTCGGCGGGCAGGTGGTGATTCTGGGCAAGCGGGGCCACGCCGAGGTGGTGGGGCTCACCGGACAGGTAGCGGCGCCGACGCTGGTCGTCGAGGGCGAGTCCGATCTGGCACAGATCGACTTCGCGCGGCCGATCTACTTCCTGTCGCAGACGACCCAAAGCATCGCCCTCTTCGAACGGCTGGCTGACGAGATGCGCCGCCGCGCGGCCGATGCGTCGCAGGTGGTGGTGCACGACACGATCTGCCGGCAGGTCGCCAACCGCGAGGGGCATCTGGCGGCCTTCGCGCGGCGGTTCGACACGGTGATCTTCGTCTCGGGCCGCAAGTCGTCCAACGGCAGGGTGCTCTGCGAGGTGTGCCGCGCCGCCAACGCACGCACCCATCAGGTCGAGGAGGCCGCCGAGCTGCGGGCCGAGTGGTTCGAGGGGGCCGCGTCGGTCGGGATCTGCGGCGCCACGTCGACACCCCGCTGGCTGATGCAGCAGGTGGCCGACGCGATCGTCGGAGGCACGTTCGGCACAGATGCCGACTGAAGGCGCACCCGACACGAAAAAAGAGTTTCGAACAAATACCGATTGATATGAACAGCTTCATTCGCTCCGTAAAATATTTCGTGCATCTCTGCGTTCTGTGTGCAGCGGTGATTCTGGCGATGCACCTCGCCGGCGTGCTGGCCGTGACGCCGGCCGAGCTGCCCGCGCTGCTCTTCGCCTCGTGGCGGGGATGGGCGCTCGCGGCGGCCGTGGTGGTGCTCTCGGCGGCCTACCCCTTCACGGGATTCGTCACGCGGCGTGTGGAGGGATTTTTGGAGGAGGATCGCCAGCGGGTGGTCAACGCGTTCCGCGCCGAGGGATTCGAACCCGCGGCCGACGACGGCGAGACGATGACCTTCCGTGCGGCCGGTGCGCTGCGCCGGCTGCGGCTGCACTTCGACGACGAGGTGCGCGTCGGGCAGTTCGGCCAATGGATCGAGCTGAGCGGCCAGCGCCGCACCGTGGCGCACGTCGCACCGCGGCTGGAGGCCTTCATCGCCGCCCACGCACGAACCGAAAAATAGGATGCAATGAAACGAATCGCAAGCTACATCGCAACGGCCGCTGCCGCGCTCGGCGGCGCCGCCCTGCTGATCTTCGCCGCGAAGAACGACTTCGGGCTGGCGCGCAACATGGAGATGCTGGTCAACATGATGCGCGAACTGTCGGTCTACTACGTCGACGAGGTCGACGCCGACCGTCTGATGGCGGATGCCGCCGAGGGGATGGTGCGGCGTCTCGATCCCTACACGGTCTACATGCCCGAGGAGGAGATGACCGATTTCCAGTTCCTCACCACGGGCAAGTACGGCGGCGTGGGGGCGCTCATCCGCAAGAAGGACGACGGCGTGGTGATCGCGCAGCCTTACAAAGGCTTTCCGGCCGACCGCGCGGGATTGCGCATCGGCGACCGCTTCGTCGAGATCGCCGGCAAGGACGCCCGCGCCATGACCACCGAGCAGGTGAGCGCGCTGCTCAAGGGCACGCCCAACACCACCGTGACGATCAAGGTCGAGAAGCTGCTCACGGGCAAGGTCGAGGAGGTCAAACTGCGGCGCGAGCGGATCGCCATCTCGGGCGTGGGCTACGCCGGATTCGTGGCCGACGGCGTGGGCTACATCCAGCACCGCGACTTCACCGAGGGGTGCTACGAGGATATGCGCGCCGCGCTGGAGCGATTGCAGCGGCAGGGCCTCCGGGCACTCGTGCTCGACTATCGCAACAACGGCGGCGGCATCCTGCAGGAGGCCGTGAAGATCGTCTCGATGTTCGTGCCCAAGGGGACGGAGGTCGTGACGACCAAGGGCCGCACCGAACATACGGTCTACCGCACGCAGCTCGAACCGATCGCGCCGACGCTGCCCGTCGTGGCGCTCGTCAACGACGGCACGGCCTCGGCGGCCGAGATCGTCACCGGCGCGCTGCAGGATCTGGACCGTGCGGTGCTCGTGGGGCAGCGCACCTTCGGCAAGGGGCTGGTGCAGACCACGCGGCCGCTGGGCTACAACAGCTTCCTGAAGGTCACCACGGCCAAATACTACATCCCCTCGGGCCGCTGCATACAGGCGCTCGACTACTCGTCGCGCGACGAGAAGGGGGCCGTCAAGAGCGTGCCCGACTCGCTCGTGCGCCAATTCGCCACGCGCGGCGGCCGCAAGGTCTACGACGGCGGCGGCATCATGCCCGACGAGCGCACCGAACCCGAGTACATCAGCCGGTTCGCTATGACGCTCTATGCGATGGGCTATGTCGACGATTTCGCCGACGACTACTTCCGCGAACACGGGGAGCAGACGATCGATCCGCGCACGTTCACCCTCACCGACGCCGACTACGAGCGGTTCGCGGGCTTCATGGAGGACAAGGAGGTGGCCTACGAGTCGGACACGCGCCGTGCGCTCAACCGCATCAAGGAGGCGGCCAAGGCCGACCTCTACGAGGAGTCGCTGGCGGCCGAGATCGGGGCGATCGAGGCCGGCATCCGCGACGACAAGGCGACCAATCTGCGCACCTACAAGCGCGAGATCCTCGAAACGCTCAACGGCGCCGTCATCCTGCGTTACTGCTATGCCGACGGCGTGACGGAACACTCGCTCGCGGAAGACCGCGAGCTGGGCCGCGCCGTGGCGCTGCTCGGCGATGATGCGGAGTACGCCCGCATCCTGCGCGAACGCGACACCGAACGCAAATAACAGGGATTCCGTATGGCACGCCGCTCGTTGACCCGTCTGTTCAGCCGCTTCACGCTCTCGTTCCGCAACCGAATCGTGGTGATCGCCGCGGGCATGGTCATCTGCCTGCTGTCGCTGATCTACACCAACCGCATGGCGCACGACCTGCGCGAGAAGGAGCAGCACGACGTCGAGGTGTGGGCCCACGCCATGGAGCAGGCCAGCCGCGACGCCTTCGGCGGCTCGGTCAACGATCCGCTCATACAAGGCATCCTCTCGAACCGCAACAACATCCCCTTCATCATCACAGACGAGCGGCTCAACGTCATCCAGGCGCACTTGGTGCCGCGCGAAGTGCTGGATCATCCCGACCGGCTGCGGCGGCAGATCGACCGCTTCACGGAGGAGAACCAGCCCAAGACGGTCAACTACTGGTGGGGGCCCGAACACCGCCACATCATCTTCTACGGCAAGTCGAAGCTGCTCAAGTCGCTCTACCTCTTCCCCTATGTGCAGCTGGGCGTGATCTTCTTCTTCATCTTCATCGGCTACATCGCCTTCCGCTCGTCGAAGCAGGACGAGCAGAACCGCGTATGGATCGGTCTGGCCAAGGAGACGGCGCACCAACTGGGCACGCCCACGTCGTCGCTGCTGGGGTGGATCGAGTACCTGCGCAGCCAGCCTGTCGATCAGGAGGCGGTCGACGAGATGAACAAAGACCTGACGCACCTGCTCAAGATCGTCGACCGCTTCTCGAAGATCGGGTCGGAAACCGTGCTCCAGAAGGCCACGGTCAACGAGGTGGTGGGCGAGGCGGTGATGTACTTCCGCAAGCGCATTCCGCGCAACGTGACGCTCGGCTACAACGGACTGGCCATCGCGCCCGTCGAGGCCAACATCAATCCGGCGCTCTTCGAGTGGGTGGTCGAGAACCTCATGAAAAACGCCCTCGACGCCCTTCAGGGGCACGGGTCGATCGACGTGCGGCTCTCGTCGGACGACCGCAGCGTGATGATCGACGTCCGCGATACGGGCAAGGGCATCCCCAAAGGCAACTGGAAACGGATCTTCGAACCCGGCTTCACGACCAAGACGCGCGGCTGGGGGCTCGGCCTCTCGCTCTCGCGCCGCATCATCGAGGAGTACCACAACGGCCGGATCGCCGTCATAGACTCGGAGCCGGGCAGGGGCACGACGATCCGCATCACGCTCAAACGACTTTTCGACGCATGATCCGGCCGGACGATCTGTCGGTTGCCGCCGTCGCGGCGAATGCGGCGCCCGACACGCCTGCACAAACCCTCGGGCACGCCGCCGGGATCGCCGCCGATTCGCTGACGCAGGCCGCCACGGCATTCCCCCAGGTCGATCCGCTCTCGGCGGCCGAGCGGGCATCGACGCTCGGCGGGTGGGTCGGCGACTGGTCGGCGCGCCCGGCAAGCGCGTGGACGGAGACGGCGCAGGCCACGGCCGCAGAGCTGTTCGGCGCGGCGTCGACGATGGGCGGCGGAGGCTCCTCCCTCATCGCCCCACCGCTCCTCTCCGAATCGGCGCTCTATCAGGCTGTCGTCCTGCTTCTGGCAGCCTCTTACCTGCTGCTGCTCCACACCAACTTCAGCGAGGCGCGCATGCTGGCGGGCAGTCTCGGATTCGACCGACATGCAGGGCAGCGGACGTTGCAGAACCGCGGCGAGATCCACGGTCATTTCCTGAGCCGCTGCTGCGTGCTCGGCATCGCAGGCGCCGGCGTGCTGGTCGTGCGCGCCTGCGACAACTGGCTGCCGGAGGGAGCCGGCGTGCCGCTTCCTCCGCTCTGGCTGCAGGGCTTCTGCGTGGCGGCGACGGCCGCGATCGGCGCCATCGCCCTGGTGCAGACACTCGCGCTGCGGCTCATCGGGCAGGTGACGCTCACGCAGTCGTTCGTATCGACCCTTCTCTATGTCAAACAGTTTCATTTCGCGCTGGCGAGCCTGTGGGCCCTGCCGTTCGTTTTGCTCTACGCCCTTTGCCCAATCGGTTCAGGATCAGGGTGGTTGTATGCGGCCGTGGGGTTCGCATCGATGATTATATTACTATTTCTCAGAGAGATTCGATCGCTGTTTGTGGCCGAAAATATTTCGAATTTGCATTGGATTTTGTACCTTTGCGCCGTCGAAATCGCACCGGTGGCATTTGCGGTGCTCATGTTGATAAAACACAGTTAAGATGAGTGTAACGAAAGTCAGTCGAATTCTTGTCTCCCAGCCCCAGCCGGCTGTTCCCGAAAAATCCCCCTTCTACGAACTGGCGCGCAGACATCATATCACCGTCGACTATCATCCGTTCATCCGCGTGGCCGGGGTTTCGCTCAAGGAGTTCCGGCAGCAGCGCGTCGAGATACTGGACCACACGGCCGTGATCTTCACCTCGCGCACCACCGTCGACAGTTTCTTCCGCATCTGCGAGGAGGCGCGCGTCACCGTTCCCGAGACGATGAAGTACATCTGTCAGACGGAGGCCGTGGCACTCTATCTCCAGAAATACATCGTCTACCGCAAGCGCAAGATCTCGTTCGCCGACGGTTCGTTCACCAATCTGATCGAACTGCTCATCAAGCACAAGGACGAGAAGTTCCTGCTCACGCTCAGCGAGCCGCACAAACCCGATCTGCCCGAGACGATGGCCAAGCTAAAGTTCTCGTTCCATCCGGTGATTCTGGCCCGCACGGTGGCCACCGATCCCGCAGGAACCGATATCCGCGACTACGACGTGGTGGGCATCTACTCGCCCTCGGAGGTCAAGGTGCTCATCGAACAGTTCGGCAGCGATCTGCCGACGATCGCCGCCTTCGGCGAGGCGACGCTGCGCTGCGCTATCGAGGCGGGGCTGACGGTCAAAATCAAGGCCCCGACGCCCGAAGCTCCGTCGATGGTCAAGGCCATCGACATCTATGTGGATCAGGTGCATGCCGGCAAGGAGGTCGAAATGGTGCAGATCGTCGAGGACAGGCAGAAGGAGGAGTTCATCCGCTCGCAGCAGCACAAGCTGGCCAAGAAAAGCCGCGTGCGCCGCACCGCCGCCGACAAGAGATAGTTTCGCACGTTCCCGTTCACGAAGAGCCGATGAATCCCTCCCGCACGCTGCCCCGCACCGAACGTCTGCGCACGTTGGGAGCCATCCGCCGCCTGTTCGACAGCGGCGAATCGGGGTTCGTCTACCCGTTCCGCTACGTCTGGTTCGCCGAGGCCGACGACCGCATGTCGGCCGAAGTGCTCTTCTCCGTCCCCAAGAAGTTCCACAAGCGCGCCAACCGGCGCAACCTGCTCCGCCGCCGCACCAAAGAGGCCTACCGGCTCAACAAGGAGCGGCTCATGGGCGGCGGCAAGTCGGCCGCCGTCGACATGGCGCTGGTCTACTGCACGAAGGAGGTCGTCCCCTATAAAACCGTCGAACATGCCCTGCGCCGGATTCTTCAGCAGGTTGCGGAGCGGGTGTAAGCGCGCCGCCGCGCTGCCGCTGATCGCCGTCGTGAAGTTCTATCAGCTCTGCATCTCACCCCTCACGCCGCCGTCGTGCCGCTTCACGCCGACCTGCTCGCAGTATGCCGTCGAGGCACTGCGCAAGCACGGGCCGCTGCGGGGCGGGTGGCTGACGCTGCGGCGTCTGGCCCGCTGCCATCCGTGGGGCGGCAGCGGCTACGATCCGGTGCCGTAGGGCCGCGATAACGGCATAGGCTCCCCTCCCGACGGATTATTTCCGCACTCTCACCCGCGCTCCGGCACGATACCGCCGCCCGAACGTAAAAGAGGATGCCCCGCTGATTGCAAGGCATCCCCTCCGACCGGCAGAGCCGGCAGATCAACGGGCCGTCTGCGTGGCGATCCGCTCCTCGAAGTAACGTTTCACATCGTCCCAGCGGTAGTAGGGCGCCAGATCGCTGTCGAGGCGGATGCGCGACTCGCGCTCGTTGAAGAGGAACTTCACCAGCACCTCGTCGCTGCCCGGCCGGCGGTAGAAGATCCACTGGATATTGGTGGCCATCGGCGACACGCGCCAGCAGCTCCACACGGCGTCGACCTTCTCGAAATCGCTCTCGCGCGCGTCGCAGTCCTCGATGCCCATGAGCGCCACCAGCGGAATGACGAACACATCGTGGCCGTAGCGCAGCGATGCGGCCGGCGTGCCGGCGGCCATCGCCGCATCGGCCTCCTCCACGAAGTTGCGCAGCAGAGGCACCGCGTCACCCAGCGCCTCGTCGCCGTACTGCGCCGAGGGACCCACCTCCAGATACATCAGGTAGCTGCGCAGCGCATAGAGCGTGTAGAGCTCCTCCTGCGTGAAGATGTCGTAGAGCGAACAGTCCTCCATGCCGTCGATGCCCTGCATGATGGAGGCCATGCTGTAGAGCTCGGTCATGAAGCTGATCGCCTCCATCTCGTCCTTGAACCGGGGCTTCCGCTTGAAGAGCGAACGGATCAGACGGTCGGGATGCTCGTATTTCTTGCGCAGCTCGTTCACATGGGCGCGAATCTCCTTCGCATTGGCCGTCGAGGCGGGATAATGGGCCATGTAGCCTTTGTAGCGGTCGCTCGATTCGCGGGTGATGCGCAGGGCGGGATTCAGCTCCTTGAGCCGTTCGTTGGCGGCCGCCATGCTCAGGATGCAGCGCGGCACGGTCGTCGACCGCGCGCGGATGTTGCAAACCCTTCCGTCGGCCGTCGAGAAGACCTCGGGGAAGGAGTGGTACATCCGTTCGGCGATGCCGCGGTGCTCGCGCACGCCGCGCGGGGAGAGGTCGCCGTAACGGCCCTCGGCATCGTCGGCGATGCGCACCACGCGCGCATAGAGATCCTCGCCCAGCGGCGTCAGGTTACCGGCGTCGTGTGCCTCCTGCAACACCTTGCGCGGGTGGCGGTAGACGGTTTTCGACGCGTGCCAGCGCGAGCCGTGGCGGCCGTAGTGGCTGATGTAGAACGGTTCGTATCCGTCGGGTGCAGGCGTCATCGCCGCCCGCGGCGTGTCGTCGTAGATGTAGTAGAGCGCACCCGTGCGCCGGATGTCGCGCAGGGTCTGCTCTTTGGTGCTCTGCGCCGCCGCGCCGCCGATCAGCAGCAGCACGGCCGAGAGCAGAAGAATCGCTTGTCGTTTCATTCGGTATTAAGTTATGGAATTATTCGTTTTATCGCGTTCGAGGCCGCTTTCGGCCTCTGCAAAGATAACTTTTCCCAAGGGGATTTACAAGCCCGACGCGCTTTTCGGCGTTTTTTCCCGGCCCGCCGGCACAGGATTGCAGAATAATCGCTATCTTTATCCGATCGAATGGAAACTGTTTAACACCTTAATAGCGAAAACGAATGAAACGATTGACGATTCTTGCCGCACTGCTCGTCGGAGCGGTCTGCGTATCGGCACAGGACTATCACATCAAACTGTGGGACAATGCGACGGCCCCGACCTCCAACGGTCTGACGGGCGACGAATACGAAGTCAAACCCGGGGCGCTGACCAACACCTCGTCGGCCGAGATCTGGATCTACAAACCCGCCCCCGAGAAGGCGACGGGACAGGCCATCGTCTTCTGCCCGGGCGGCGGTTATTCGCAACTGTCGGTCGGCAACGGGCACAACACCTGCAAGTGGCTGGCCGAGAACGGCATCGTGGGTGTGATGCTCAAGTACCGTCTGCCCAACGGCCATTCTGAGGTGCCGCTCAACGACCTGGACAAGGCCGTGGCCACCGTGCGCGAGATGGCCGGCGAGCTGGGTGTCGACCCCCGCAAGGTCGGCGTCTCGGGCACCTCGGCGGGCGGTTATCTGGCCGGTTCGGCGGGCGTGATGTCGAAGTCGAAGCCCGACTTCATGGTGCTGATCTATCCGGTGGTGTCGAGCGATCCCGACAAACGCCATCTGGGAACCTTCAAGCAGCTGGTGGGCGCCGAGAACGTCGAGACCGAGGCTGCGAAGTTCTCTCTGGAGAAGGTGGCCGACAGCACGGCCTGTCCGGCGCTGATCTTCCACAGCGACGACGACAAGGTGGTTCCCGCGATCAACGCCGCGCTGCTCTACGAGAGGCTGAAGGCCAACGGTGTCAAAGCCTCGCTGCACATCTTCCCCTCAGGCGGCCACGGCTGGGGCATGAGCAAGAAGTTCAAGTATCACGAGAATTTCAAGGCCGCGACGCTCGACTGGCTGAAGGCCATCAACGCCGAGGCCGACAAAGCCGCGGCCAGGAAATAGCCGCGACGCATTGAGCGGAGTTTCAGCGGGAGGGCTTCGGCCTTCCCGTTTTTATGCTCTCGGCTTATTCGTATCTTTGGCTGCGCCTTAGATACTGCGCCTCGGAAAAAATGCAAGCAAGCTTGCTTTTG
>USBO01000006.1 GCA_900552955.1 uncultured Alistipes sp.
CGCGCAGCGTGCGCTTGCGATAGTTGTCGAACTCGGCCTGCAGGCGCAGGAACTTGTCCTGCCACTCGGCCACCTGACGTTCCAGTTCGGCGGCCGACTGCTCGCAGCCGCCTGCTTCGACCCCCGACTCGTCGCCGGCCGTACCCGCAACGGCTCCGCCCGCAGGGCCGTCGCCGCCCGTGGGCGTGGCGTCTGTCATTGTGTCAGTCCGCAGGTCGTCATCGGCTGTCACATTGACGCACGGCTGGCCCTCGCAGGAGGGATACCCCTCGCCCGGCGCGAACCCGTCATCGCCGTCAATAGCCTCATTGTAAATCTCTTGCTTGTTCATATCTCTTTGATTTTACATATCGGTCTCATTCGTTTGCGCAAAATGTATACCAAGCGTCCGGCTACCCCAGGATGAAGATCGCGGGCCGTTTGTTCAGCTCGGGCAGCCGCGACCGGCGCCACTCCGCGACACTGCGCGTGATGATCTACTCGTACGGCGAATAAATATAACAAACCAAGGTCAGCATCGTCAGCGGAGCGCATAGCTGCAACAGTTGTTCAGCGAGCTTCGCATATCGGAACGGCGTAACGATAAAGAGCTGCGCCTGCCCTTCGCGGGCCCGCCGCTCGAAGGCACGGATCGCCCGCGCCCGCTCGTCGGGCTTGACGGGCAGGTAGCCGTTGAAGGCGAACGACTGGCCGTTGAGCCCCGACGCCATCATCGCCAGCAGGATCGACGACGGCCCCACCAGCGGCACCACGCGGATGCCGCGCCGGTGGCACAGCGCCACCACCAGCGCCCCCGGGTCGGCCACGCCAGGCACGCCCGCCTCCGAGATGACGCCCGCCGAACGCCCCGCCTCGATGGGCGCCACCAGCTCCTCCACCGCGCGGCCGGCCGTCGTGTGTTCGTTGAGCTCGCGGAACTCCAGCTCGTCGATCCTGAGCCCCAGCTTCGCCTTCGACAGAAAGCGCCGCGCCGAGCGGGTGTTCTCGACGATGAAGTAGTCGAGCGCGGCCATCACCTCGCGGTTGGCGGCCGGCAGCACGTCCCACACCTCGCCTTCGTCGGCGATCGGACAGGGGATCAGATAGAGCGTTCCGGTCATAGAATCTATTCTTTGAGGTAAATCCGTTTCACGCGGCCGGCCACCGACGTGAGTATTTCGTAGGGAATCGTGCCGAGCACCTCGGCCATCGCCTCGGGCGTGTTGCCCGCCGCCGGCGAGAAGACCACCGCCTCGTCGCCCTCGGCCACCCCCTCGATGTCGGTCACGTCGATCATGCAGCTGTCCATGCAGATACGCCCGACGATCGGTGCAGGACGACCTTTCACACGCATCGACCATGCGCCACAGCCCAGGTGGCGATCCAGCCCGTCGGCATAGCCGATCGGCACGGTGGCCGTCACCGTGGGGCGCGTCAGCACGCCCGCGCGGCCGTAGCCCACCGTCTCGGTCGGAGCCAGACGTTTGAGCTGCACGATGCGCGTGCGCAGCGTCGAGACGGGCCGCAGCGCCTCGTTGTGTTCGAATCCGAAGCCGTAGAGCCCCAGCCCCAGCCGGCACATGTCGTACTGCGCTTCGGGAAAGCGTTCGATGGCCGCCGAGTTGGCCGTATGGCGCAGGACGGGATAAGGCAGCGCTGCCGCGATGCGGCCGCTCATGCGGTCGAACCGCGCGATCTGCAACCGCGTGAACGCGTCCTGCGCGGGATCGTCCGACGTGCAGAGGTGCGCGAAGAGACTCGCCGCACGCAACGTCCGCCCGCAGCCGTCGAGCGCATCGAGCAGCGCGGGCAGCTCCTCCTCCGTGAAGCCCAGGCGGTGCATGCCCGTATCGAGTTTGACGTGGATCGGATAGCGCTGCTCGCCGTAGCGCTCCACGGCCGCTGCGAACTCACGGAGCGAACGCAGGCTGTAGATCTCCGGTTCGAGGCGGTTGGCCACCATCGCGTCGAAGCTGTCGGCATCGGCGTTGAGCACCACGACGGACATCGTGATGCCCCGCTCGCGCAGCAGCACCCCCTCGTCGGCGAATGCCACGGCCAGATAGTCGACGCCCTCATGTTGCAGCATCTGCGCCACCTCGAAATCGCCCGCGCCGTAGCTGGCGGCCTTGACCATCGCCACGAGCCGCACGCCCGGCCGCAGCCGCGAGCGGAAATAATTGAGGTTATGAGTCATGGCATCCAGATCGACTTCGAGCACCGTGGTGTGGCTCTTGCGCGAGAGAGCATGTTCCAGCTTCTCGAAGCGGCTGTCGCGGCTGCCCTTGAGCAGCACGGCACGCCCCGCGATGTCGGCGCGGTCGATGCGCCGCAGGTAGTCGTCGGTCGAAGCATAGAACGACTTATCGCAAGCGAAACGCGCCGCCTGCGCCTGCAACTTGGGGCCGATGCCGACGAACCGGCCCACGCCCGCCGCCGCGACCATCGCCGCCACACGCGCGTAGAGTTCGTCGTCGTCCATGCCGCTTTGCAGAATGTCGGACAGAATGAGCGTCGTGGGACGTCCCGCCGCCACGCCGTGGAGATAGTCCAACGCAATGGAGAGCGAGTTGATGTCCGCGTTGTAGGCGTCGTCGACCAACAGCGAGTCGTTGATCCCCTCCTTCACCTCGAGCCGCATCGCCACGCGCTGCAACCGTCCGAAATCGGGCGCCGGCTCCCCGACGGCTTCCCAGAAGGCCGCCACCAGTTGCGAATTGCGCTCCGAAGCCGCATCAGCGAATCCGCCGCCCGCCGCCGTCGCCGCATCGCGGAGTTCGTGCCCCTCGGCATAGACCTCGCGCAGCATCGACGCCAGCGGTTCGTAGGCGCCGTGATAGACGATCTTCGGGGCATGGAGCGCCAGCAGCAGTTTTTCGGCGCACTTCTCCTCCAGCGACGCGAAATGCTCCTGATGGGCGTCGCCCAGCGAGGTATAGATCACGATGTCGGGGGCGATCATCCGCTCCAGCCGTGCCATCTCGCCGGGCAGCGAGATGCCCGCCTCGATGACCGCATAGCGTTCGTCGCCCTCGATCATCAGCAGCGACAGCGCCGCCCCCAGCTGCGAATTGTAGCTGCGCGGCGAGCGGAAGAGCTTCACGCCGTCGGGCGCCGTCTGGGCGATCCACTCCTTGACGACCGTCTTGCCGTTCGAACCTGCGACGCCCACCACCGTGCCGCCGAAGCGGCGGCGCCAGTCGGCAGCCAGCCGCTGCAAGGCATCGACGGAGTTCTCCACCACGACATACCCCGCCCCGTCGCGCACCTCGACCGGCCGTTCGACCAGAAAGGCCCGCACGCCGCGGGCGTACATCTCGCCAATGAAGTCGTGCGAGTCGTGGCGCGCGCCGCGCATCGCCACGAACAGCGGTGCGGCCGGCACGCCGCAGTTGCGGCTGTCGGTCACCACATCGCTCACGCGGACATCGCCGCCCGTGAAGGTTCCCCCGCAGATGCGGGCTATTTCGCTCAACGTATAGTTCATCTTCGTTTCCGGTTAATCCGCACGGAACGTCACCACCGTGATGCCCGCGCCGCCGCGGTCGGCATGTTCGTCGGCGACGCCCGCAATGCCCGACACCGTGCGCAGGTAGCGGCGTATCTCCTCCTTGAGCGCCCCCGTGCCCTTGCCGTGGAGAATCGTCACCGAACCGATGCCCACCATCAGTGCATCGTCGATGAAGGTCTGCACGGCGTCGACCGCCTCCGCGGCGCGCATCCCGCGCACGTCGATATGATCCTTGAAATTGAGTTTGCGCGCCGCCACGTCGACCGACACCACCGTGCGCGCCGACACGGGGCGCGTCGCCTCGCGGTACTCGTTGTTCGACACCACGCGCAAACGTTTGCGGTCGACCGTCGTCAGCAACTGCCCGAAGGCCACCTGCACCTTGTCGCCCTTGAGCGCCTGCACCACACCGGGCGTCTGCTGCCCCTCGAGCACGACCTTCACCCCCACCTCGACCTCGCGCTGCGGCGGAGCGACGGGTGCGGCCGCTGCTGCGGCGGCAGGTTGGCTGCGGCGCTCCTCGCGCCGCTGGCGGCGGCGTTGCAGCTTCTCCATCTCGCGCTCGATGCGGGCGGCCTTCTCGGCATCGGCGGCATCCGCCCGCTCGACGCGCTCGCGGAAGTCGTCGAGATCGCGCCGGATGAGCCGCGTCATCTCGCGCTCAGCCTGCGCCTCGCGGATCTCCTTGATCGTCTGCTCGATGCGGCGGTTGGCCTCGGCCACCAGCTCGCGCGCCTCGGCTTTGGCCGCCTGCAGGATCTCGCTCCGCTCGCGGCGGATGCGCTCCAACTGCTCGGCATAGCTCTGTTCGAGCTCCTCGACCTTGCGGTCCGTCAGGCGGATGCGGTCGCGCTTCTGCTCCCAGTAGCGTTTGTCGCGGGCGATCTCGCGCAACTGCCGTTCGAGATTGATGTGATCCGACCCCGCCTTGTCGCTCGCCGCGCGGATGATCTCCTCCGGCAGCCCGATCTTGCGGGCGATCTCCACGGCGAACGAACTGCCCGGCTTGCCGATTTCGAGCCGGAACAGCGGACGGATCTGCTGCACGTCGAAGAGCATCGCGCCGTTGGCGACCCCCTCGGCATTCGAGGCGTAGTATTTGATGTTGGCGTAGTGCGTCGTCACGACCCCGTAGCAGCCGCGTTCGAGGAGCCGTTCGAGAATCGCCTCGGCGATGGCGCCGCCGATGGTCGGCTCGGTGCCCGAACCGAACTCGTCGATGAGCACCAGCGTGCGGTCGGAGGCTCCGGCCAGCATGTTCTTCATGTTGCGCAGATGCGACGAATAGGTCGACAGATCGTCGTCGATCGACTGCTCGTCGCCGATGTCGATGAAGATCGACCGGAAGACGGGCAGCTCCGAGACCTCCGACGCCGGCACGGGATAGCCGCACTGGAACAGGTACTGCATGAGGCCCGTCGTCTTGAGGCAGACCGACTTGCCGCCGGCATTGGGGCCCGAGATCACGAGGATGCGTTTGCGCGGGTCGAGCATCAGGTCGAGCGGCACGACCTCGCGGCCCTGCGCCCGCAACGTCTGCTGCAGCAGCGGATGCCGCGCCGTGCGCAGCTCCAGCCGCCCATCGGTCGAAAGGATGGGCTTGCCGGCGTCGTTGGCCAGCGCCCAGCGTGCCTTGGCGCGGATCATGTCGACCGACGAGAGGTAGTCGCCCGCATCGGCGATCAGCTCCGCATCGGGACGGATCGACTCGGTGAAGGCGCTCAGCACCTTGACCACCTCGCGCCGCTCGGCGTACTCCAGCTCCCGGAGTTCGTTGTTGATCTCGACCACCTCGACCGGCTCGATATAGAAGGTGCGGCCGGTGGCCGACTCGTCGTGGATGAATCCCTGCAACTTGCGTTTGTTGACCGCCGCCACGGGGATCACCGTCCGCCCGTCGCGCACCGACAGCACGGCGTCGGCCTCGACGATACCGGCCTGCTTGGCCCGCTGCAACACCTGCTGCAACCGCTTGGCGGCTTGCCCCTCGCGCTCGCGGATGGCGCGGCGCACCTGAAGCAGCTCGGGCGAGGCGCTGTCCTTCACCTCGCCGAAGGGATCGAGGATGGCGTCGATCGCCCGCACGATCTCGGGGAAGAGCGTCACGCGGCGGCTCAGCTCCCACAGACGAGGATAGCGCGCCTCACCGCGCGCCAGCACGAACTCCGCGATCGCCCCGACCATGACCAGCGCCTTGCGCAACTGCGCCGCTTCGGAGGCGAGCAGGTAGCTCCCTTCGACCCGTATCTTGGCCACCAGCGGTGCCGGATCGGGGTAGTCGCCGTCGGGGAAATCGCGTTCGAGCATCAGCAGCGAACGCATTTCGTCCATCAGCGACAACCGCCGTTCGATCTCGTCGGCCGATGCCGAGAACCCCTCCGCCGCCAGTTTCTCCGCCGCCGAGCGGGTCGAGCAGAGCGCCGTCACCTGTTCGCGGATGCGGTCGAAACCTATTTTCTCTTCGAAATTCGCCGGATAGATCATACACTCGGAACGGAAAATGACGCGCTAACGGGCATCCGACGACGAATCGTCCGCCGCATCGGCCGCATCGCCCGCGCTCTCCTTCTCGGGTTTGTCGCGGCGTCCGAAGATCGAGAAGTGGACATAGCGTTTGGGATGGGCCTTGAGGTCGGCCAGCAGCGCCGAGAGATTGGCGCTGGCCGTGCGCAGCGACTCATAGAGGTGCGGATCGGTCATCAGTTTGCCCACCGTCCCCTTGCCGTCGTTGATGCGCGCCACCGCTTCGTTCAGTTCGCCGAGCGTCGTGCGCAGCCCCTGCGACAGCGAGTCGATGTCGGCCTCGGTCAACTGCTGCGAGAACCGATCCAGATTGGCGATCATCGACGAGAAGCGCTCGGAGTTCTCGCCCAGCGCCGTCGAGAATTTACCGATGTTGTCGACGGCCGTTTTCAAACTGCCCTTCTCGGCCGTCAGCACGGCGTCCATCGTACCCGAGATCGAGTTGAGATGCGTCAGCGTCCCGTCGATATTCCCCTTGTTGTCCTGCAGCAGTGCATTGACATTCTCGAGCGTGACGGTGAGATTGTCCATCACCCGCGTAAGCCGCTCCTTGACGTCGGCCAGCTCGGTACCGGCCGCTGCCAGCATATCCCGCGTCTCGGCGGCGCGCAGCGTGTCGCCCTTCGACAGGAACTGCGGGCTGCCGCCCATCTCGATGGCGATCGCCTTGCCCCCCATGATGCCGTCGCTGTAGATGCGCGCCTCGGAGTCTCGGGGAATCCGGAACGAATGCCGCACCGTCAGTTGCAACACCACGTTGCGGCTGACCGCAGGGTCGAAACCGATGGCGGTGACCGTTCCGACCTTCACGCCCTGGATGGTCACGGGCGTGGCGGTCTGAATCCCGTTGATCTCGGGATAGGCCACATAATAAGGAATGTTGCGGCTGAAGATATCGATGCCGCTCAGAAAGCGGATGCCGCCCCACAGGCAGCCCAGCATGATGACGGCGAAAACGCCTATTTTTACCTCTCGTCTCATAATCGGTTCTTTAACGGGCGACCGCATCGCCTTCGTAACGCACCACATAGGCATCGGCGAAGCTCTTTTTCACCTCGGCCAGCGCCTGTCTGGCTTCGGCCTGCGTGCGGTAGCGCCCCACACAATATTTATAACGGTAACGGCCCGCCGAACGCAGCTCGGTCACCTTGTTTCGATAGCTCTTGAATTGCCGGTCATTGGATTTCAGACGCTCGGCGCTGGCCAGAATCTGAATCGTATAGCCGCTTTTCGCCGCAGCGGATTCGTCAGCCTGCGGGGCGGGTTCGGACACGGTGCGTTTCGCCTCGGACGGAGCCTGCGTCGTCGCGTCGTCGCACTCCTCGACGAGCTGCATCCCCCGGACGAACTCCACATACTCCCTCACCGCATCGAACAGCGAACGGGCGATCTCGTTCTGCCCCTTGTCGGAACACATGTAACGCAGCTCGTCGGGGTTGGACATGAAGCCGATCTCGGTCAGCACGCCCGGCATGTTGGTCGCATAGAGCACCTTGAGCAACTGCGGCTTGGTCTTGCGCACCGAACGGCCCGCCCGTTTGTAGTTCTTCTCCAGCAGCCGCGCCATCGCCTCGCTGTACTCGCCGTAGGTGAAGCGCAGGTTGGAGATATAGGCCCGCACGATGGCCGCCGTGCGCTGGTCGCTCATGTCGATGAACTCCTCCTTGTTGTTGGCGAAGAGCACTTCGTCGTTGATGCGCTGCTCGAGCGGACTCTCGCCCATGATGAGCGTCTCGACCCCCCGCGCCGCCGAACTGGGCGCCGCATTGGTGTGGATCGAGAGGAAGAGGTCGCCCTCGGCCTTGTTGGCGATGTCGGCCCGCGCCTGCAAATCGCGGGTCAGCGACTCGGAAAACTGCTTGTCGCTCTTGCGCGTGTAGACCACCTTCACCTCGGGCAGCTCGCGTTCGATGAGCGCCCCCAGCTTGAGCGCGACCTTCAGATTGAGGTCCTTCTCGTAAATGCCGCGGTAGTGCGCCCCCGGGAACTTCGGGCCGCCGTGGCCGGCATCGATGACGATCACCCGAACACCGCACGCAATATTTTCAGCTCCGGCTTCGTTCGCACAAAGTGCGAATCCGATACAAAGCGATATGATAAAAACCAGACGCCGCATGGCAAAAGTGGGATTAACTGTGGTGTATCTCTAATTTTTTATCTATCTTTGTCGGATGCAAAATCGGCCCCTGAGGGATACGGAGGCCCGATTCCGGCGGTTTTGCCGACTTGTCGGCAAAGGTATGAATTTTTTTTGGAATTTTGAAGCGATTTTCGTTAAAATATCTCGCTGCGGCGATCGTCGTCGTGCTCTTCACGCAGATGGTCTTCGGCTTCGCTCCCCGCGTCGCCCCTCCGCACGCGGAAGCGCCGGCGGTCGCACCCGACGGAGCCGACTCGGCCGGCGAACGCAGGGCGCAGCGGCTCACGCGGCGCGAACGCCGCCGGATGCAGCAGAGCGCCGCAGCAATGCCCTCAGCAGCGGCCGACACGCTCCCGTTGCGCGTCGCACCGACGGATTCGCTCCCCGCGGCCGACTCGCTGCGCCTGCCCTCCGATTCGCTGCAACGCGACACGACGCGCCGCAAGCGGGAGGGCGGCGGCTCCTTCCTCGAGGACATCATGAACGGCAAGAACACCGATTCGCTGGTCTACGACATCCGCAACAAGATGGTCTACATCTACAACGAGGGCGACATCAACTACCAGAACATGAACCTCAAGGCGGACTACATGCGTGTGAACATGGACACGAAGGAGATCTACGCCTACGGCAAACCCGACACGCTCGACGGGCAGCCCACGGTCACGCGCCCCGAGTTCACCGAAGGTGCGGCCTCGCCCTACAAGATGGACACCATCACCTACAACTTCCAGTCGGGCAAAGCCAAGATCAAGGGCGTGGCCACGCAGGAGGGCGACGGCTGGCTCATCGGCGGCAGCGTGAAGAAGATGCCCGACAACAACATCAACATCGAGGGCGGCAAATACACCACCTGCGACCACACGGATCACCCCCACTTCTATCTGGCCATGACCAAGGCCAAGGTCATCCCGGGCAAGAAGGTCGTCACCGGCCCCGCCTACCTGGTCATGGAGGGCGTGCCGATCTACTTCCTCGGCATCCCCGAAGGGTTCTTCCCCATCAGCTCGGGCCCCAAGTCGGGATTTCTGATGCCGACCTACGGCGAAGACGGCCAGCGCGGCTTCTTTTTCCGCGACTTCGGTTACTATTTCACGCTCGGGCAGCACATGGATCTGGCCCTCACGGGCGGTATCTACACGCTCGGTTCGTGGGAAGCCTCCGCCGCCTCGCGCTACATCAAACGCTACAAGTACACGGGCAACTTCAACGCCCAGTTCTCGAACATCCGCACCGGCGAGAAGGGCGAGCCCGATTTCATCAAACAGAACACCTTCCGTCTGCAATGGACCCACGCCCAGGATCCGAAGGCCAACCCGGGTTCGACCTTCGCCGCCTCGGTGAACTTCGCCACGAGCGGCTACTCGCGCTATGCCGCCACGACGCTCAACGACATCCTCCAGACACAGACCAACTCGACGATCTCCTACTCGAAAAACTGGGCCGGCACCCCCTTCTCGCTCTCGATGAACATGGCCGTGTCGCAGAACTCGCAGAACTCCACGATCTCGATGACGCTGCCCAACGTCGTCTTCAACGTCTCGCGCATCTACCCCTTCAAACGGCGCGAGGTGCAGGGCAAACCGCGGTGGTACGAGAAGATCTCGATGCAGTACACCGGCAAGCTGACCAACACGGTCGCCACCACCGAGTCGGAGGTCTTCACCAAGGAGACGCTCAAAAACATGCGCAACGGCATCGAACACACCATACCGGTCTCGGCGTCGTTCAACCTGTTCAACTACATCAACGTCTCGCCGTCGGTCAACTACAACGAGAAGTGGTACTTCAAGAAGCAGGAGCGCGAGTGGAGCCCCGTGACCAACGAAGTGCGCTACCTCGATCCCGAATACGGATTCTACCGTCTCTACAACTACACCACCTCGGTGAGCGCCTCGACGACGGTCTACGGCATGTATCAGTTCAAGAAGAAGACCAACAAGATACAGGCCATCCGCCACACGCTCACGCCGTCGTTCGGCTTCTCCTACGCGCCCGACTTCACGCAGCAGAAATACGGCTACTACAAAACCGTGCAGAGCGACTCCACGGGCCGCTTCCAGGTCTACTCGCCCTTCGCCGACAACGCCTACGGCGTCCCCAGCTCGGGCCGCAACATGTCGATGAACTTCGCGCTGTCGCAGACGCTCGAGATGAAGGTGCTCTCCAAGCGCGACACCACCGGTGTGAAGAAGATCAAGCTGATCGACAACCTCTCGATCAGCGCCTCCTACAACTTCCTGGCCGACTCGATGCGGCTTTCGACCATCCCCGTGCAGTTCCGCACGACGGTCTTCGGCACCAATTTCGGCATCCAGCTCAACGCCACGCTCGACCCCTATCGGGTGACGCCCCAGGGACGGCGCATCGACAAGCTCTTCTTCCCGGGCCGCATCGTCTCGACGGGCTGGTCGTTCGGCTACACCTTCAAATCGCGGCAGGACAACTCCACCCCCGCCATCAACGACATCAACAGCATCCCGCCCGAATACGCCAACCCCTTCTACGACCCTTACGGCATTCTCGACCCCGTGCTGCGCCGGCAGTACATGGCGCAGTCGTACTACGACTTCTCGCTGCCGTGGAACCTCGGCTTCAACTACACGGTCTCCTACGGAATCAGCTACGTCAACAACGGCACGACGGGTTACCGCAAGAACATCACGCAGAACATCGGCTTCAACGGCAGCTTCAACCTCACGCCCAAAATGGGTGTGACGTTCCAGGGCGGCTACGACATCAAGGACAACAAGCTGACCACTTCGTCGGTCAGCATCTCGCGCGACCTGCACTGCTGGCAGATGTCCTTCTCGTGGATACCGTTCGGCGCCCACCGCAGTTGGAGTTTTAACATCAGCGTCAAGGCCGCTTCGCTGGCCGACCTCAAGTACGACAAGAGCCAGTCGATGTACGACAACATGTACTGACGGCCGCCCCTGCCCGACAGGCCGTCCGGTCTCCCCGATCCGGACTTCCGCACCCGAATCGTCCCCCGCAGCGCATGCCACGTCGTTTTGCATCGAGAAATTTGCAATATAATTTTGCATAATAGCACAAAAACGGTACTTTTGTGGCGAAAATTTACGCTTTCGGAGATCGAGCCTCCCGACAGAAGGTTCGCTGTACCGGAAGCGACAATGAAGAACAGCCGAGGTCCGTTTTTAGCGCGCGGTTCTCAGCGTGTTTTTCATTATCTCCTGGCTATACTGCACACACGCGAACCGAACATACGCATATTGCGGCACCGGATGCCCAACGATATGCAGCAATGACGAAATCCGCACAGAAAAATCCTTCGCCCGAACAGTCGCCCGTAACCGACAGCCACACCCTTTACCGCATCGCGCTCGTTCAATTCATCGACTCCATCTTCTATGAACCCGGCGTGGCCCGATGGTGCCATATCCGCTGTCACGAATTAATCATCAAAGACGTGTACGGAACCAGCCCGAACACCTTTCGCAGCTACCTGAAATTCCCTCCCGAACGGCTCGAGGGAGTCGAACTCCCGCCGCAGACCAAAGAGCTGCTCCGCCTGTATGTCCCGCTGACCAAACAACTGCTCGCCGCAGAGACGGCCGCATTCCTCAGGCTGTTGAACCGGCAGGTGCAAACCGAACTCGCCGAGATGAGACGTCAGGGAATTCAGCCCAATGCCCGCCGGCTGATGGAGGCCATCCGAACGGCTGACGAGAGTTCCGCTCCCGAAACGGAGCAGCGGAGCGGCCCGTTCCGAAAGAAGTAGACGGGCCCGCGTGCAAGAGGAGATTGCCGCCCTGCCACCGCACCTATGCGGCGGCAGCGGCATGCGGGACGTCAGGCCGGTCCGAAAATGCTCCGGCAGAAAAAAGCGAATCGGCCAAGCATCGATTGCTTGGCCGATTCGGAAGTTGAGCTACCCGGACTCGAACCAGGAAAAACAGGACCAGAATCTGTTGTGTTACCATTACACCATAGCTCAATGTCCCACGGAACTGCCCGTTCTACGTGTCCGCCCCGTCGTTCGGTTTGGTGATGCAAAAGTAGTACATAATTTTGCATTGTGCAAGAAAAATCCGAAAAATTTTTCTAATTTTGTTTTCGCTCATTTTTTGCAACCGAAAAAGAGCGACACGAACCGCATATCTTACATCAACGTTTATGAATATCAAAATTCGCCTGACCCTGATGAACTTTCTCCAATACGCCGTTTGGGGAGCATGGTTGATCTCGCTGGGGGCCTACCTCGGCAACACACTGAAATTCGACGGACTGCAAATCGGCAGTTTCTTCGCCACGATGGGAATCGCCTCGCTGTTCATGCCGGCCGTTATGGGCATCATCGCAGACCGATGGATTCCGGCACAACGCCTCCTGGGCCTTTGTCACCTCTGCGCCGCAGGGTTCATCGCCCTCGCCGCCACGCGAACCGATTACAACACGCTCTACACGCTCGTCCTGCTGAGCGTCATGTTCTACATGCCGACCATCGCGCTCTCCAATTCGGTCGCCTACAACGCCCTCGATAAGGCGGGGCTGGACACCGTGACCCACTTCCCGCCCATCCGCGTGTGGGGAACGGTCGGTTTCATCTGCGCCATGTGGGTCGTCGACCTCGCAAAGATGGGGCTGAGTTCGACGCAGCTCTACTTCTCGGCGGCCCTGGGGCTGATCCTCGGGCTCTACTCCTTCACGCTGCCGGACTGTCCGACCGACCGGACGGCGGGCAGCAAGTCGCTCGTCGATGTGTTCGGACTGCGCGCCTTCGCACTGTTCAAGCAACGCAAGATGGCCATTTTCTTCATCTTCTCCATGTTGCTGGGCATGTCGCTGCAAATCACCAATGCGTTCGCCGACGGCTACATCAAGAGTTTCGGCGACACGCTCATCCACGGCGACAAATACCTCAGAACCTTCGGCGTCGAGCACTCCACGATTCTGATCTCGCTCTCGCAGATCTCGGAGACGCTCTGCATCCTGCTCATACCCTTCTTCCTCAAACGCTTCGGCATCAAGCGCGTGATGCTGATCGCCATGTTCGCATGGGTGTTGCGTTTCGCGTTGCTGGGCGCCGGCAACCCGGGCCCGGGAGTCTGGATGTTCATCCTCTCGATGATCGTCTACGGCGTGGCTTTCGACTTCTTCAACATCTCGGGATCGCTGTTCGTCGAGAAGGAGACCGCGGCGGCGATCCGTTCGAGCGCACAGGGCGTGTTCATGATTATGACCAACGGGTTGGGCGCGCTGATCGGCTCCTACCTCGCCGGATGGATCGTCAGCCACTACGGCTGGCCGCTTTCGTGGTATCTCTTCGCAGGATTCTCGCTCGTCGTTGCGATCGTATTCGCAATCGTGTTCAGATACAAGCACGATCCGGATCAGCTCTGAACCGCCCGGCACCTCACCGATGGAGGGCGGCTCTTTCCAGGGCCGCCCTCCTTGCTTTCCCGACAGCCCCGACGCACCGCACGCACGCAACCGGCCGCAGCTCCGCGACACCTCTGCGGAGAGGCCGCCCGCCACAAAACAGCATCCGCCCCGAAACGAAACGGAGCCGAACCCCGCAGGATCCGGCTCCGCAACTTTCGTTCGGCAGTCGGGGCTATTTCGCCAGCCCCATCTTCTCGATCAAAGCCTTCGTCTCGGGCTTGTGGCCGCGGAAGGCGACGTAGAGCTTCATCGGATGCTCGTGTCCGCCTTGCGTGAGGATGTGTTTGCGGAACGCATCGGCGGCCGGACCGCCCAGGACGCTGCCCGTCTCCACGAAGGACCGGAAGGCGTCGGCCTCCAGCACTTCGGCCCACTTATAGCCGTAGTAACCGGCCGCATAGCCGCCGGCGAAGATATGGGTGAAGGCGGGATTCATCGCCGTACCGTCCACCGCGGGCAGCACCTGCGCAGGGGCCATCGAAGCCTTCTCGAACGCCTCGACATCGCCCGTGAAGGGCTCCTTGAGCGTATGCCAGGCCATGTCGGTCAGGCCGAACGACAACTGGCGCACGTTGGCATAGGCGGCCAGATAGTTCTTCGCCGCCACGATCTTCCCGATCAGCTCGGCGGGCATCTTCTCGCCCGTCTCGTAGTGCTCGGCCCACAGATCGAGCCACTGCTTCTCGGTGGCCCAGTTCTCCATGATCTGCGACGGCAGCTCCACGAAGTCGCGGTAGACGCTCGTGCCGTTGAGCGACTCGTACTCGCCCTCGCCCAGCATGCCGTGCAGCGAGTGGCCGAACTCGTGGAGGAAGGTGTTGACCTCATCGAAGGTCAGCAGCGAAGGTTTGGTCTCGGTCGGCTTGGTGAAGTTCATCACCAGCGACACCAGCGGACGCGTCCCGACGCCCTCGACGGACTTCGAACCGCGGAACTCGGTCATCCACGCACCGGCACGCTTCGACGCCCGCGGGAAGAAATCGAGGTAGAGCACCGCCACGAAGTCGCCCTTCGCGTCGGTCACCTCGTAGGCCGTCACATCGGGATGGTAGACGGCGATGTCATCGCGCTTGGTGAAATTGAGGCCATAGAGATTGTTGGCAAGCAGGAAAACGCCTTTCTTCACCTTCTCCAGTTCGAAATAGGGCTTCACCTGCTCGTCGCTCAGCGCATATTTCTCGTTCTTGTACTTCTCGGCGTAGTATGACCAGTCCCACGGCATCACGTCGCCCTCGAAGCCCTGCGCATGCGCATAGTCGTTGATCGTCGCATAGTCGGCCTTCGCAAAGTCGATCGTCTCGTCCAGCAGCTCCTGCAGGAAGGCGTTCACCGTGGCGGTGTTCTCGGCCATCCGCTCCTCGAGCACGTAGTCGGCATAGGTCTCATAGCCCAGCAGACCGGCGATTTGACGGCGCAGGTCGACGATGCGGCTGATGTTCTCGCAGTTGTCGAACTCGCCGCCCAGCGCACGCGCATTCGACGCGCGCCACAACGTCTCCTTCGCCGCACGATCCGACGAATAGGTCATGAAGGGGCCGTAGCTCGGATACTGGAGCGTCACCGTCCACCCCTTCTCGCCGCGGGCCTTGGCCTCGGCGGCCATCCCCTCCTTCACGAAGTCGGGCAGCTCCTCGACCCGCGCGGGATCGGTGATGTTGAGCGTGAAGGCATTGGTCGCAGCCAGCGAGTTCTGGCCGAACTTGAGCGTCATCTCGCCCAGTTCGGTCGTGTACTGACGATAGAGCTCCTGCTTGTCGGCCGGAAGCGCCGCGCCATTGCGGGCGAAGCTCTTGTAGGTCTTCTCCAACAGGCGCTTGTCCTCCTTCGAAAGGAACCATCCGGGGTTCTCGTACACCGCCTTCACACGGGCGAACAGTGCGGGATCGAGCGCAATATCGTTGCCCAGCGCCGTCAGCTTGGGCTGCACGTCGAGTGCGATGCGCTGCATCTCGTCGTTGGAATCGGCCTCGAGCAGGTTGTAGAAGACCCCTTCGATGCGCGACAGCAACTCACCCGAGCGCTCCAGCGCAACGATCGTGTTGCGGAACGTCGGCTCGGCGGGATTCTTCACGATGGCCTCGATCTCGGCCCGCTGCACGGCGATGGCCGCGTCGAACGCAGGCTCGTAATCCTTCAGCTCGATCCGCTCGAACGGCGGCGTGGCATAGGGCGTCTCCCACTCCGCGAGCAGCGGGTTGGAGGTATCGATTTCGGGCAGGTCGGCCACCGGCATCGTGCGATCGGCACATCCGGCGACCAGAAGCGTGAGTGACATAAACGACAGAATTTTTTTCATTGCAACATATTTGTTTGAGGTTTCTTATTTATCGCGTCTATCGCCCCGACCGGACAGATTCGCCGGCGGCGTGAGCAGCTTCGGCCCTGCCGGTCGCTGCACGGCCGCCGAATCGGGTTCCGGCAACGGCTCCTTCCAGAAACCGCAAGCCCTGAGCAGCGGCACCTTGTCGGGTTCCTGACCGCGGAAGTCGCGGTAGAGCGTCATGCCGTCGGCCTCGCCGCCGCGGCTGAGCACACGCTCGCGGAAGGCGCGGGCGATTCTCCGGTCGAAGATGTCGCCGCTGCTGCGGAACGCCTCGTAGGCATCCTTGTCGAGCACCTGCGCCCATATATAAAAGTAGTATCCCGCCGAATAGCCGCCGTCGAAGATGTGGCTGAAGTAGGGATAGCGGTAGCGCGGCTCGATCTGCGGGATCAGCCCCCGCTTCGTGTAGAGCGCCTCGCGCTCGAAGGCATCGACGTCGAACGGCTCGTAGGTTTTCTGCGCATGGATGTCCATGTCCGACAGCGCGGCCGCGAGCAGTTCGGTCATCTCGAATCCCTGGTTGAACTGCGCGCTGCGGCGGATCTTCCGCATGAGCGCCGCCGGCATCTTATCGTTGGTGCGGTAGTGCAGCGCATACTGCTCGAGCATCTCGGGTTCGGTGGCCCAGTTCTCCATCACCTGCGACGGCAGCTCCACGAAATCGCCCTCGACATCGGCCAGTCCGCGGTACCGCACCTTGCGGAAAAGATTGTGCAGCGCATGGCCGAACTCGTGGAAGAGAGTCTTCGTCTCGTCGAGATTGAGCAGCGTCGGCGTCGAACGGGTCGGACGGGCGTAGTTGGTCACCACTCCCACGACGGGCGCCACGCGCCGGTCGCCCTCGTAATACTGCTCGGTGAAATTGCCGCACCATGCGCCGCCGCTCTTCCCCTCGCGCACGTAGTAGTCGAAGTAGAGCACGCCCAGATGACTCTCGTCCTCGTCGAGCACCTCGTAGACCAGACAGTCGGGGTCGTAGAGCGGCGCGGCGATCGGCCGGAAGGTGATGCCATAAAGGCGGTTGGCCAGAAAGAAGATGCCGCCCTGCACGTTCTCGAGCGAGAAATAGGGTCGCAGCACCTCGTCATCGAGCGCATAGTCGCGGCGGCGCACCTTCTCGGCGTAATACCACCAGTCCCACGGCTCGAAGGTCGCCCCGGGATGATCGGCACGCAGCAGCTCCTCCATCGCCGCCAGCTCCTCCCCGGCCCGATCGAGCGCAGGCGTCCAGATCTCGTCCAACAATGCATAGACCGCCGCGGGCGTACGGGCCATCTGATCGGCGGTCACATAATCGGCATAGGAGTCGTAGCCCAGCAGGTGCGCCTTCTCGGTGCGCAGGCGGATGTAGTCGTTCACCAGCGCCGTGTTGTCGTCGTCGCCGCCGTCGCAGCGGTCGAGATAGGCCCTGTAGAGCCGTTCGCGCAATTCGCGGTCCTTGGCATAGCTCAGGAAGGGCAGCATGCTGGGCTTGTGGAGGGTGAAAAGATAATACTTGTCGTCCAGTTCCGCTTCGCGCGCACGCTCCCGCGCCGCTTCGCGCACGACGGTGGGCAGCCCCTCCAGCTGATCGGCCGTCAGTTCGAGCCGGAACGCATCGTTGGCTCGCAACAGATTGTTGCCGAACCGGACCGACAGCCGCGACAGCTCGCCGTTGATCTCCTTGAGGCGCCGCTTGCCCGCCTCGTCGAGCAGCGCCCCCGAACGGACGAACTGCCGGTAGAGCCTCTCCGTCAGCCGCAACTGCTCGGGGCTGAGCGGCAGCGCCTCGCGCCGGTCGTAGACGGCCCTGACGCGCCCGAACAGCCGCTCGTTCATGCGGATCCCGTCGGCATGGGCCGCCAGCAGCGGCATCGCCTCCTCCTCGACGGCCTGCATCTCGGGCGTGGCGTTCGACGAGGCGAGCATCTCGAAGATCAACGCCGTGCGCTGCAACATCCCTCCCGCGGCGTCGTAGGCCGCGATCGTATTCTCGAACGTCGGCTCGTCCGGCTGCGCGACGATGGCGTCGATCTCGGCGTTGTGGAGCGACATACCGCGCTCGAAGGCCGGCAGGAAGTGTTCGGGCCGGATGCGGTCGAACGGCGGCACGCCGTAGGGCGTCGTCCACTCCTCCAAAAAGGGATTGGGTGCTTCGGTCCTCTCCTCCTTACATGCGAAAAACGCCATGATAATAAAAAATATTAAAAATATTCGCTGCAAACGTCCCATTCGATTGGCAATCTTTTTATAACTTTGCAAAGTTAAAAATTATTACACAGTCATGCAACTATTTTACGCACCCGACCTTACCGCGCCGCTCTACACGCTGGGCGAGGAGGAGTCGAAGCACTGCATCCGCGTACTGCGGCTCCGACGGGGCGACACGCTCCATCTGACCGACGGCCGCGGGACGCTCTGCCGGTGCGAAATCGCCGAGGAGGATGCCCGCCGCTGCACGGTGCGCGTCGTGGAGCGCACTCCCGACTACGAACGGATGCCCTACCGGCTGACGATGGCCGTGGCGCCGACCAAGAACATCGAACGTTTCGAGTGGTTCCTGGAGAAGGCCACCGAGGTGGGCGTGAGCGAGATCGTCCCGCTCCTCTGCGAGCGCTCCGAGCGGCGCGCGCTCAAAGCCGAACGCGCCGAGCGGGTGGTCGTATCGGCCATGAAGCAGTCGCTCAAGACCTACTGCCCCCTCCTGCGGCCGCTCACGCCGCTGGCCGACCTGCTGGCCGAACCGTTCGACGGGCGGCGCATGATCGCCCACTGCGATGCGCCGCGCGGCGAGAAACGCTACCTCGCCGAGACGCTCCGCCCGCACGAAAACCTGCTGGTGCTCATCGGCCCCGAAGGCGACTTCTCGCCCGCCGAGATCGACGCCGCGCTGGCCGCCGGCTTCGAGGAGATCACACTGGGCCGTCAGCGGCTGCGCACCGAGACGGCGGCCGTCGTGGCCACGGTCATGGCCGCCACACGCAATCACACACCCGACCAAACCGCATAAATCATGCTGATCGTCACACTTATCCTGCTGACCCTCATGGGCGCCGCCATCTTCGCCGCCCCGCTTCGCCGCAAGGCGTGGGTCGCGCTGGCCTTCGTCATCGTGTTCGCCGCCGTCGGCGCGACGGCCGCCGTGGCAGCCCTCACGGGCGCCCTGCCGCCGGCCGGTCTGCCGCTGCCGACGCTGCTCTTCGGCGAGGAGTCGCTGCGCATGGACGCCCTCTCGGCCCTCTTCACGCTGCTCATCGCCGCAGGGTCGGTCGCCGCCGCCCTCTACGCCAAAGGCTACGTCGACCGTTACCTCGACCGCAAACCCGCGGCGCACATCTCGCTCCACTACTTCGCCTTCGCGCTACTGGCGCTCTCGATGACGGCCGTCGTCACGGCCGGCGGCGGCTACACCTTCCTCTTCTGGTGGGAGCTGATGACCCTCTCGTCGTTCGTGCTCATCCTCTTCGACGCCGAGCGCAAGGAGGTGCTCAAGGCGGCGCTGACCTATCTGGTGATGATGCATCTCGGCTTCTTCGCCCTGCTCATCGGCTTCGTCACGCTGCAAGCCGCCGAAGGATCGGCCGACTTCGCCGCGCTGGCCCCCTACTTCGCCGCGCACCGGCCGTTGCCGCTGCTGCTCGTCTTTGTGGCGGGCTTCGGCATGAAGGCCGGACTCTTCCCGATGCACGTCTGGCTGCCCGAGGCGCACCCCGCCGCTCCGTCGCACGTCTCGGCGCTGATGTCGGGCGTGATGATTAAAACGGGTGTCTACGGCGTGCTGCGCACGGCGATGTACCTCCCGGCCGGCGAGGCGCTCGCCACGGCGGGCATCATCCTGCTGGGCGCAGGCATCGTCACGGGGCTGTGGGGCGTCCTGCTGGCCACCATGCAGAACGACATCAAACGGCTGCTGGCCTACTCCTCGATCGAAAACATCGGGATCATCTTCATCGGCATCGGCACGGCGTTGCTGGGACGCAGCGCCGGCAACGACACGGTGGCCCTGTGCGGCATGGCGGGAGCGCTGCTGCACTCGCTCAACCACTCGTTCTTCAAATCGCTGCTCTTCTTCGGCGCGGGCAACCTCTACGCCGAGGCGCACACCACGGCGCTCGACCGCTTCGGCGGCGCGGCTCGTCAGATGCCCGTCACGGCGATTCTCTTTCTGGCCGGTACGGCGGCCATCTGCGCCCTGCCTCCTCTGAACGGATTCGTCTCGGAATTTATTATCTACACGGGGATGTTCCGCAGCATCGCCGGAGGCGAACAAGTGCTGCTCGCAGCGGCCGGCGTCACGGCGCTCGCGCTGATCGGCGGGCTGGCGCTCTTCGCCTTCACGAAACTCTACGGCATCGTCTTCCTCGGTGCGCCGCGCACGCACGAAGTGGCCGAAATGCACGAGGCCGACAACTACCGCATCGCCGCCATGGCGCTGCCTGCGGCAGGAATCCTGCTCGTCGGAACGCTGCCGTGGACGGTGCTGCCGCTCTTTACGCAAGTGGCCGCGACGCTGCTGCCCGAGCTGCGGTCGACCGCCGCCGCACTGCCGTTGCAGGCGGGTCTCTCGCAGATCACGCTCGTCGCGGCCGTACTCGTCGCGGTCACCGGCCTGCTGCTCGCCGCCAAACGGCGCGCGCTGCGCCGCCGCACCGTCGCCGAGGGGCCGACGTGGGGCTGCGGCTTCACGGCCCTCAACACCCGCATGCAATACACGGGCGAATCCTTCTCCGAAGGGCTGGAGAGCATCGTCCACTCCTTCACCGAGGAGGTCGTCGAGGGCACGGCGGTCGCCAAACAGGAGATCTTCCCCTCGGCGCACGACTTCGACATCCGCCGCAAAGACCGCGTCGCGCGGCTCTTCTCGGCATGGTGGGTCGAACTGCTCCACCAGCTCAACACCCGCGTCATGCGGCTGCGCACGGGGAAGATCAACCACTACATCCTCTTCGCGCTGCTCTTCATCGTACTCATATTCCTATGTTCCATCCTCAATCTGCTCTGATGACGACTCTGCTCAATACGCTCCTGCTGCTTGCCGTCGCCCTGTCGATCACGGGCGTCGTCAACCGCACGCGCGCACGTCTGGCCGGACGCCGCGGCCCGCGCTTCACGCAACATCTGCACAACACGGCGCTGCTCCTGCGCAAAGGGGCCGTCTACTCGACCACGACCACGGCCCTCTTCCGCACGGCGCCGGCGCTCTATCTGGCTGCGGCCGTCACGGCGCTGCTCTTCATTCCGGTGGGCGACCTGCCGCCCGCGGTCTCGTTCCCGGGCGATCTGGTCTGCTTCGTCTACCTGCTCGGGCTGAGCCGCGCGGCGCTCATACTGGCCGCGATGGATACGGGCAGCTCGTTCGAGGGAATGGGCGCCAGCCGCGAAGCGCTCTACGGGGCGCTGGTCGAGCCGGCGCTGCTGCTCACCGCGGCCACGCTGGCGCTCATGACGGGGCACACCTCCTTTGCGGCGATCTTCTCGGCCGCGACGCCCGTCGGGGTGCGCTTCACGATCATCCTGCTGCTGCTGGGATACCTGTTCACCAAGATCTTCATCGTCGAGCAGGGACGCATTCCGGTCGACGACCCGCGCACGCACCTCGAACTGACGATGGTGCACGAGGTGATGTGCCTCGACTACTGCGGCATCGACCTGGCCTTCATTCAGATCGCCGGCTGGCTCAAAGGCGCCGCACTGGCCGTGCTGGCCGCCGACACGCTACTGCTGGGCGGCGCGCTGCGCTGGTGGTGGGCCGCTCCTTTGGCCGTGCTGCTGCCGGGACTGGCCGTCGGCATCGTCGAATCGACCCAGGCGCGCAACAAACTCTCGCGCAACACCACTTTTCTGCTCACCATCGCCGCACTCGCCGCGCTGATCTTCTTCGTGGCGCTGCTGCTGCACCTCAATATCGACATCCGATGACACTCGCACTCGTACTTCTCTACGTCGTTTCGCTGGTCTACATCTCCATTACGGAGCGCTTCCGCAGCTACGCCTCGCTCGTGGGGCTGCAAGGGTGGCTGCTACTGGCCATCGCACTGGTGCGCCTCCAGCAGATCGAGATCGGCTCGCTGCTCTTCGTCGTGGCCGAAACGCTGATCTTCAAGGCGATCGTCGTACCGGCCATCCTCTTCGCCGTGATCCGCCGCACGAAGATCAACCGCATCGCGGCGTCGGGCACGTCGCAGTTCAATTCGCTGATGCTGTCGCTCGCAGCGCTCGTTGCGAGCGTCTCGGTCACCTACAGCATCGCCGAGGAGTCGATCAACCTGATCTTCTTCGGCGTGGCGCTCTACGCGCTGCTCAGCGGACTGATCCTCATCGTGGTGCGCACGCGCATCTTCTCGCACATGGTGGGATTTCTGGTCATCGAGAACGGCGTCTTCCTCTTCTCGATGGCCGTCGGGGTCGAGATGCCTTCGATGATCGAGACGGCTATCATGCTCGACATCCTCATCTCGATCCTGATGCTCGGGCTCTTCCTCACCAAGATCGGCGCCCGCTTCCGCATCGGCGACACCGACCTGCTGACCAACGTTAAAGACTGACCCTCGTATGATCGCACTCTACTTTCTGCTCTCCGCGCTGATCGCCCTGGCCGCAGCCTTCGCACCGCAGCGCCGCACGGTCAAATGGCTGGGCGCCGCCTTCTACCTCGTCCAACTGCTGCTGGCAGCCTTCATCGTCGCCCGAGGCTACGGCGAGGTCTCGTCGCAGTTCTTCCGCTTCGACGCGGCAGGCACGCTCTTCTTCGCGCTGCTGACCGTCGTCTCGGCCTTCGTCTTCGTCCACTCGTGCGTCTACCTGCGAGACAACCCGCTCAAGGAGTACCGCCTCTACTTCACGCTGCTGATGCTGCTCACCACAGCCATCACGGGCGTTTACTTCGCCCGCAACATCGCCGTGACGTGGATCTTCCTCGAAGCCACGACGCTCTGCGCCGCCGGCATCGTCTACCACCGCCGCACGGAGCAGGCGCTCGAAGCGACGTGGAAATACATCTTCGTCTGCTCGGTGGGCATCGCCACAGCCTATCTGGGCATCCTGCTGCTCTCGTCGCTGGGCGACGGTTCGCTGCGCTACGAGGAGCTGGCGCGCAGCGTCGGAGGCGGCAACCCGCTCTATCTGAAGATCGCCTTCCTGCTGATCCTCTGCGGCTACAGCTGCAAGATGGAGATTTTCCCCCTCTACACGATCGGCGTCGACGCCAACTTCGCCGCGCCGGCCCCCGCCTCGGCGCTGATCTCGACGGGGCTGGTCAACGCCGGTTTTCTGGCCGTGTGGCGCGTCTACCGCATCATGGAGCAGACCGAAGCGATCGGCTGGGTACGCAACGTGCTGCTGCTGACGGGCATCCTCTCGCTGGCCGTGGGGGCACTCTTCCTGCGGCGCACCAACAACTACAAACGCTTCCTCTCCTACTCGACGGTCGAGAACATGGGCATCGCCGCCATCGGACTGGGCATCGGCGGGCTCGGCGTCTGGGCGGCCGTGTTCCACGTCGTCTGCCACACGCTGGTCAAGAGCAGCCTCTTCCTGCAAATGGCCGTCGTGCGGCGCATCTACAACGGCTACCGCATCAACCGCATCGGCGACTACATCCGCATCAACCCCACGGGAGCCGTGGGACTGCTCGTCGGCATGGCCGTGCTGCTGGCCTTCCCGCCATCGCCGTTCTTCCTCTCGGAAGTGATGCTCTTCCGCGAGACGATCGCCGGCGGACGGTGGTGGGTGGCCGGCATCATGCTGCTGCTGCTCTGCATCGTCATCTACTCGGTCTGCTATCGCATCGTCAAGCTCTGCTACCAGCCCAATCAGGACGAGCTGCACCCCGCACCGGCACGCAACGCCCTGTCGTGGGCGGCCTTCTCGCTGCTGGCCGCAGCGATGGTCGTCGGCATCTGGCAGCCCGCGCTGCTGCAACAACTCATCGATCAAATCGTTTCGCTATAATGCACTACTACGTCACAGACAACCGCGCGGCGTGCGTGCCGCTCAGCGAGATCCCCACCGTCGGCTACGCCGAGTTCTACGAAGACCTTGCGGAGCGTCTCGCCGACGAACGCTACCACATCGCCCACTACTTCGCGCTGCCCGACGGCGACGTGCTGCGGGCCTACTGCCTCCTGCTGGACGATGCCGAACACCGCGTGCTGATCGCCTCGTATGCGATCGGCTACTACGACACGCCGCTGCTGCCCTCGCTCACGGCGCGGCATGCGCAGGCGCACCCCTTCGAACGCGAGATCACCGAGCGCTACGGCATCCGCTTCGCCGGCATGCCGTGGGACAAGCCGCTGCGCTTCCCCTTCGACCGCTGCGACCGGCGCAGCTCGATCGACAACTACCCCTTCTACACGATCGACGGCGCCTCGCTGCACGAGGTGAACGTCGGGCCGATCCACGCGGGCATCATCGAGCCGGGCGCCTTCCGCTTCATCTGCAACGGCGAGCAGGTGCTCCACCTCGAGATCGCGCTGGGCTACCAGCACCGCGGCGTGGAGCGCACGATGACGACCGACGACAACGTGCTGCGTCAGACGCTCGTGGCCGAAAGCATCGCGGGCGACAGCGCCGTGGCGCATGCAACGGCCTATGCGCAGGTGCGCGAGAAGCTGGCCGGAAAGGCAGACGTGCCGACGCCGCTCGACCGCGAGCGCGCCGTGGCGCTCGAACTCGAACGCATGGCCATGCACATCGCCGACACGGGCGCGCTCTGCATGGACGTGGGCTATCAGTTGGGGCAGGTGGCCTGCGAGGCGCTGCGCACCGTGACGATCAACACCACGCAGGCATGGTGCGGCAACCGTTTCGGCAAGGGGCTGATCCGCCCCTTCGGGACGAACCATCCGCTCACGGAGGCGGCGATCGGCCTCGTGCGGCGCAACGTCGCCGACGTGCGCCGCCGCTACGACGAGGTGCGCCACGACATCAAGTCGTCGCCGTCGCTGCTCTCACGCTTCGAGCAGTGCGGCATCGTCCCGCACAGCGAGATGGCATGCATCGGCGGCGTCGGCCCCGCGGCCCGCGCCTCGGGACTCGCGCGCGACATCCGCACGTCGCACCCGTGGGGCGTCTACGGCGCGGAGATCGTCCACGAATCCATCGTCAAGCAGCAGGGCGACGTCATGGCTCGGCTCACGATGCGCTGCCGCGAGACACTCCAGTCGGCCGACTGCATTCTGCGGCTGCTCGACGCCTGCGATCCGGCGGCGACGCTTCCCGCACCCGACTACTCGCCGGCCGCAGCGCCCGACGCGCTGGCCTTCGGTCTGGTCGAGGGGTGGCGCGGCGAGATCTGCCACGCGGCGCTGACCGACGCGCAGGGCGCCCTGCGCTGCTACAAGATCAAGGATCCGAGCCTCCACAACTGGCTGGCGCTGGCGCTGGCCGTGCGCGGCGAGGGAATCTCGGATTTCCCGATCTGCAACAAAAGTTTCAACCTCTCCTACTGCGGACACGACCTCTAACGAACGACAACGTATGATTCTACCGAAATTCATCGTCCGGCGCAGCCACGGACGGCAATATATCCCCGATCTGGATGCGGTCGAGCTGACCGAAAAGTTCCGCGGCCGGCCCGAACTGACCGAACCGGCCGACGAGGACGAACGCGCTGCGCTGCGGCGCGCTGCGGCCATCTGCCCCACGCAGGCGATCGCCGCAGCCCCTTTCACGCTCGATCTGGGGCGCTGCCTCTTCTGCGGCGAGTGCGCCCGCATCGCTCCCCGCTCCATCCGCTTCACGAACGACTACCGCCTCGGCTCGCCCACGCGCGAGGGGCTCCGCATCGCCCCGGGGATGGATCGGGTGCCGTTCGACCCTGCGGCCGTGCGCCGGGAGGTCGTCGAGACCTTCTGCCACGCCCTCAAGCTGCGGCAGGTGTCGGCCGGCGGCGATGCATCGGTCGAGATGGAGCTCAACGCCACAGGCAACGTCAACTTCGACTTCGGCCGCTACGGCGTCGAATTCACCGCCTCGCCCCGCCATGCCGACGGCGTGGTCGTGACGGGTCCCGTCACGGCCAACATGGCCGAGGCGCTCGACATCTGCCTCGATGCCGTCGCCGATCCCAAAGTGCTCATCGTCTGCGGTTCGGAGGCCTGCTCGGGCGGACTCTACGCCGCCAGCCGCGCCGTCGACCGCTCGTTCTTCGGGCGGCGTCACGTCGACCTGTGGCTGCCCGGCGCCCCGACCCACCCGATGACCTTCATCGACGGAGTGCGCACCCTGCTCCGCAAAAAACAGCGCTGACATGACCTCGCTCTCCGCACTTTTCCGTTCGTTCTTCAAGATCGGGCTCTTCACCTTCGGCGGCGGCTACGCCATGATTCCGCTCATCGAAGCGGAGATCATCGACCGGCGTGGATGGCTCGCCCGCGAGGAGTTTCTGGAGCTGCTGACCCTCGCGCAGTCGTCGCCCGGGCCGATCGCCATCAACTCGGCGACCTACGTCGGCTACACCGTGGGCGCACAGGCGGGCGCAAGCTGCTGGTACGGCATTCTGGGGTCGGTGATCGCCACCTTCGGGGTCTGCCTGCCGTCGCTGACGGTGATGCTGCTGCTCACGCGATTTTTCCTCAAACTCAAAGGGAACAGATACATCGAAGGGGCAATGGCGGGCATGAAACCCGTCGTCATCGGCATGATCGCCGCGGCGGCCCTGCTGCTGATCTTCCCCAAGAGCGACGAGGGCGCGAGCTTCATCGACGGGTGGAGCTGGCTGCTCTTCGGCCTCTGCTTTGCGGCCTCGCTGCGCAGGGTGAATCCCATCCTGCTGATCCTCCTCTCGGCCGCGGCGGGCATCGCCATCTACTACCTCCCGACCGTCGTCTGAGGGCTCAGAGGGCAATCGCCACGCCGGCGATCACCAGCAGGAAGAGCACCAGAAAGAGCAGTCCCAGCATCCCGAACAGCGTCCCGATGCAGCCCAGCCCCCGATCCGTGCCGGCGGGCAGCGGGTCGGAGATCAGTGCGACGAGCAGGCCGATGAGCGGCGTAAGGAACAGACTGGCCAGAAAGGCCCAGCCGAAACCGATGCGGCGTTTGCTGCCGACGATGCCGACCAGCACCGAGAGGAAGCAGCCCGACATCAGGCCGAAAAAGAGCGCCAAAACAGACATAGCGGATTCGATTAACGGGTGAAACGATAGTAAATTCCCAGCGGCAGTTGTTTCGAGAACGAATCCTCGAAGCAGAGTTCGCCGTATTGCTCCTCGGACGGCACGCCGAACGCCTGCCGCATGGCCGTGCGGGCCAGCAGCGCCGAAAGCCCCATCGAATAGAGATTCAGCACCACGAAAGCCCCCGCCTCGGGCGACAGCAGTTGCGCGCAGCAGGCCAGCATTTGGCCGATATGCTCCTCGAGAATCCACTTCTCGCCGTCGGCACCGCGGCCGTAGGCCGGAGGATCGAGCACGATGGCGTCGTAGCGGCTGCCGCGCCGCACCTCGCGCCGCACGAACTTCAGGGCATCCTCCACGATCCAGCGCACGCCGTCCAGTCCGCTCAGCTCCATGTTTTCGCGCGCCCAGGTCACCACCTGCCGCACCGAGTCGACGTGCGTGACCTCGGCTCCGGCGGCGCGGGCGGCCAGCGTCGCCCCGCCCGTGTAGGCGAATAGGTTGAGCAGCCGGGGCCGCCGCCCCGCATCGGCCAGCGCACGGCAGCGGTCGTAGATGAAGTTCCAGTTGGCCGCCTGCTCGGGGAAGAGACCCACGTGCTTGAACGAGGTCAGCCCCATGCGCATGCGCAGATGCATCCCCGCGTAGTCGTAGCCCACCGTCCAGCGGTCGGGCGTCTGCGGCCCGAGCCGCCACACGCCCCGTTCGTCGCTGCGGGCGTCGCGCAGGAAGGCGGCATCGGCGCGACGGCGCCACTCCTCCTCCGTGAGCGAGCGGTGCCAGATCGCCTGCGGCTCTGGGCGGCGCACGACGTAGCGGCCGAAGCGTTCGAGCTTCTCGAAATCGCCCGAGTCGAGCAGTTCGTAGTCCGTGAGAACGGGTGTGAGCGTGGTATTCATTGCAACTTATCTTTCATCGGTCAGACTCATTTCGCAGTGCGCGCAGTCGAACGCCAGCCGGTAGCGTTTCGTGCCGCGCACCAGAAAAAGGTCTCCCTGGATGCGCGAACCGTCGCGCAGACACTCGCCGATCTCGCGGCGGATGCAGTAGGCCGAGCGCATCACTCTCCGGCCGGCGGTCGAGGCCTCGAGGTCGAGCCCCCGCTCGATGCGCACTACGCCGTGGTCGCGGTAGAACTGCTCCGCAAGGCGGTTGGTGACGTTCGCCTCGGCCGAAAGCACGGTCGCGGGGCAAGGCGCATGCAGCTCTTCGGGGAGAATTCGCCGCTCGGGCACCCGCGCCGCACGCACGCGGCGCAACGCCTCCAGCGCCTCGCGGCGCAACGCTCCGATCAGCGACAAGGGGACGAACCGTTCGGCCCCCGCGACCTCGACCCGCCGCACTTCGAAGGGCGTGTCGCCGCTGCGGGCCGCCTGCGTCCGCAGCAGATCGGCCATCTTCGCCGGATCGCCCGCAGGCTCGAACCGCCCTTCGCGCGAAGCCTCGGCCGACAACCCCTCGCAATCCGTATACCGCACCGTCGCCCGCTCGGGAGTGACCGTCACGCAGGCCGTCGCAGGAATCGCGCGCCGCATCCGGCTGCGCTCCACCTGCAGGCGGAAACGGCTGTCCAGATTGCGGTAGACCGCCGCACCGCGCCGAAGCGCCGCCGGCATCCGGTTGGGCACCACGCGGCGCCCTTCGACCGAATTGACATTCGTGCCGTCGGCACCGATACAGAGGCCGTCGCCCGCCCCCAGCGCCGCATCGCGGTCGAGCGTAAAGCCGCGGGCGTCGCACGCGGCCACACGGCCTACGAACTCGCCCACCGACTTCGGCGTGTCGAACGACGCCACACCCGCCGACCGGCCCGCAAGGAAGTATTCCGACTCGCCGCGCGTGAAGCTCTTCGAGGGGTCGGGCGCGAAATCGGGCCGCGACTCCCCCACCGACGCGCGGCGGCAGTCGCTGCGCGCGGCGATCGCCTCGTCGAGCCGCTGCCGGTAGTAGGCCACCACGTTGCGGATATAACAGGTGTCCTTGAGCCGCCCCTCGATCTTGAACGAGGTGACGCCTGCGTCGATCAGCTCGCCCAGCCGGTCCGACAGATTGAGGTCGCGCACCGAGAGCAGGTGTTTGCCGCGGAGGATCCGTCGTCCGGCAGCGTCCTCCAGATCGTAGCTCAGGCGGCAGGGCTGGCTGCACTCGCCCCGGTTGCCGCTGCGCGGCCCCAGCGACCGGCTCATATAACAACGGCCGCTGTAACTGACGCACACGGCGCCGTGCACGAACGCCTCGACTTCGGTATCCGGCACGGATTCTGCAACGATTCCTATCTCGCGCAGCGTCGCGGCCCGTTCGAGCACGATGCGCGAAAAACCGGCCGAGGCCCAGAACCGCGCCCGCAGAGGGTCCATGTTGAACATTTGCGTCGAAGCGTGCAGTTCGACCGGCGGCAGGTCCATGCGCAGAAAGGCGGCGTCCTGTACGATGAGCGCGTCGGCACCCGCCCGGCAGACCTGTCGGGCCAGCGACTCGGCCCGGCGGAGTTCGTGTTCGTAGAGCAGGGTGTTCATCGTCACAAACACCCGGACCCCGAACCGGTGGGCATAATCGCACAGCCGGCCGATGTCGGGCGTCGACACGGGTACGCCGGCACGGGCTCGGATGCTCGGAGGGCCCAGGTACAGCGCATCGGCGCCGCAATCGACGGCGGCGCAGCCGTGTTCGTAGTCTTTGGCCGGAGCCAGCAGTTCGACCGGGATCATGGAGGCGGATTTTCTTCGGACGCAAAGGTAATAAACTATTCGGCAATTCCCCGCCGGGTTTCCCGAACGGGCTGCCGACGTTAAAAATCGAGAACGATGTTTTTTATTTGCTATTTAGG
>USBO01000007.1 GCA_900552955.1 uncultured Alistipes sp.
CGATGCACGGGTCACGCGGACGGCGCAGACGGCCGCGGTGGCGGGGGTCAGGAACTTCAGATCGTCGGACTTGAGGTCGCCCACGAAGATGGTCTTGCCCACGCCCAGCGGCGTGACGTCGACGGTGATTTCGTCGGGCAGCTTGTCGACCATGCCGCTGACGAAGATCTTGCGGGTCGAGAGCACGAGCTTACCGCCCACCTTCACACCCTCGGCGTTGCCGGTCAGACGCACCGGAATGCTGATGGCCACGGGTTTGCCCTCCTGCACGCGGTAGAAGTCGATGTGGAGAATCTCCTCGCGTACGGGGTGGAACTGCACCTCGCGCATGACGGCCTGCTCGGTCTTGCCGTCGATCGTCAGCTCGACGATGTAGGAGTTGGGGGTGTAGATCAGCGGTTTGAGGGCCTTGACCTCGACGCTGAACGATACGGTCTCGCCGCCTCCGTAGAGGACGCAGGGTACCTGACCCTCGCGGCGGATGGTGCGGCTGGCCTTCTTGCCGAAGTCGGCGCGCGGCGTAGCCTCGATCTTGAGAATCTGCATAATTTTGTGTTTTTTAAGTTGTTACCTCGGGCGTCGCTCAGACCCGCCGTTGCGGCGGGCCCCCTCGGCGCTTGCTTTCGGAGGGCAAAGATAGTGTTTTTTCGCGGAATATCGGCACTTCGCGGCGAAATTCATCCGGTCAGCCTCGGCGGCGCCAGAGGCGCGGCGTGAGGTCTTCGCGGTGGCCGTCGGGCAGGATGCGCCACAGCCGCTGGTTGGTGTCGGGGTCATCGAGCGGCCCCCGTGCGGCGATGTAGGGGCCGAGCTTTACGTAGTCGAAGACCCCTGCGGGGTCGAACCCCTCGGGCAGCGTCGCGCGGCCCGAGTACCACCCCGTGCGCAGCGCGGGCCGCAGCCGTCGCGCGAAGAGCGCCAGCCGCGCCGCCTCGTGCGGGTCGCCGTCGCCGCCCATCAGGCAGAGGCAGGTGACCGTGGCGCCGTAGCGCGCCAGCAGCCGTTCGACGACCGCCTCGGTGAGCGGTTCGCCGATCGGCTCCTGCAACTGCGGGCTGTGGCAGCCCGGACAGCGGTTGGGGCAGCCCGAGAGGTTGACGGCGAGCGTCGTCTCGTCGGGAATCTCGCGGAAGACGATGTCGTAGTCGGTGTAACGGAGCATGGCCGCGGCTATTCGTCGCGGCGGGGTGCCGCCACGCTGCGCGCTTCGCCGCCTTGGGCGGGTTCCGCACGGTTGTAATGCCGCCGCGCCGCCTCCTGCTGCCGCGCCTGCGAGAAGTTGCTGATGCGCTTCATGTAGCCGATCACGCGCGTCAGGTAGTCGAGGTTCGCCGAGTGACAATGAGGACACTCCTTCAGATAGCGTTTGTCGATACGGCCGCAGTCGTTGCAGACCGTGTTGGGCACGTTGAAGGTGAAGTAGTTGCACCCCTCCTGCGCCGCCACGCGCAGCAGTTGGCGGTACTGCGGCTGCGAGAGATGCTCCTCGAGGTTCATGTGGAGCGCCGAACCGCCCGTGAGGTGGGCGATGTACTTCGCGCCGTGGAGCCGGAACTTGTCGGCGATGTTGAGCGTCGTGTCCTCCACGACGTAGAAGTAGCTGTTGTAGCAGTCGCGCGGCACGCGGTAGCCGTCCTCGCGGTCCCACTTGGCATGCTTCACGCCCACGTTCTCGGCGGGGATCATCTCGCAGTTGAAGAGCACCTCCTTCGAGCGGTACTTGTGGTTGTAGCGCTCGACGAGCCCCAGAATCTCCTCCGTAAAGCGCACGTAGTCGGGGTTGTCGTCGATGGCGATGCCCTTGTACTCGGCCGCCTCGACCAGTCCGTTGACCCCCACGGTGAGGTACTGGCGCGAGAGGTTGATGTAGCCCGCGTCGAAGAGCGGCAGCATCCCCTTGCGCTGCAACTCCTTGAGATTCTCGTTGTAGGCCAGTTGCACCTTGTGCACCAGATCGACCACCTCCTCGAGGAACGACAGGTAGGGGATGCCCTGCCGCTCGGCGTACTGCACGCAGCGGTTGAGGTTGATCGTCAGCACGCTCTTCGAGCCGGTCGAGACGCCGCCCGCGCCCAGCGTGTAGCTGAAGCCGTTGTCCTGAATCTCGTTGCGCAGGCGGCAGCACGACGACAGCGAGTCGGCGTTGTCGCTCATGTAGGTGAAGAACGAGTGCCCCTCGGCATACATCTCGGCCGTGAAGTCGCCCCACTCGGCGTCCATCACGTCGCCGTCGCGCGTCAGCAGCGCCATCGTCTCGACGGGGAACGTGAGCACGGTCTTGAGCCGTTCGGCGTTGAACCACTTCATGAAGCGCTTCTGCAGCCACGACAGCCCCTCCCAGTCGGGCCGCGACCCGTCGGGGAAGCGGAACTCGCCGAAGAGCGACTCGAAGTAGTAGCGGTCGTAGTAGGCGATGTTCCAGAAGACGGCCTGGAAGTTGCGGGCGCCGGTGGGCTGGTTGATCGAGTAGACCACCTGCTCGAAGCAGTCGGTCATGACCTTGTCGATCGTGCGGCGGTGCCGCGAGAGGTCGACCACCTCGTCGGCGCGCCGGTAGTAGTCCTCGCCGAACTCCTGCGCCGCGAAGTAGTTCATGTACATCAGGAATTCGGGCGTGGCGCAGGCGCCCGAGAGCATCGACGAGACGATGAAGACCATGTTGACGAAGCCGCCGCAGAACGACTTGAGGTTGGTCGGGCGCGTCGAGTTGCCGCCGATGGAGGTCGTGCCGCCCAGCAGCCACGGATACATCGTGATCGAGGCGCAGTAGTTGGCCAGCGACGTCTCGTCGTTCTTGTAGATGAAGTGGCGGGCCAGCAGGTCGAGATAGCGGTCCGACAGCTCCTTGCCGTACATCTCCTTGAGCCGGTCGGTGAGCAGCCGGCGGTTGAGGCGGATGAAGTTCTGCTTGGGCAGCTCGCCGATGAGCGTGGCGATGTTCTTGTTCTCGACGTTGGCGTTGGCGTCGTACTTCGAGCCGGTGGCGGGGTTCTTGGCCTCGCAGTAGTTCATCAGGAATTGCAGTTTGTCGCGCACCTCGCGGTCGTCGGTGTGCTCCTGCCGGTAGATGATGTAAGCCTTGGCCACCTTGTAGTAGCGTTCGGCCATCAGCGCCGTCTCGACCTGATTCTGGATCTGTTCGACGGTCGTGCCGTCCGCCACGCGGATGCGGCCCAGAATCTGGGTGAGCATCTCGTCGGTGGCGAAGCTCCCCACCGAGAGGAAGGCTTTGGCGATGGCCGCGCGGATCTTGTCGATGGAGAAGCGTTCGCGTTTGCCGTCGCGCTTGGTGATGAAAATCTCGGAACTGCTCATAGTCGTATCTTTTTGTATTTCGTAGTCCGTTGCGGGGGAGACTTGCGGAGGAGACGACGGCGGCCGATGCGGAAGATGTCCGCGGGCGATCCGACCTCGCCGAGCTCTTCGACCCGAAAGCTCCGAACGAAGCGACGACGGCAGGTCTTCTGACTCCTTCCGGCCGGCACGCCTTCCCGCCGCCCGCTGGCGGCAGTGGCTGGAGATTGCGCGGCTTTTGCGTGGAAGTTACAGCTACGGGGATAGTCCCTGACTTGCACAGGCGTTCCCTTTTGATCCCTTCGCGGCAGGCGGAGGGAACCGTCATCCTTGTACGGACAAAGGTAGTGCTTTTGTCGGTGCGGTCTGCGTTCGCATGGAAAACCTATCAACATTTTATGAACAGCCGGCGGCGGGTCTCTCGCCTCGTCGGCCGCGGGGCTCTGTGAATCAGGGGACGCAGCCGCGGGGGGCGCAAAAAAAATAACGGAAAACGATTCGTAATTCGATGCGGTTTCCTGCCGGACGATCTGTCGGGATTTTGCGGGAAAAGGTTGCCGTTCGGTGCGAAATCTCCTTGTCCGATGAAAAAATGTAAATCTTATCGTTGATCCACAGGGTATTGAACTGTTTGAATTTCGTTCGTTTTCCGCTATATTTGCCCGCAGCGACGCCGTGCGGCCGTGCGGAGATCGGCACGGAGACGCGTCCGAACGGACTGACAACTTTCTAAAACACAGATTTATGAAACGATTTTTGACTCTTCTGGCAGCGGTGGGTGCGCTGCTCTTTTCGGCGACGTCGTGCGATTCCGACGATGCTGTCGCGGTGACGGGGATCGAGCTCGACGAAACGACCCTTTCGCTCGTGCGCGGCACGTCGCACAAACTGACGGCGACGCTTTCGCCGGCCGATGCCGAGGATCAGACCCTGAAGTGGGAGAGCGCCGACCCGACGGTCGCCACCGTCGAGGCGGGAGTCGTCACGGGTGTCAAAGTGGGAGAGACGACCGTTCGCGTCATCGCCGTCAACGGTTTCGCAGCCGCGTGCAAGGTGACGGTGCTGCCGGTCGAGGTCGCGTCGGTGACGCTCGACAGGCAGACGCTGTCGATGACGGTGGGGGATTCGGAGACGCTGACGGCCACCGTCCTGCCGGCCGATGCCGAGGATCCGGCGGTGAAGTGGGAGACGAGCGATGACAAGGTCGCAACGGTGGAGAACGGACTGGTCAAGGCTGTCGGTGCCGGCGAGGCGGTCGTGACGGCTTCGGCAGGCGGTCAGTCGGCCTTCTGCACGGTGACTGTCGAGGCTCCCGCTCCCGCGACCTACGCCGTGGGCGATCTCTACGCCGTGGACGGCGTGAAGGGAGTGGTCTGCTGGGTCGACGAGAGCGGCACCTCGGGCAAGATCGTCTCGATGGACAAGGGTGCGGGTCAGGTGTGGTGCGCCGACGGAGCGTTCGAGGTGGGAGCTTCCGACCGGTTGGACGGCAAGGCCAACACGGCGAAGATCATGTCGATGGGCAAACCCGCCGGCACCTTCCCCGCCTGCGAATGGTGCGTGGCCAAAGGTGAAGGCTGGTATCTGCCGGCTATCGAGGAGGTGCTGCTCCTGTTCGAGAATTTCGATCTGATCGATCCCGCGCTTCAGGCCAACGGCGGCGATCGGATTCAGCCGGAGATGCCGTGCTGGTCGTCGACGGAGGACCCTGAGGATCCGGCTTTCGCCGCTCTGTTTGCGGATTCGCTGGGTGAGGATACGTTCGATAAGGACGATGACTATGAACTCGTGCGTGCGATGTACGCATTCGGAACGAAATAACCGCTTCCGCGCGATACTGACGGAGCGTCCCGCCGCGGCGGGACGCTCCGTTTTCGTCGGGAGGCAGCGCACGACGCTGCGGTGGCTATCTCTTCGGCCCGAACAGATCGACTTCGCCCCGCTCCGCCTTGCCGTACATCGCGGCCAGCTCGGCCACGACGGGCGAGATGCACTCCACGGTGTCGGCCGCGGCCTGCTCGCCCCCTTCGCCGCGGATGCGGTAGAGCATCGCCGCATACAGGGCCCGGAAGCAGAGCTCGGTGTCGCTCATTTCGTCGCGTCCGAGCACCTCGCGCAGACGGGGCAGCTCGGGTTCGAGCCGTGCGCGGAGCGCGCGGTAACGCTCTCCCGCAGGCAGCTTCATCAGTTGCAGGTGGAGGTTGTGCAGGTCGGCGATCAGATGGAGCGTGTGGTCGAGGTGGCCCTGCCGCTCCTTGCCCTCCTGCCGCAGCAGGTCGGCGATGTCCATGTACCACTCCAGATAGAGCCGCTGCTCGGGCTGCGAGAGGTTGCGCGGGGCGATCAGTTGCGAGTGGACGGCCTCGGGACTGAATTGCAGCGCCCGCAGCAGGTCTTCCAACTGCCAGAGATAGAGGATGTATTCGGCGATGTTCTCGCGCCGTTTGGTCTTGGCTATGTCCATGACGATCGGTGTTTGGCGGACGGCGTTCGGTGCCGCCGTCCCCGCAAAGGTAGTGAAAATGCGCGCTACTTGGCGTAGTAGAGCCAGCTTTTGATGACCCCCTTCGTCTCGAGGAAGTGGCGCTGCGCCTTGAGCAGGTTGCGCAGCTGGAGCACCATCGTGCGCGTCTCATTGAGGATCGTCAGGTAGAGCATGCTGGCCTTGGTGCTCCCCCGGCCGGCGTCGTTGAAACGCCGCAGCTCGCTCTTGATGGCGTCCGAGATGGTCTCGAAGAGGCGGTCGCGCATCGACAGCACCAGGTCGATGTCGCCGAAGTCGTTGGTGGCGAGCATGGCGTCGATGCGGCGGTAGATGGCCTCCACCTCGTCGCCCACGCGGATCAGATCGGCCGTCTGCTCGCGCGTCAGCCCCTCGTGGTTGTTGTCGATGTGGTCGAAGGCGGGCCGCACGATGTGGGTGAGCGCCTTGGTCAGCTCGTTGAGGTAGTCGACCACCTGCACGTAATACTGCGCCGTGTCGAGGTCGCTCCCGCGCAGCGCCCGGAGCGTCGACATCATGCGGTATTTGCGGTCGTGCATCCGTTCGTAGAGCTCCGACGACTCGCGGTTGAGGTCGCGCAGCACCTTGCGGTTCTCCTTGAAGACGGCCAGCAGCGTGCGGTCGTAGATGCGCGTGGCGGTGTTGATCGTCGAGCCGACCACCGAGGCGATCTCCTCGACGACGTTCTCGTGCGTGACGGCGGCCGGGGCCTCGGTTTTGTCTTTCTTGAGGAAGTTGCTGTGCACGAGCATGTAGCCCGCCAGCGCCGTGAGAGCGACGAGCGCCGCTGTGCCGCCGTAGACCAGCGCCAGCCCCACGACGTAGGCGATGACGAATCCGCCCAGCGCCGTGACGAACCACCCCGCCACGACGGTCATCACGCCCGAGATGCGGTAGACGGCCGTCTCGCGGCCCCATGCGCGGTCGGCCAGCGACGATCCCATCGCCACCATGAAGCTCACGTAGGTGGTCGAGAGCGGCAGCTTGAGTGATGTGGCCACGGCGATCAACAGCGCCGATGTGGTGAGGTTGACCGTGGCGCGGATCATGTCGAACGGCGCCCCCGTGTGTTCGATGTCCACGACCTCGAAGCGGCGCGAAATGGCTGTGCGCAGCCGTTGCGGCACGACGCGTTCGATGGCATGGTTGGCGCTGAGCGTCGCGCGGACGATGGCGCGGGCGAAGGCCGACGAACCGTATTCGCGCTGTTCCTGCTCGTCGTTTTGGCTGGCCAGCGAAAGTTCGGTTTCGGTGACGTGCATTGCCTTGCGCGAGGTCCACAGCGTGAGGATCATCAGGATGCCCGCCCCGACGAGGAAGGCGAAGTTGGCCGGCACGTTTTCGTTGAGCGCATCCATCGGCATGGCGGCGTCGCCGGCGCTGCGGGCGATGCGGAAGGCGTCCCAGCCGGCCACCGGCACGCCGATGAAGTTCACCAGGTCGTTGCCGGCGAAGGCCAGCGCGAGGGCGAACGTTCCGCCCAGAATCGTGATGCGCAGGATGTTGACCCGAAACCGCTGGATGAAGAAGAGCAGCAGGCTGCACGCCAGCCAGCAGCCCAGCAGCCAGAGCGGGAGCCGTTCCTCGACGGTGTGGATGAAGGCCGTGTGGGCCAGCGTCCCCTTGAGCCCCTTGAACAGCGCGAAGTAGACGATCGCCGTGAGCGAGGCGCCGCACCACAGCGCGCCGTAGCGGTGGAGCGCCCGTGTGTAACGGAACGAGAAGATCAGCCGCGAGACGTACATCACCGCCGTGCCGACCGTCAGCGCGATCACCACCGAGAGCAGGATGGCCGCCACGATCCCGAGTGCGCGGCCCGAGTGGATGAACTCGCCCAGATCGCCCATCGTGAGGGCGTCGCTGCCGGCGATCTTGTAGGTCGACACCGCCACCGCGGCGCCCAGCAGACAGAAGACCAGCGACACGGTGGTCGACGTGGGCAGCCCCCACGAGTTGTAGAGGTCGAGCAGGATGATGTTGGCGAACATCACGCCGAGGTAGAGTAGGATGACCTCGCGGAACGAGAACATCGCCGGATCGAACATGCCGTTGCGCGCCACCTCCATCATGCCGGTCGAGGTGAGCGTGCCGACCAGTATGCCGGCCGACGCCACGAGCAGAATCACGCGGCGCGGCGCGGCTTTCGAGCCGACGGCCGAGTTGAGGAAGTTGACGGCGTCGTTGGTCACGCCGACGAAGAGTCCGGTGACGGCCAGCACGGCCAGAATGACGATGATCGCAGTGTAAATCGGGTCCATATATCCGTTTTGAGGGTCGTTTCGACAAGGGCAAATTTAGGGCGAAACGCACGCTCTCGCGCCGTGCAGGCGGAGATTTAACGCAAACGTAAGGATTTCTTAACGCAAAGTTAACGTCAGTAGAGACAGAGGACGATGGCCGCGAAGTGGCACGCCGCCGCCAGGTCGATCAGCAGGTGCCACACCATGTGGTGGTAGCGGAATCCCTTGCGGGCGTAGACCCACGCGCCGGCGGTGTAGAGCAGCCCTCCGGCGACGATCAGCGCCAGCAGCGGCGCCGAGGCATGGCGCACGAAGAGCGGCAGGAAAAAGACGATCGTCCACCCCATCACTAAATAGATCGTCAGACTGACGGCCGGTATCGAACGCCGCGACAGCGATTTATAGACGATGCCGAAGAGCACCGTCGTCCATTGCAGGACGGTGATGAAGGTTCCCTGCCAGCCGCCGATGACCGACAGCGCGATCGGGGTGTAGGTTCCGGCGATGGCCACGTAGATGAAGATGTGGTCGAGAATGTGGAAAACCTCCTTGTGACGCGATGCGGGGTGCATCGAGTGGTAGAGCGTCGAGCCGAGGAACATCAGCAGCAGCGACACGACGAAGACGCTCGCCGCAGCGGCATCCTGCGCTCCGCCGTGCAGGTAGGCGCGCACGGCGGCGTAAGGGAGCGCCGCCAGCGTCAGGCAGACCATCACGCCGTGCGACACGGCGTTGGCGACCTCCTCAGCGACGGTCGGGATGTAGACTCTCTGTTCGGCCATGAGACGCTTCCATTTGGTTTTCGCCCCAAATGTAGCGATTAAATCGGTAGTTCGGATCATCTTTGTTCCGTTTTTCCGCCGCCGGAACAAAGATTGCACCGTTTTGCGCCTTTTTCGTTTTGGGCGACGCTGCGGGCTGTCGACAGCCGCAGAGGGGTCACCGGCCGGGATGCAGGTCGGGCAGACCCGTCAGTTCGCGCACCGCACGCCGCCCCTCCTCGCCCAGCGAGAGCGAATGACGGTTGACGAAGAGCGCGATGTGGCGGTCGATCACCTCGTCGTCCAGCTCGCGGGCATGCTCCCGCACGAAGGGCCGCGAAACCGCCGGATGCGCGAAGGCATAGGCGATGCTCTCGTGCAGCACCCGATCGAAGGTGCGGCGCACCTCCTCCGGCAGATCGCGCCGTGCCACGATGGCGCCCAGCGGCAGCGGCAGGCCCGTCTGCCGCTCCCAGAGCGCACCCAGATCGGCCACCAGCTCCAGGCCGTGCCGTTCGTAGGTGAAGCGCCCTTCGTGGATGAGCACGCCGGCGTCGAACGCACCCCCGGCGACCGCCGCGGCGATCTCGGAGAAGAGCATCGGCGTGCGGTCGACGATGGCGGGGAAGAAACGCCGCAGCATGGCGTTGGCCGTGGTGAGTTCGCCCGGGATGGCCACGCGTCGAATCGGCGACCGGTCGCCGCGCCGCCGCACGAGCAGTTGTCCGTTGCCCCGCCCGAGCGCCGACCCGCTGTCGAGCAGCGTGTAGCGGTCGGCGATGGCCGGCAGCACGGCATAGCTGATCTTCGAGATGTCGGGACCGTCGGGCGCTGCGACGCCTGCGTTGAGCTCCTCGATGTCCTGAAATCCGACCTCGAAGGCGAGGCCCTGCGTGGGGATGCGGCCGTTGAGCAGCGCATCGAACATGAACGTGTCGTTGGGACAGGGCGAGATGCGCAGCCGCAGTCGTTCACTCATCGGACGCACGCCGCTTTTTGGCCACGGCCTTCTCCGACCGGCTCCGGCCGCCGAAGCGGCCGATCAGGAAGCCCGCCAGGAAGATCACGGCCCAGATGACGAGCGTCGTGAACTTGCCCATGGCCCAGACGTAGACCTCGCTCGAATAGAAAATCAGCAACAGGACGAGCACCAGCACGACGGCGATGCCCAGCATCCATTTGGTGGAAGTTTTCATAAGCCTTTTCGGTTTGAATTTCGTGTATGTTATCCCGCCGGTCCTCCCGACGGCGAATCGGCGGGCGGGAAATCACTCCTGTCGGGTGACAGGCCGTATTTCACCGACGATCATCCGCTCCAATTCCCGCGCCACGGCTTCGCACGCCTCCGCCACCCTCCATGCGGCGAAGGGTTCGCCCACGCGGTTGGAGACGGCCCGCACCTCGGCGGCCGGCACGCCCAGCGCTGCGGCCACGGCGAAGAAGGCGGCGCCCTCCATGTTCTCGATCTGGGCGCCGGCGGCCTCGGCGCCGCATTGCACGACGCTGTTCGAAACCACCGTGGGCAGCCCTTCCGGCAGAAGTGTCGGGCGATAGACATCGGCAAACTTCGCCGGCAGTCCCGCCACGCGCTCCTCGCTCACGGCCACCACCTCGCCCACGGCGAGACCCGACGCCGCATAGGCGCCGGCGATGCCCGCCAGCAGCAGCCGTTCGGGCCGTTCGGCGACGATCGTCTGCGCCGTGGCCGCTGCCGCGGCGGCCGGCCCCACGCCCGCGATGCGGCACGGCACCCGGGGGCAGCGGCGGCGGAAAGCCGCTGCTTCGTCCGCCGTGGGGAAGAGAACGACCGTGTGCATGGGGCTACCTGCCGACGACGGCTTCGAGCTCCGCGGCCGTCACGGGGATCGTGCGGTCGCCGATGAAGCGGCAGCCCGCGTCGGTCACCAGCAGGTCGTCCTCGATGCGGATGCCGCCGAAGTCGAGGTAGCGGCGGCGCAGCAGCTCGTAGTCGACGATGCCGCGGAACTTGCCCTCGGCCTCGCACTTGTCGATGAGCGCCGGAATGAAGTAGATGCCCGGCTCGTCGCTCAGGATCGTGCCCGGGCGCAGACGCCACGTGGCGCGGTGCAGGCAGGTGGCCGACTGCGCGGCGCGTTCGGCCACGAGCGCGTAGTCGAAACTGCGCTCGCCGATGTTCTCGCAGTCGTGGACGTCCATGCCCAGTCCATGCCCCAGTCCGTGGGGCATGAAGAGATACATGGCCCCCGCGGCGACGGCATCCTCGGCCGAGCCTTTGAGCAGCCCCGCGCCGACGAGCCCTTCGGCCAGCTTGCGGTAGGCCTCGAGGTGCACCTCCTGCATGTACATCATCCCCGGGCGCACGATCCGCGCGATGTGGTCGTGGCAGGCCAGCACGATGTCGTAGATCTCGCGCTGCTGCGCCGTGAAACGGCCGCTGACGGGATAGGTGCGCGTATGATCCGAGCAGTAGTTCATCAGGTTCTCGCCGCCGGCGTCGACCAGCAGCAGGCGTCCCTCTTCCAGCACGCCGTCCGAACGGAGGTTGTGGAGCGTCTCGCCGTGCTGCGAGACGATCGACGGGAACGACACGCCGAGCCCCATCGACTTGGCGACGCCCTCGATGGCACCGGCGATCTGGCGTTCGACGACCCCCGCGCGGCACATCCGCATGGCGGTGGTGTGCATGGCGTATCCGATGCGGAAGGCGTCCTCCATCTGCGCCACCTCCTCGTCGCTCTTGACCTCGCGCATCTCCGCCACGGCGAACATCAGGTCTACCGACTTGTAGTCGTGCAGCAGCGCGGGCGCGATGCCCAGCAGCGCCGAGAGTTGCAGCTTCGTCTCGCCGCGGTAGGGCGGCAGGAAGTGCACGCGGCGGCCGAGCCGGATCGCGGCGGCCAGAAAGTCGGCCATCGCCGCCAGCGGCCGGCAGTCGGCGACGCCCGCGCGGGCGCCCAGCTCGCGCAGCGTGGGCTGCGGGCCCGTCCAGATGATGTCGTCGACGGTGAAGTCGTCGCCGAAGAGCACCTCCTCGCCCGAATCGGCGTCGATGACGCCCGCCAGCGACGGCACGTCGAGCCCGAAATAGTAGAGGAACGTCGAATCCTGACGGAAGTAGTAGGCGTTGTTGGGGTAGTTGTTGGGCGCAGGCTGGTTGCCCGGCAGCAGGATCAGTCCGCTGCCCAGTTTGGCGCGCAGTTCGGCACGGCGCGCGACGTAGGTCTTGACCGGAAACATAGCTTCTCTTTGACGTCCTCTCAGCGGCGGTTGCCCAGCAGCCGCAGCATGTAGAGGAACAGGTTGACGAAATCGAGATAGAGCGACAGCGCGCCCAGCAGCGCCAGCTTCTGCATCGTCTCGTCGACGGCGGCGCCCGAGTGGATCATGCGTTTGATGCGCTGCGTGTCGTAGGCCGTCAGCCCCACGAAGAGCACGATGCCGATGTAGGTGACGATCCACATGAGCGTCTCGCTCTTGAGAAAGAGGTTGACCAGCGAGGCGATGACCACCCCCACGAGCGCCATGAACAGGAGGTTGCCCCATGACGAGAGGTCGCGCCCCGTGACGAAGCCGTAGAGCGACATCGCACCGAACATGCCGGCCGTGACGAGGAACGTCAGCCCGATCGACCCCAGGTCGTAGACGAGGAAGATGACCGACAGCGTGGTGCCGTTGACCACCGAGTAGGCGATGAACATCAGCGTGGCCGTCAGGAACGACATGCGCAGGATGTTGGCGGCCAGGATGAAGACCAGCGCCAGCTCGCCGATTATCAGCCCGAAGAAGAGGGCGCGGTTCGTGAAGATCGCCTGCAGCAGCGTCTCGGAGCCGGCCACCGTGTAGGCCGTCAGCGCCGTCAGCGCGAGCGCCATGGACATCCAGAGGTAGACGTTGCGGAAAAGCGCGGTGCGCGCAGCGTCCGTGCGCGCGGCAGTCAGAGTCGAATTGGTTGTTTCCATCATTATCGTTTTAGTTCTTTCGTTTTCATGCAAAAGACGTGCGGCGCATCAGTCGGGCTGCGAATTCGAGGCGTCGGCCGGCACCATGCGGTAGAGCTGGTCGCCGCGCCGCACGAGCGACGGGGTCTTCAGCGAGCAGAAGAGACCCTGCACGGCCTCTTCGGCCGGCGCGTCGCCCACGTAGGGATCGGCCGTCAGTTCGACCACGCCCGTGGTCGGGCCCTGAAAGAAGAGCTCGTCGCCGCGCCGCACGGGCGACGCCTCGACCCACACTTCGGCCACCGACTGCCTCTTGTAGAAGTTGGTCACGCGCCCCACGTAGACCTTGCGGCGCGTGGCCGACGAGCCGTAGTGCTCGCTGTGCTCGGCCGTCGGTGCACCGGCATAGTAGCCCTCCCAGAAGCCGCGGTTGAAGACCGTCGCCAGCTCCTCCCGGAGCGCCGCGGCCCCTTCGGGCGTATACGTGCCCGCCTCCATCGCCCGCAGCGCGCGGTCGTAACACGTCACCACCCGCTTGACATACTCCGCACCGCGGGCGCGGCCCTCGATCTTGAGCACCCGCACGCCGGCGCCGACGAATCGGTCGAGGAAGTCGATCGTGCAGAGATCCTTGGGCGAGAGCAGGTACTGGCCGTCGGTGGCCAGCTGCGCGCCCGTCTCCACGTCGGTGAGCGTGTATTTGCGGCGGCAGATCTGGCGGCAGGCACCGCGGTTGGCCGAGCAGCCCGTCTCGTGCAGCGACAGATAGCACTTGCCCGAGACGGCCATGCACAGCGCGCCGTGGGCGAACATCTCGATGCGCACGGGCTCGCCCGAGGGGCCGCAGATCCGCTGTTCGTCGATGGCGCGGGCGATGCGGCCGATCTGGTCGAGCGACAGTTCGCGCGCCAGCACCACCACGTCGGCCCACTGCGAGAAGAATTTCACCGCCTCGCTGTTGGTCAGGTTGCACTGCGTGGAGATATGCACCTCCATGCCGATGCGGCGGGCGTAGAGGATCGCCGACAGGTCGGAGGCGATCACGGCGTCGACCCCTGCCGCGCGGGCGCGGTCGACGAGCGCGTGCATCTGCCGCAGCTCGTCCTCGTAGAGGACCGTGTTGACCGTCAGATAGGTTCGCACCCCCGCCGCGCGGGCGATCTCCACGATGGGCTCCAGATCGTCGGGCGTGAAGTTGGCGGCCGACTTCGACCGCATGTTGAGCTGCCCCACGCCGAAGTAGACGGCGTCGGCGCCGGCCTGCACGGCCGCCTGCAACGCCTCGTAGCTGCCGGCGGGAGCCATCAGTTCTATGTCGCTGCGTTTCACTTCAACGGTTTTTAGGGGATTGCTGCGGCTCCTCGCTGCGGTTTTTCGCGCTCCGCAGGGAGGGGGCCGCGAGAACTCATTTCTTACGGTTCATCAGACTTTTGGCATATTCGCGCAGCGGCTCCTTGCGCGCGTCGGGGACGTTCAGCCCGTCGAGCGTGGCCAGGGCGCGGTCGAAACGCAGCGAGATCTGCTGCTCCGTCAGGCGCGGCACGTCTAGCGCATCGAAGACGGCCCGCACGCGGGCGATCTTCTCGGCGGGCGTGAGCGCCGCATCCTTGTACGTATGCCGCAGCACCTCGCGCTGCTCCTCCGTGGCGCGGCTCATGGCCGTGACCATCAGGTAGCTCTTCTTGCCCTCGAGGATGTCGCCGCCGATGATCTTGCCCAGCTCCTCGCCGCCGTAGCTGTCGAGCAGGTCGTCCTGCAACTGGAAGGCCATGCCCAGCTCGATGGCGAACTGGTAGAGGCGGCGGCTCTGCTCCTCGTCGGCGCCGCCCAGGATCGCCCCGATCATGGCCGATCCGGCCACCAGCACCGAGGTTTTCAGCTCGATCATCGACATGTATTCCACCACCGACACCTTCTGTTTGCTCTCGAAGTCCATGTCGTACTGCTGCCCTTCGCAGACGCCGAGCGCCATGGCGTTGAACACCTCCAGGATGCGCGGCAGCGACGCCGGCGGAGCCTGCGCCAGAAGACGGTAGGCGCTGATGAGCATGGCATCGCCCGAGAGGATGGCCACATTGCCGCCCCAGCGGGCGTGGACCGAGGGCTTGCCGCGGCGCACGGCGGCGTTGTCCATGATATCGTCGTGCAGCAGCGTGAAGTTGTGGAAAACCTCCACGGCCGCTGCTGCGGGCAGCGCGACGTCGATCCGGTCGGTGAACAGGCCGCACGACAGCAGCAGCAGCATCGGCCGCAGACGTTTGCCGCCGCCGGCCAGCGAGTAGCGGATCGGATCGTAGAGCCGTTCGGGTTCGGTCGGCAGTTCGCGCTGGGCGAGGTAGTTTTCGAGGAGTTCGAGAAGCTGGTCGTTGGTCTGCATTTTGTTTATTATGACGAATAAGCCTTACAAAGATATGAATAAGCGAGAGCAATGCCAAATTTATTTGAGCATTGCCGAGCGGGAGTATCTAAGGCGCAGTCAAAGATACGGATAAGCCGAGCGCAAAAGCAAGCCTGCTTGCGTTTTGCCGAGGCGGAGTATCTAAGGCGCAGCCAAAGGTACGAAAAAGTTTGGATTTGTGAGAAAAATCCGTAACTTTGGATGCGAATAACCGGCGTGCCGCGCCATAAACCAATCAATTACCGCTACCATGAAAAAACTTGCAATAGGAATCGACATCGGCGGCATCAACACGGCTTTCGGGCTGGTGGACGAAAACGGAGACCTCTATGCCGATTCGGTCGTATCGACCAAGAAGTTCCCTCTTTTCTCGGATTATCCGGCCTACGTGGCCGAGCTGACCGAGTCCATGCACGCGCTGGCCGACAGCCTCTCGTTCGAGTACGAGCTTGTCGGGATCGGCATCGGCGCGCCCAATGCCAACTACCACACGGGGGTGATCGAGCATCCGGCCAACCTGTGGAAGTTTCCCGCCGGCGAGCAGAATCCCGACGAGAGCCGCCGCATGTTCCCGCTGGTGGACGACATCAAACGTTCGTTCCCGGGCGTGGCATGCCGCATGACCAACGATGCCAACGCCGCCACCATCGGCGAGATGGTCTACGGCAATGCCAAAGGCATGAAGGATTTCATCATGATTACGCTCGGCACGGGTCTGGGCTCGGGCTTCGTCGCAAACGGCGAGATGATCTACGGCCACGACGGCTTCGCCGGCGAATTCGGTCATGTGACGGTCGTGCGGGGCGGCCGCCAGTGCGGCTGCGGCCGTCGGGGCTGTCTGGAGACCTACGTCTCGGCCACAGGTATCAAACGCACGGCCTTCGAACTGATGGCCACCATGACCGAGCCCTCGGAGCTGCGGGACATCCCCTTCGCCAACTTCGACGCGGCGATGATCTCGACGGCGGCGTCGCACGGCGATCCCATCGCGCTCGAGGCGTTCCGCGTCACGGGCGAACTGCTGGGCTACGCGCTGGCCGATGCGGTGACGATCACCTCGCCCGAGGCGATCTTCCTCTTCGGCGGACTGGCCAAAGCCGGCAAATTCCTCTTCGAACCGACGCAGTGGTACATGGAGGAGAATATGATGAGCGTCTTCAAAAACAAGGTCAAACTGCTGCCCAGCGGCATCCAGAGCAAGAACGCCGCCATCCTCGGCGCCTCGGCGCTGATCTGGCAGGAGGTGCAGCAGGGAGCCTGACCGATCGTCCCGATGACCGAAGCAGGAGCTATCCGCACGCCGGACGGCTCCTGCTTTCATTTTAAAAACCGAACTACCGCCCATGAAACGAATCCTTTCCCTGCTGGCCGTCGCCCTCACCGCGACGGCCGCTGCCCGAGAACCCTATCACCGCGACCCCGCCGTGTCGGAGGTCGGCCGCGAAGCGCCGCGCACCGAGTTCGTGGAGTTCGCCTCGCGCGAGGCGGCGCTCACCCGACGCTTCGAGCGGAGCGACGCCTACCGCTCGCTCGACGGCGTGTGGAAATTCCGCTATGCGGACGACGTGCGCGCCCTGCCCGCCGATGCGACTGCCGACACGGCCGACACTTCGGCGTGGGACGACATCCGCGTGCCCGGCAACTGGGAGTTGCAGGGGCACGGCACGCCGATCTATGTCAACACGCGCTACGAATTCGCCACGACCGACCCCGCGCCGCCGCAACTGCCCGAGGCGATTCCGGCAGGCGTCTACCGCCGCACGTTCACCGTGCCCGATGCGTGGGCGGGCCGTGCGGTCTGCCTGACCGTCGGCGGGGCCAAATCGGGCGTCTACGTCTATGTCAACGGTCGGGAGATCGGCTATAACGAGGACTCGAAGAATCCGGCGCAATACCGCATCGACCCCTATCTGCGTGCGGGCGAAAACACGCTGGCGCTCCGCATCACGCGCTGGAGCACCGGCTCCTACCTCGAGGCGCAGGACTTCTGGCGCATCAGCGGCATCGAGCGTAGCGTCTACCTCTCGGCCGGGACGCCCGGCGCGCTGCGCGATTTCGAGGTCGTCTCGACGCTCGACGACACCTACCGCACGGGGCTTTTCACGCTGAAGATGCTCCTCGCAGGCGAACGCGAGGTCGAAGCGGGCTATGAACTGCTCGACGCCGCGGGGCGCACCGTCGCTGCGGGGCGGCTGCGGGCGTCGGGCGAGGCGGTGTTCCGCGCCGAAGTGCCCGACGTCGCACGCTGGACGGCCGAGACGCCCGACCTCTACCGGCTGGTGATGCACGTGCGGACGCCCGAGCGGACGGTCTATGTTCCGTTCGGCGTGGGATTCCGCCGCTTCGAGTTCGCCGACGCCGCCGGGCGCGACACCCGGGGCCGCCCCTACCGCGTGCTGCTCGTCAACGGACAGCCCGTCAAGTTCAAGGGCGTCAACCTCCACGAGCACGATCCCCGCACGGGGCACTGTGTCGGCGAGGAGCTGCTGCTGCGCGACCTGCGGCTGATGAAGGCCCACAACATCAACGCCATCCGCACCTGCCACTACCCGCAGCAGCGCCGTTTCTACGAGCTGTGCGACTCGCTGGGCTTCTACGTCTACAGCGAGGCCAATGTCGAGAGTCACGGCATGGGCTACAACCTCGCCGCCGGCCGCTCGCTGGGCAACGACCGCGCCTGGTGGCCGGCGCACGAGGCGCGCCTGCGCAACATGTACCTGCGCTGCCGCAACTACCCCTCGGTCACGATCTTCTCGCCCGCCAACGAATCGGGCAACGGCTACAACTTCTACAAGGCTTACGAATGGCTCGAAGCCCGCGAGAAGGGCGAGGGCCGCATGAACCGTCCGATCTGCTACGAGCGGGCGCAGTGGGAGTGGAACACCGACATGTTCGTGCCGATGTACCCCACGGCGGGTATGCTCGAAACGTGGGGCCGCGAGGGCACCGACCGTCCCGTCGTGCCGTGCGAATATTCCCACGCGATGGGCAACTCCAACGGCTCGCTGTGGCTGCAATGGCAGTCGATTTACCGCTACCCCAACCTGCAGGGGGGCTTCATCTGGGACTGGGTCGATCAGGGCTTCGAGCGGCGCGACGCCTCGGGCGTCCGCTACTGGGCCTACGGCGGCGATTACGGCGACCGCATGCCGAGCGACGGCAACTTCTGCTGCAACGGTCTGGTCTCGCCCGACCGCACGCCTCATCCGGCGATGGCCGAGGTGCGCTACGCCTATGCCGATATCGCCTTCCACCCCGTCGGGCCGGCACTGGGGACGTTCGAGGTCGAGAACCGGTTCTATTTCAGGACGCTCGCCGACTACGACATCGTCTATACGGTCGAGGCCGACGGACTGCCGGTGCGCAGCGGCACGCTGCGGTTGCAGACGGCGCCGCAGCAGCGTGAGCCCGTCTGCGTCGAGGTCGGGAAGCTCCGGCCCGGACGGAACCATTACCTGCGCCTGCGGGCCGTGACCCGCACCGAGCGGCCCGGGCTGCCGGCCGGCACGGTCGTGGCCGAGGAGCAGTTCCCGCTGCAGCAGGGCGCGCCGCCTGCCTACGCCTGCGCCGGCCGTCCGCTGACGCTCGCCGTGCACGGCGACCGCATCGAGGCGGCCAACGACCGCGTGCGTTTCGCCGTGAGCCGCACGACGGGAGCGGCGCTGAGCTACGAAGTCGACGGTGCGGAGCTCTTCGCCGACGGCTTCGGCGTGCGGCCCAACTTCTGGCGGGCACCCGTCGACAACGACTACGGCGACGGAATGCCCCGCCGCACGCAGGTGTGGAAGGAGGCGTCGCGCGACGCCGCGGCCACCGTCACGAGCCGCATGGAGGGCGAAGCGGCGGTGATCGAAGCCGTCCGCCCGCTGGCGGGAGGCTGTGCCGTGACGACGACCTGCACCGTCCACCCGTCGGGCGCCGTCCACGTGCGGATGCACTTCGCGGCCGGCGGGGAGCCGATGCCCGAGCTGCCGCGCTACGGCGTGCGGTTCCGCCTGCCCCGACGCATGGACGCTTTCACCTACTTCGGTCGGGGGCCCGGGGAAAACTACTGGGATCGCAAGGCGGGCACTTTCATCGGCCGCTACGCCTCGTCGGCGCTCGACGAGTGCTTCCCTTACGTACGGCCGCAGGAGACGGGTCATCATTGCGACACCGAGTGGATTGACTTCGGCGAGCTGCTCGTGGTGGCCGACGCGGCGATGGAGTTCAGCGCCCTGCGCTGCACGGTCGAGGATCTCGACGGCGAGCAGGCCGCCGGCCGCGACTATCAATGGCACAACTGGACGAAGGACGAGCCCCGCGACACGGTGAAGGCCCGCGACAAGATGCGCCGCCAGACCCATCTGAACGACGTTCCGGTGCGCGATTTCGTGGAGGTGTGCCTCGATTGGCGGCAGTCGGGGATCGGCGGCTACGATAGTTGGGGCAAGCGTCCCGAGGAGGCTGTGACGCTGCGCACCGAGAGGCTCTGCGACTGGGGCTTCACGCTCGTTCCGCGGCGGGCGCGGCGGTAGAAGTTGAAAATGGGATGATCGGAGAGCTTCCGGCCGTTCACCATCCCGAATTCCAAAAAAAACGTGCGGCTTATAAGGCTGCACGGTTTTTTATGTCGACTGGAGAACCCCGTCAAAAGAGGGTCGCAGCCTGCGGAGGGACGCGATAGCGGGCCTTCGCCGCCGGAGGCTGCGGCCCGCGCGGCTCGGTGAGCCGCATTCGCCGAACTGAATTCTTAATTATTCATTTCGAATCTCTCACCCGTTCGCTCGGAAGGCCCTCTGCACCCCCTTGATGCGCAGGATGGCGTGGATGAGCGTGTCGACGACGCTCGTGGCGGGCACCTCGACGTCGATCGTTCCCGTGAGCAGCCCGCCGCGCGAGGCGAGGTTCATCGAACGGATGTTGAGCTTCAGATCGCGGATCACCGTCTCGGTGATATGGTTGGCCATGCCCGTCGTGTCGGCCGCCACGATGCGGATCGTCACGCGGAACGCCCCTTCGGCCGTTTGCCGCCAGCGGGCGTCGATGACGCGGTAGGGATAGTTCTCGCGCATGCGCCGCGCGTTGGGACAGTCGGTGCGATGGATCGTGATGCCCGAACTGATGGTCACGAAGCCGAAGATGTCGTCGCCTTTGATCGGGTTGCAGCACTTGGCCAGCTTGTATTCGATCTGGTTGATGTTGTCGTCGATCACGAGTGCGTCGGCCGCATGCACGGGCCGTGCGGCGGCGTTCTGCATCTTGGCCTGCTCGGCGGCGGCCGCCGCCGCACGACGCTCCTCGTCGGCCTCGCCCGATTGCCAGCGGGTCAGAATCTCCTTGATCGTCGACGGATCCGCCTTCTCGGTGGCGATCAACCCGTAGAGCTCGGTGCCTGCCCGAAGCTTGTAGTATTTGCACAGGTAGGCCACCGCCTCGTCGATGGAGAGGTCGAACTTCCAGTTCTTGAGCTTGCGTTCCAGCTCCTCGCGCCCCAGCCGCGCGCTCTTGGCCTGCTCCTCGCGGATGAAGGCCTTGATCCTGCTGCGCGCCTTGCCCGTCTTGACCGCTGTGAGCCAGTCGGCTTTGGGGGTCTGGTTCTTCTGCGTGAGGATCTCCACGATGTCGCCGTTGTGCAGCGTCTCCTTGATGGGAACGGCGCGGCCGTTGATCTTGCCGCCCGAGCAACTGCACCCCAGATTGGAGTGGATGTCGAAGGCGAAATCGAGCACCGTCGCCCCCTCGGGCAGTTTGCGCAGATCGCCGTTGGGCGTGAAGACGAAGATTTCGCCCGACGCGGGCCGCGACTCGAACCGTTGCGCCAGCGCGTGCGGCGTGTCCTCCATCAGTTCGCGCAGCCGCCCGAGCCACATTTCGCTCGTGAGCGCTCCCTGATTGACCCCCTTGTAGCGCCAGTGGGCCGCGATGCCGCGCTCGGCCACGGCGTCCATGCGCTCGGTGCGGATCTGTATCTCGACCCAGCGGCCGCCGCCGGCCGACACCGTGGTGTGAAGCGATTCGTAGCCGTTGGACTTCGGGATCGAAATCCAGTCGCGCAGCCGCTCGGTATTGGGGATGTAGTAGTCGGTGACGATCGAATAGACGGCCCAGCACTGCGTCTTCTCCTCCTCGGGCGGGCAGTCGAGGATGATGCGCAGCGCGAAGATGTCGTAGACCCCCTCGAACGGCACGTGCTGCTTGTGCATCTTCGACCAGATCGAGAAGATCGACTTCGTGCGGCTCTTGATGTGGTATTTGAATCCCTGCCGGTCGAGCCGTTCGACGATCGGCTCCAGGAAGCGGCCGATGAAGGTCTGGCGTTCGCTTTCGGTCTCCTCCAGCTTGCGGTGGATGTGCTCGAATTCGGCCGGTTCGAGGTAGCTCAGGGCGATATCCTCCAACTCGCTCTTGATCGGGTAGAGGCCCAGTTTGTGGGCGATCTGCGCATAGAGGTTCATGCTCTCCCAGCTCTTCTTGCGCCACTTGTCGCGCGGGAACATCCTGAGGTTGCGCATCACCTCGAGCCGGTCGGCCAGCTTGATGAGAATCACGCGCGGATCTTCGGAGTAGCTGACGATCAGGTCGCGGAAGTTGGCGGCCTGCTCCTTCGAGACCTTGAGCCGGATCTTCGAGATGTTGCTAAGCCCGACGGCGATGCCCAGCACCTGATCGCCGAAACGGTGACGGATTTCGCCGGTCACGGTCACCAGATCGCCCGCTTCGTCGCGCGCCGCCAGCCGCACCACGTCATGTAGGATGGCCGCCAGCGTCGAGTTGCGGCCCAGTCCGATCTCCGAGATGACGATGCGTGCGACCTCCACGGCATGATCCAGCAGCGGCCGTCCGTCGTAACGCGCCTGCCCGTCGAGCCGCTCGGCGGCATAGTCCAGCGCCTCGTCGACGAGGCGCTGCGTGGTCTCCGAAAAATTGGCGGCGACGAGCGCCCGCAACCCGTCGTAACGTGTCGTTTCCATAGCTGTGCACATTTAGTGGGAAGCCCCGTTCAACCTAACGCAACCTGAAGATACGCGTCGGCCGCACGCAAAGGCGTTTCAGTCGCACTCGGTGCGGGCGCAATATCTAAGGCAGAAGCCAAAGATACGAAAATTTCGCCAAATCCCTTCAAAAATCGAAATTACCCCTTTGCGGCCTGCTTCGCACCTTTCGTTATGCAATATCATATTGCACAACGACTTGGAGCAGCGGAGTCTTCGCGCGTGCACCGGCCCCGACCGGATTCAGCGATTTTCGGGGTGCGGTTCTACGGTCCCTTTTCCGGCGGATTTTCTCCCGGATGACCGGAGACGGCGTTTCTTCCTCACGGTCAGGCACACCGGAACCGGGAGCCTCCACCTTGTCGGGTACGGTCTCTGTTTCTGAGCCGCTGTCTTTTTCTTTTTCGGAGCCGGAAGTGTTATCCCCATAGAGACTGTCCATGACGGCGGCAGGAATATCGCCCGCCATTATGTTGTGTATCTGCTCCTCGTTGATTTTAACCTCTTTTCTCTTTACCATAATTCCATATTTTAGATAGTGGGACAATTCGTTTCCGGTTGACTGGCGTTTCCGTCACGTCGTGAATGCGAGAATACGGCCGTTATTATATGCTTGCATCATCTGACGGGATATACATCCGCCCGGCAAGTCGGTCATGTTCCCAATCCCACACGTGTTCCGTCTGACATCAGGCCGGTCACGCATTCACGCATGGACGGACGGTTGCATTATTATATTCTTGTATGTTCACATTTACCCGTTACCGAAAGGTATGATGCAATCATGCACCCCGTACCTGACGCACACATGGGTGTTTGTGTGAACGAACGCATTCGGACATGCGTCAAAATAACGATAAAATTTCCGGATTGACACCATCATGACAGCCTGCGGACGGTTTGTGACACCGTGTGTCATCCTGTTACACCGTTCCGGTGTCCCGATGGTGCCGGTTTTGGGTATTCAAGGAGTTATAAAGATGACGGAGAAAGAATTTTCTCGTATGGAAGAGAATCGTCCGCTATCTTACAATTTTTCGGATGAAAAATTGATGTTCAAGCGAACATGGCAAGTTGTGTTTTGGGGCGCCCGAAATTATTTCCGGCACCCCAAAACAACTTGCCGCTCGCCTGAAGGCTCGGGAGGGGCTCCACTCCGAAGTGGTTGCGCCTGAAAGCGGAAAAACAGGAACAAAAATTGGAAAAATGACCGCCGGTATTTAGGTCCGGAAGTTCCAATAAAGGATTTTCCGTGACCAGCACGGCACGTTTGATCCGGTTCTGCAACTCCCGCACGTTGCCCGGCCAGTGATAGGCGAGCATCCTGCGCCTGGCATCCTCCGTAAAGCCCTGCGTTTCCCGTTTCAGCTCTTTGGAATAGCGTTCACGGAAAAATTCGGCCAGCGGCAGGATGTCTTCCGGACACTCCGCTAACGACGGCTGCCGGATTTCAAACTCGTTCAGCCGGTGGTAGAGGTCTTCCCTGAAACGTCCCTCCCGGATGGTCAGTTGCATATCCTCGTTCGTGGCGGTAATTATCCGCACATCGGCTGTCCGTTCCCTGCCGCCTACCGGAGCATAGGTATTCTCCTGCAATACCCGCAGGAGCAAGGACTGTATCTCGTAGGACATCGTCCCGATCTCGTCCAGAAACAGCGTGCCGCCTTTCGCCATGTCGAAATATCCGGTCTTGGCACTGTCGGCACCGGTAAACGCCCGTTTCTCGTGCCCGAAGAAGAGCGAGGCGGCCAGTTCACGGGGCAACGCCCCGCAGTTTACCGCGACGAACGGCATATTCCAGCGTTCGCTGTTGTTATGGATGGTATGTGCTATCGACTCTTTGCCGGTTCCGTTGGCACCGAGAATCATTACCGACATATCGGACGGAGCAACCAGCCCGGCAAACTTTTCCGCTTGCAGAATCCTGGGGCTTGTACGGTGAAACAGCACCTTCTCTTTCTTGCGCACCGTAGCCACCGGGCGGAACACATCTTCCGCCAACTCCAGCAGATGCTCCCGGCGTACCGGCTTGGGCAGGTAGTCCCTGGCTCCAAGTTTGATGGTACGCACCACATCCGAAACGGAAACATATTCCGTGGTCAGGATGAACGGGATGTCCTTCCTTTCCTTGCGCAACCATTCCAGCAGGGAAATGCCGTCCCCTTCAGGTAACCGCACGTCCGACAAGATCAGGTCGAACCGCGTTCTGCGTATCAACGAGCGTGCTATCGGCTCGTTCATGGCCGTCACGGCATCATAAGCGGCCTGTGAGAGCCAGTCTTTCTGCATCTGTGACAGACCGACGTTGTCCTCAACTATCAGTATCTTCCGTTTCATTCGTCACTCTTTTTATCTCGGCTTCCGCCACTTTAATAAGGATGGCGGCGTAATCCATAATCTGCCGGTTTTTTCTTATCATTGAAAGCAGACCGAGCAACTCGGAGGAGGAGAAAGGCTTGTAGATATAGTCTGTAAATCCGGCATGAAGAAATGCCTCCTTGTCCCTGTCTCCGCGTGCCGTCATGGCCAAAACGGGTATGGTACGGGAGTTCCCGATATTTGAGTTCCGCAACAGAGTCAGCAGATCGAAGCCGTTGGTTCCCGGCATTTGAATGTCGGACAGCAGCAAGTCATAATCCTTGCCCCGCATTGCCTTTACGACCTCTTTGGAAGTGGCACAGGTTGTACAGTTCATTCCGTTGCGCTCCAGCATCTCCTTTATCACATCCAGCAACATGGTGTCATCATCGATGACAAGTACATTTTGGGGCAGATGTACCGGGTGCGGGATTATCCGGTTCTCGCTCTCTATCTGTTCGTCCGTCATTTTCATGGGAAGTGCCACGCGGAAGGTGCTGCCTTGGTCTATGCTGCTTGTCACATTGATGGTTCCGCCAAGCAGGTTGACAAGTCCATTCGTGATTGGCAGACCCAGTCCGAATCCCTGGGCGTTGGCCACTGAACTCAAGCGTTCGAACGGACGGAAAATACGGGAGAGCGTCTTGTCTATAATCTGCCCGATGCGGTCCACATCGCCATAAAGTTTGACATCGGTATCCTTGAAATCGTGACAGAACAGGATTCCCTTGTTATTGACCACGTGGGAGAATCCGAAAACGGTACGTTCCAACAAGTCTTTAAGGCTGAAGGGCACATGGTTGCGGGTTTCTTTGGCCTCGTTCAGACGGTACACGTCCAACAGGTTGTTGAGCAGGTGTACCACTTGTTTACACACGATCCTGATGTTGTCCAGGTGATTGTTCCTGCGTTTCTTTTCACGAGTGTCCGTAGCCAGTTCGGCACTCCCGCTGATGATGTTCAGCGGGGCACGGATGTCATGGGAAATGGTCAGGATAATATTCTTCCGCATTTCCAGCAACGCATTGTTCTGTTCTATCGTTTCTTCCAGGCGTTTCCTGTTCCTTGCCTTTATTACCCATATAGCGGCAAGCACGCCTCAGCTCCGCATCTCGGACGGGAAATCGGGATTACCGGCGAGGCTGAATGGAGCAAGGCCGTTTTCGACTGCGAGGTGACGATTGAGGATGATGTGTGAGCTACTCCGGCACGTATATGATCTCGCCGTTTTCGAGTTCATAGGCGACACCGACCTTTTTGCCTTTTTCCCCGCTTTTGGAGTCCTGATCCTCGGAAGGAGTGTAGCGGTTTATTTTCTCGCCCTCTTTGGTAATAATCTCCATGTTCTCCTTGCCGGGGTTCTTCACCATCGTGAAGTCCTCCTTGCTGAACATCTCTGTCATGTTGTAACGGCTCACGAGCGCCACCATGAGCGCCACGGCGAAAACCATCGCCACGTCGAAGAGGTTGCTCACAACGCTCATCGGGTCGTTGTCCTCCTCCCTTTTCAATAGTCTGCGTCTCATGCCCCGGTCCGTTTTTCATTCAACAGTTCTGCGACGAATTCAAGGTCGGTCATCTCTTTCAGGTACCAGCGCTGCTTGACCTGCCCCGTGATGAATCCTATGGCTGCAGCGAAGAGACCGACCACCGTGGTGGCGAAGGCCACCTGCATGTTGTAGGCCATCGAGGCGATGTCGCCCGTCGAGAGGCCGACCAGCGCGGGTCCCATCGGGATCAGGGTTCCCATCAGTCCGAGCATAGGCCCCATCTTGCCGAGGGTCTTCGAGGTTGCGAGGTCCTTGTCGGCCCCGATTTCGAAATCGGCGAGCAGGCGCTGCCGCATCGCCGCGCCGTCGGCTTCAAGCAGCCGCTTCATATAGGTTACCACGAGCGAGGGGTTCTTCTTGGGCAGCCGCTCCGAGAGTGTCGCGACATTGTCCCTGTTCAGTCCGTCCAGCTCCTTGCCCAGAAGGGCGGCTGTGCGCCGGATGGCCATATATTGCCCGAAGAAACCGCCTATCAGCAGCAGGGCCCGTCCGAAAAAGAAGATAAGCAATACGATGACAGGCACGAGCAGGCCTGTCGAGATCCAGTAGAGGATGTCTGAGATGTAGTTCATAATTCTATCTGTTTTTGATTATTCATTTCATTTACATGCAGGTTTTGCCGCCTCGGCATGGCCCGAACAGGTTCGGCTCTGCGACCGGCTTGTCGAAAACATTCGTTTTAATCTGATTCCGTGCAGTATGACGCCCCCGATAAGGCCGAGCACGGCAAGCCCGCACACGCCCGCCAGAGCTGCCGGGTCCACTTCGCTGATTCCGGCGACGGCTGTACGGCCGTTCACCGTGGCGACGACTCCCAGTATGGCGATGAGCGCGTTGGACAGGAAAAGCACTTCGAGGCTTATCTCTTTCTCGGGCAACAGCCGTTTAACGCCGTATGTCGCCAGCGGTATAGCGACAAGCACCGCTGCTGCCGCCGACCACGCCACGAGCCGGAACGATGTGCCGGGCAGGGCGAATATGACCGACACCAGCAGGCTGAACAGTACGGGGAAGGCGAGCACGCCGGGAAACCACCTCAGGATGCGGTATGTCCATAGCGTCAGCGGTTTCACCTTGCCCGATGTCCGGATATGTGCAGACAGGACGCAGAACGCCATCTGTACCGCGACTTCCAGCGTGAGGATTACCGCCACGTCGAGCATCAGCGAGGAGTCCGAAAGCCAGCCGGCGATCTGCGACTTCGACTGTTCGACCGCATAGGGCCACATCAACCCCATAAAGAGCGCGCAAACGACCGCCGAGCATGCCACCGCGTATTTTTTCCGGTAGGTCTGCTTCAGGATGTAATTGAAGCAGACCAGTATCATCATGACCAATACTACGGTTTCCATTATTCCTCCATCTTTTTACGGCGCCGGCGTATTGTCCAGACCAGCGCGGTTATCGCCACGAGCACCAGAACGGCCACCGTCGTGTTGCTGACTATCGTCCTTGTCTTGTCGGACGCATTCATTTCCTCTCGTTTGAGTACCATGCTCCTGTCTTCCGAGAGCGAGGTCTCGCGGATGTCGCGGATGTTCCGTTCATACCGGTCGGCCGTCTCGGGCGCGGTCTTCGATGCGATGAATTCGCGCAGCTTCGCATTGTTGCAGACGAATCCCGAGCAGGAGGGTTTGTACTTCTCCACCAAACCGGTGTGGAGTTCGGCGATGGCCTTCAGCTGCTCCGCCGACGCGTCCCACATTCCTTTGCGTGCCGTCTCCATCATGACGGCCGTCATCTCTTCCATGGCGGCGGGGTTCTGCCGTTCGAAATAGTCCTGCACACCCAACCCGAACTTGTCCTGCACATATACATCGTATATCTCGTCCCACAGTTCGTTGTCTATGGCATCGGGTTTCATCACGTTCCAGCCGTAGGTGTTCTGCACGATTTCGGCGAAACCGGCAGCGGCACCCGACCCGCCCTTCATCTTCTCGCGGATGTATGCCGGGTTGAAGATGGTGGTGCGGCTCTCCACGCCGATGGCCTCTTTCAGCTCCTGCATGCGCATGTTGTTGCGGTTGCGGTAGTCGCTCATGTATGCGTCGGGTTCCTTGCCCGTGACATTGCGCACGGCGAGGTTCATTCCTCCCATGAACTCGTAAACGTGGTCGAGACTCAGCGCTCCCCATGTATTGCTCTGGCGGGGCTGTACGACGGCGTCCGTGTTGCCGAGCGCCGCTTCCAGCGCGAACTGCCGGACCTGTTCCCAAGCCTTTTCGCTGCCGTAGTACGCTCCCATATTTTGCATGTAGATGTCGGCGATCTCGGCGCTGTTTTCCCAGCGGTCGCCGCTCTGCACCATTCCGGTGATGCCCGTGCCGTAGTTGCCGTTCACGCCGCCGAACACGCGGTAGGTCGATACTTCGCGGGCCTCTTTGGGCGAGAGTCCCTTTTCGATAAGGGAGCGTTCGGCATCGACGACGCTCTGCGCCACGAAGTTTTCATACTCGTCATCCTTTGCGGCGGCAGCCATCTCCACGGCGCGCGAGATGAGGAACAGACGCGATGCGGCGATGTCGCGCAACTGTCCGCTGGTCTGCACCACCACGTCGATGCGCGGCCGTCCGAGTTGTTCGGAAGGAATCAGACGGATGTCGGTCACCCTGCCGAATGCGTCGCGGACGGGCTCGACGCCCAGCATATAGAGGACCTGCGCGATGGTGGCGCCTTCGGTTTCGACGAACTCGCCGCTCCAGAGCGTGTAGCTTACCTTGCGGGGAATGGAGTCGTTGTGCCGTTCCCGATACATCCTGACAGTGTTTTCCGCCAGCTCCTTGCCCCGTTCC
>USBO01000008.1 GCA_900552955.1 uncultured Alistipes sp.
GTCTGCAACGCATACGACTACATCCATCCCTCCTATCTGCTCCCTCCCCAGCCGCACCGGCTCGTGGTGATGAGCTATCCCGCGGCGCTCGCACCCGCCGCGTTCGAGTCGTTCCGCGCCTTCGCGCACGGCGTTGCGACCGCATACGCGGAGCGTTGAGGCGGCCGTCAGCCGAAAAGAAACACCCCTGCCGAGCGTCTCATCGACAGGGGTGTTCACACTTGGGGCTCCTTCGACCGAGCGGTCAGTCGGCTGCTCTCTTGATGACGAGCTGCGTGTAGAGCGATTTGAGCGTCAGCGTGGTGATGATGCCGTCCTGTTCGAATTCGACCACGTAGCTGCCGTCGAATGCGCCCGGCCGGCCGTTTTTCTCGACATGGGCGATCAGGGCGTCCTGACTCTCGCACGCCTCTCCCTTTCCGCCGAATCCGTCCGATTTGTAGGCCTCCTTGAAGGTTCCCAACGCGAAATCCACGTCCCCCTTCACATATTGTTTCCAGATGTTCAGTTGGGTCTGCGCGTCGTACTTTTCATAGGCGAGGTTGAGAACGATGTGGGTGACCGATTGCAGATCCGCGTCGGTATGGAACTCTGCGGAAAAGATGTTTCCGGCTTTGTCGAGTGCATAGTCGATGTAGACGTAGTTGTCTCCCCAGAGCGATATTTTGTTGCCGATGACGTAATGGCGGTCTGCAAAATCGTCGTAGCTCCCTCCGATCCAGCCGCGCAGACCGGAATGGTCGATCGGGAGGTAGTTTTTCATCAGCTCCACCTTGACGCCGTTCCGGTCGATCGTCGGCACGGCAGAGGCTTTGCCCGGCACGACGCCGAAGAGCGTGCACATCCGCAGGTCGTCCATGCCGTTGGCCGCGACGTATTGCAGAGTCTCCTCGATGGTCTGGAACACGCCGCCTTCGGTTTTGCCCTTGTATTTGGTTCCGAGGAAGGATCCCAGTCCGAGCGTTTCGGAATCGGTGAGGAAGTATTCCCACAGCGAGCGGCCGAGACTCGCGTCCTCCGCCGCGGCCTCGATGGCCTCCACTTTTGCGTCGGCATTTTCCGAGACGGTTATCCGAAGCAGCACGCTGTCGGTCGGGGTTTTGAGGTATCCGCCCAGCGACAGACGCCCTGCGGCCTGTTCGGTGCGGTTCTCCGGCAGGACGAATTTGCCGTAGGCCGTTTTGAATTCGTCGAAATCGGTATCGAGTGCCTCCGCAAAGGTCTTGCATTCGAATGCGGTGCGGAAGATTTCCGGTTCCGCGGGTGTTTCGGGTTCCGGCACGACGGGTGCGCCGATGTTGTCGTCGCTGCCGTCTGAGCAGCCGACGAAGAGGTATGCGAGCAGTACCGCTGCACAGAAGAGATTTTTTGTCTTCATTCTCATTGACTTTTACTTGAACTAACCTATGCCCCTCGACAGGGGGCGTTGCAAATATAGTCAATTATATGGGTTTCGCTCGGATTCCGCAATCTTTTTCGTGCCGGCCGCAGCGGTCGTCGTGCGTCACTTTTTCTGTTTGACCGCTTCGAAGCGGTTGCGCACCCGCTCGGCGAAGGCGAGCCGCCGCGCGCGCAGGTTGGCGCGCCAGCCGTCCCAACGGGTGTAACGCTCCCGTTTCTCAAGGTAAATGTCCTTGATTGCCAGCAGGATGCCGGTCTCCTCCACGCCGCCGAAGTCGGGATTCTCCACTGTGTCGAACACCCGCATCGTGGGCGACAGGTTCATATAGGAGTTGATCAGCGGCGGGATGTTCTCGTTGAATTCGCGGATGCGCTGGATCAGGATATGGTAGTTCTCCACGTAATTCTCGCCCGTGAAAATCCGCTCGTAGTAGGGGTCGTCGAGCCCCAGGTCGATCGGATGACGCCCCGTGACCAGATGGTCGCAGTCGGGGAAGTATTTGTGCAGGAAGTAGATGAGCGTGTTGCGCGCCACCGTCTGATAGGTGCTGTACATCGTCACCTTCCCGAAGAGATATTTCGACTTGGGGTTCAGCACGATGAGCGCTCCGAGTCCGTCCCACAGATTGTCCAGCGCGTAGATGCTCTTCGAGTTGCCGCGCGCCTGATAGGCGGGCTGGATGAACGATCTCCCCAGCTCGATGGTGTGGGGCAGGTAGCGCTGCCGGAACAGCTCGCTGAACTCGAAGTAGTGCTCCGTCGAGAGGTGCGGCTGCCGGCTCGACGTGCAGACGATGAAACGGTAGCCGCCCACGATCTCCCGTGCGGCCGGATCCCAGACGATCAGTTGATGATAACCGCCTTCGGCCGTGTCTTCCGCGTCGATGTCCACCTCCTCGCCCGTGCCGCCGCCGGCTGCGCGGAATGCGATCTCGCGCAGGCGTCCCACCTCGCGCATCAGCGCGGGGCATTCGGCGGCCGTGAAGATGTAGATTTCGTTTGCGGCGCGTTTCGTGTCGCGCACCTTGTAAGCGGGTTTCAGCTCCCGCAGCAGCTCCTCGCGGGGCAGCGGGTCGATGATGGGTTTTATTTCGTGCATGTCATGTTGTCTTTGAGTCGGTAAACCTCCGTTCGGATGGCGTCGGCCTGCTGTTGCAGCGTCCCCTGCAGCGTTTCAGGGTCGATCGGCGTGCCCGCGGCGATGCGGAAGCAGCTCCCGCCCTGACGGAACATCTCGTCGGGCAGCCAGAGCATCTCGATGTTGAATTTCAGCCCGAGCCGTTCGCGCAGCCGCGCGATGCGGTAGAAGAAGCCCGACAGTTCGCCTTCGACGTAGAGCGGCACGATCTTGCGCCCCGAAGCGTGCGCGCGCTTGATGAAGTTGAGCCGCCACGGCGTGTCGCTCACCCGGCCGTCGCGGCGCCGCGAGCAGAGTCCCGCCGGAAATGTCAGTATGGGCAGCTCTCCGGCGAAGGCTTCGTCGTAGCGGCGGGCGTAGTCGGCCGTCTGCCGGCCGTGCTTGTTGACCGGCAGCCAGATCGGCCGCAGCGGGTCGATGTACATCAGCAGATCGTTGACCACCACGCGCACGTCGCCGAAGCGTTCGATCAGCGCGTCGGCGATCATCATGCCGTCCAACCCGCCGAAGGGGTGGTTCGCCACGAAGAGATAGCGTTCCGCGGGGTCGAGCCGTTCCAATCCCTCGACGCGGTAGGCGATGCGCATCCGCTCGAACGCCACGCGGATGAACTCCTGCGGCGAACGGTCCCAGCCGGCGTCGATGATGCCGTTCAGCTCCTCTTCGTGAATGGTGCGCCGGAGCCGGTTCCGCACGAAACGGGGGATGTATTTTGCAAATCGCGGCGCCTTTTCGCGCAGCACTTCGTCGATGTCGATTCGTGGCATAGGAATATCCGTATCGTCATGCAAATATAACGAATTTGTTGGGATATTTTTTTTATTATAGGTAACTTTGTCCCCAAATTACGCTTTTATACCTATTTCTCGCATGACGCAGGGCTACCATACTCCGGTGCTGCTCGAGGAGTCCGTCGGGCTGCTCGGCGTCGGTCCCGCAGGCACTTACGTCGATCTGACCTTCGGCGGCGGCGGCCATTCGCGGCGCATCCTCTCGCAGTTGGGCCCCGAGGGGCGGCTCTACGGCTTCGACCAGGACCGCGATACGCTGGCCAACCGTCCCGACGACGCGCGGTTCGTCTATGTGGAGAGCAATTTCCGCTTCCTGCGCGCAGCACTGCGCCTGCGCGGCGTCACGCAAGTCGATGGTATACTGGCCGATCTGGGCGTTTCGTCGCACCATTTCGACGCCGTCGAACGGGGCTTCTCGTTCCGCGGCGCCGCGCCGCTCGACATGCGCATGAACCGCCGCGGCGGCAGGACGGCCGCCGACGTGGTCAACACCTACGACCGCGACGCCCTCACGCGCGTGCTGGGCGACTGGGGCGAACTCTCCACGCCGTGGAAGGTCGCGGGCTGCATCGAACGGGCCCGTGCCGCGGCGCCCATCGTCACGACCGAGGCGCTGGTGGCGGCCGTCGTGCCGTGTACTCCCAAGCGCGAGGAGGCGAAGTTCCTCACCAAACTCTTTCAGGCCCTGCGCATCGAGGTCAACGGCGAGATGGAGGCGCTGCGCATGGCGCTCGAGCAGAGCCTGCGGGTGCTGCGCCCGGGCGGGCGGCTGGTGGTGATCTCCTACCACTCGCTCGAAGACCGGCTGGTCAAGAACTTCCTGCGCGCCGGCAACTTTGAAGGCCGTGCCGAGAGGGATTTCTTCGGCCGTTCCGAGCCTCCCTTCACGCTGCTCACGCGCAAGGCCGTCACGCCGTCGCCCGAGGAGCTGGAGCGCAATTCCCGCTCGCGCTCGGCCAAACTGCGCGCAGCGATCAAAAACGACTTGTGACCATGCGTTACGAAGATACCGAATTCGACCCCACGACCGACGCCGAGCGCGAAGCTGCGGCCCGCGAGGCGGAACTCGCGCGCAAGATCCGCCGCGAGGTGCTGCGCGTGCAGAGCGGCGAGGCCGACGACGACCTGCGCGCCGACCGCGCGGCCGACGAGGAGCAGCGTGCCGAACGCGAGCGCGCCGCCCGTCTGGAGCACCGCCGCAGGTCGAGTCTGCTGTGGCAGCTCTTTTCGGGCAACATCCTCGTGCGCGAAGGGTTTGCGGACTATTACCGCTACCTGCTCTACATGGCCGTCACCTTCTTCGTGAGCATCTTCGTGATGTTCACGGCTCTGCACCTCGACCTGAAGTATTCGCGCCTCGAGCGCGAGGTGCAGCTGCTGCGCGAGCGCTCGGTGCGGCTTCAGGAGCAGAGTTTCCGTTCGACGACCCACTCGGCGGTCGTGCGCGCGCTGGCCGAGCGCGGCATTCCGTTGTACGATCCGGCGGCGCCGGGCGAAATCATCGAAGACTGACCATGCCGCAGCCCAAGGAGAACTCCCCGATCAAACGCGACATCCTCTTCCGCGTGCATCTGCTCTACGCCGTCTTCATTCTGATCGCGACGCTGGTCTTCGCACGCCTGATCTGGGTGCAGCTCTTTTCGTCGGAGGTGGCCTACAACGCCGAACGTTTGGCGGGCCGCATCTTTACGGACGAGATCCTTCCCGCGCGGCGCGGCAACATCCTCGCGCGCCACGGCGAGCCGCTGGCCACATCGCTCTTCCGCTATCAGGTCGAGATGGACTACGGCAGCCCGGGATTCGATTCGCTGGCCACGTTCCGCGAGCAGAGCGATTCGCTCGCCAAGCTGCTGGCGCTCTATTTCAAGGACAAACCGGCGGCGGCCTATGCGCAGGCGATGCAGCGCGAGCATGCCCGCCGCTACCGCGTCACCTACCGCAAGGATACGCTCGTCCCGCGCTCCGAGGGGCGTCTGCGCCGCTGGTGGGACCGGATGCGGGGCGAGGAGTACCTCACCGTGAAGCTCTACGACACGCTGCGCGACCATACCCCCGTGGCGCTGCTGCCGCGCGAGATCGACTACACCGAGTGGCAGACGCTGCGCCATTATCCCATTCTGAACTGGAATATGGGCATGACCTACCGCCTGCGCGAGCGCGACGAACGGGTCTACCCGCAGGGCGAGCTGGCGCGCCGCACGATCGGGCTCATCGGCGATCGGGGCAACTACGGCGTGGAGCACGTTCTGCGCGACGTGCTCGAGGGGCGCGACGGCAAGGCGCGCCGCCAGCGCATCGCCCGCGGCTTCTACGGCCGCGTGGTCGGGGGCGACAACTCCGAGCCCGAGGACGGACTGGATGTGGTCACCACGCTCGATCTCGAGATGCAGGACGTGGCCGACCGCGCGCTGCGCCGCCAGCTCGAGGCGCAGAATGCGCTGTGGGGCACGGCGCTGGTCATGGAGGTCGCCACGGGCGACCTGCTGGCGATGGCCAATCTCTCGCGCACCAAAGCGGGGGGCTACGCCGAGGTGAAGAACCACGCCCTCTCGTCGCGCATGGAGCCCGGGTCGACCTTCAAGCTGGCGGCGCTGCTGGCGCTGGTCGACGATGCGGGGATGCCGCTCGACAAGACCTTCGACACCGGCAACGGCGCCCGCGTCAAGGTGGGCCGCACCACGGTGCAGGATTCCCACGGGCTGCCGCCGCTCGATCTGAAGGATGCCGTGGCCCACTCGTCCAACGTCTTTTTCGCCCGCGCCGTCTACGAAACCTACAAGGACGACCCCAAACGATATGTCGACTACCTGCGCCATCTGCACCTCGACCGCACGGTGGGGCTGGAGGAGTTCGGCGCCGTGGCTCCGCTCTTCCCCGCGCCGGGCATGAAGATCTGGTACCCCGACGTCTCGATCGTCAACATGGGCTACGGCTATGCCATCGAGCTCACGCCGCTGCACACGCTCACGCTCTACAACGCCGTGGCCAACGACGGCTGCATGGTCGCTCCGCGGCTCGTGCGCGAGATCCGGCGCGGCGGCGAGGTGGTCGAGCGTCCCGGGCGGCGGGTGCTCGTCGACCGGATCTGCTCGTCGTCGGCGCTGCGCAAGGTGCGCACGTGCCTCGAGGAGGTCGGCACGACCGGCACGGCCAAACAGTTCTTCCGCGACACGACGCTCTTCAAGATCGCGGGCAAGACCGGCACGGCGCAGTTCGCGCAGGACGGGATCAGGTACTCCGACGGCTACTACCTCGGTACGATGGTGCTCTATTTTCCGGCCGACGATCCCAAATACACCGTGCTCACGGCGATGTTCACCCGTCGCGGGCGGGGCACGACCTACTACGGCGCAGGGCTGTCGGGCCCCGTCGAGCAGCAGATCGTCAACTACATCTACAACCGTCAGCACGAGTGGTACGGCCGCGTCGAACCCTCCGACGAGGCGCATTACGCCCGCACGGTCAAGGGGGGCGACATCGCCCAGATCCGCGAGGCGGCGGGCGAGCTGATGCCCCGCGTGGTGAGCGACAGCCGTTCGGGATGGGGGCGCACGCGTGTCGATTCGCTGTCCCGTGTGGTGGTGACGCCGCTGGCGGACGATCCGCAGACGATGCCCGACGTGCGCGGCATGGGGCTGAAGGAGGCGCTTTTCCTGCTCGAAAGCCGCGGTCTGCGCGTCGCCTTCACGGGCAAGGGTGCCGTGCGCGAACAGACGTTGCCGCCCGGCGCACCCGTCCGGCGTGGGCAGACGGTGACGCTGCGTCTGAGACAATGAAATGCAAGATGATATGAAACCGATTGATTCTCTGATCGAAGCGACTGAGGTCGTAACCGTCCGCAATGCGGCGGGACAGGTCGTGCGGTCGCTGACGTGCGACTCGCGCGAGGTCGCCGCCGGCAGTTGCTTCTTCGCTGTGGCGGGCACGGCGGCCGACGGCCATCGCTTCATCCCGCAGGCCGTCGCGGCGGGTGCCGTCGCCGTCGTCTGCGAGCGCATGCCCGAGACGCTGGCCGAGGGGGTCTGCTACGTCGCGGTGGCCGACACCCATGCGGCGCTGGCCGACATGGCGGCGGCCTTCTACGACCATCCCAGCCGCGAGCTGCGCTTGGTGGGCGTCACCGGCACCAACGGCAAGACCACCGTTGCCACGCTGCTCTACGACCTCTTCCGCCGGCTGGGCTACGAGGCGGGACTGATCTCTACGGTGGTCTACCGCGTGGGCGAACGGCGCATCGATTCGACCCACACCACCCCCGACGCCATCCGGCTCAACGCTCTGCTGCGCGAGATGGTCGACGCCGGCTGCGCCTACTGCTTCATGGAGGTGTCGTCGCACGCCGTCGTCCAGCAGCGCATCCGTGCCCTGCGCTTCGCCGGCGGGCTCTTCACCAACATCACCCACGATCACCTCGACTACCACAAGACCTTCGCCGCCTATATCGCGGCCAAGAAACGCTTCTTCGACGAGCTGCCCGCCGGCGCCTTTGCGCTGACGAACGCCGACGACCGCAACGGCCGCGTCATGGTGCAGAACACCCGTGCCGCTGTGTCCGCCTATTCGCTGCGCTCGGCCGCCGACTTCACGGGCCGCGTGCTGGAGCAGCATCTCGACGGGATGCTGCTGCGGCTGGGCGCCGACGAGGTGTGGGTGCGGTTCCTCGGGCGCTTCAACGCCTCGAATCTGCTGACCGTCTTCGGCGCCGCGCTGCTGCTGGGGGCCGACCGCACCGAGGTGCTCACGGCGCTGAGCTGCCTCGCGCCCGTGAGCGGCCGGCTCGAGTTCGTGCGCGCGGCCGACGGCCGCACGGCCGTGGTCGACTACGCCCACACGCCCGACGCGCTGGAGAATGTGCTGCGCACGCTGGGCGAACTCTGCTCCGGCGGCCAGCTCATCGTCGTCTGCGGCTGCGGCGGTGACCGCGACCGCACCAAGCGGCCCGAGATGGCCGCCGTGGCGGTGAAGTATGCCGCGACGGCGGTCTTCACCTCCGACAACCCGCGGCACGAAGACCCCGAGGCGATCCTCGACGAGATGATCGCCGGTCTACCGCCCGAGGCGCGCTACCTGCGCATCGCCGACCGCGGCGAGGCGATCCGCGCGGCGGCGATGCTGGCCCGTCCGGGCGACATCGTGCTGCTGGCGGGCAAGGGACACGAAACCTATCAGATCGTGGGCGACGAACGCCGACATTTCGACGACCGCGAGCAGATCGAACGCATTTTTTCCATTCAACGCTAATTTTTCACAATCCGCCGGCCTCGGCCGGCACCTTATCGACGTATGCTTTACCATCTTTTCCGCTACCTCGACCTCGCCTACGACCTGCCCGGCGCAGGTATGTTCCAGTACATTTCGTTCCGCTCGGCGCTGGCCGTGATGTTGGCGCTCCTCATCACGATCACCTTCGGCCAGCGGATCATCCGTTTCATGCAGCGCCGTCAGATCGGCGAGGAGATCCGCAACCTCGGCCTCGAAGGCCAGCTCCAGAAGCGGGGTACGCCCACGATGGGCGGCGTGATGATCCTGCTGGCCGTGCTGGTTCCGGTGCTGCTCTTCGGCCGGCTGGACAACGTCTATATCCAGCTGATGCTCGTCTCGACGGTCTGGCTGGGGCTGCTGGGCTTCATGGACGACTATATCAAGGTCTTCCGTCACAACAAGGAGGGGCTCAAGGGCAAGTTCAAGATCGTGGGGCAGGTGGGCCTCGGCATCATCGTCGGCACGGTGATGTGCGTTTCGCCCGATGTGGTGGTGCGCGACAAGGTGGTCGAACCCGTCGAACATCTCTTTCTCGATGACGGCGGCGAGGTGATCGAGAGCGTCACGACGAATCGCGTGGTGATGGGCACCGAGAGTGTCAAGACCACCCAGACGACGATCCCCTTCGTCAAGAACAACGAGTTCGACTACGCCTGGTTCACGGGCGGCAACCGCGTGGCCACGTGGATTCTCTACGTGCTGGTGGCCATCTTCGTCGTTACGGCTGTCTCCAACGGCGCCAACCTGACCGACGGGCTCGACGGGCTGGTCTCGGGCGTTTCGGCTCCGATCGTGGTGGTGCTGGCGATTCTGGCCTATCTGTCGGGCCACATCGTCTATGCCGACTACCTCAACATTATGTTCATCCCGGGCGCGGGCGAACTGGTGGTCTTCGCTGCGGCCTTCACCGGCGCGCTGATCGGCTTCCTGTGGTACAACTCGTTTCCTGCCCAGACCTTCATGGGCGACACGGGTTCGCTGGCCATCGGGGGCATTATCGCCGTCTTCGCCCTCTGCATCCGCAAAGAATTGTTGCTTCCGATCCTTTGCGGCGTGTTTTTTGTTGAGAGTTTGTCCGTTATGATGCAGGTCTCCTTTTTCAAGTACACCAAACGCCGTTACGGCGAAGGCCGGCGCATCTTCCTGATGTCGCCCATCCACCACCACTACCAGAAACGTGGGATCTTCGAGACCAAGATCGTCATCCGCTTCTGGATCGTCAGCCTGCTGCTGGCGTTGGCGACGCTTGCGACGCTCAAAATCCGTTAATCGAAACCAAATACGATGAATGCCATGAAAAAAATCTGGATTGCGACGCTGTTGCTTCTCGGCAGCTTCGCCGCGCAGGCGCAGACTCCGGCGCCGCTCAAGGGACGCATTGCCGTGCAGGTTCCGCGCGCCGATCTGCGGCTCTGTTACGAAGAGTACGACAAGGTTTTCTCGGGCGGGACGCGTACGGCGCAGACCGATCTCGACGGCAAGTACATGCTGCCCGACGACGATAAGATCTATGCCGTCACGCTCCACCGCCGCGACGATGCTGCCGACGCTCCTGCGCTGGCCAGCTTCTTCATCCTGCCGGGCGAGCAGCTCGAAGTGCTGGGCCTGTTCCAGGACGAAGATACGTTCGACTGGCGTGTCAAGGGATCGCCCGTCTTCGAGGCCGACTACGCTTACGGCAAGGAGCACCGCCGCGAGGAGCTTCGCGCCGCGACGCTGCGCCGCCAGAATTTGGCCGGCGAGTGGGACGACCTGTCGCCCGAGCGCCAGCGCCAGCTCAACAACGAGCTGCGTCTGCTCGAGCGCGGCATCAAGGCGCGCCGCTGCGCCTACATCCGCGAGAATCCCGCCTCGCCGCTGTCGGCCTACTACTTCACCTGCCAGCCCTTCCCGATCGAGGAGGTCGTGGAGTACTACTCGATGCTGTCGCCTTCGCTGCGCGAGGGGCGCTATGCGCCGATCCTCAACTTCGTCTGCGAGATGTACCAACGCATTCTCAACGCCTGATCCGCATACCCGAATGAAGAGACTGGTTGTATTGGGCGGCGGGATCAGCGGCTACGGCTCGGTGATCCTCGCCCGCAGAAAGGGCTACGATGTCTTTCTGTCCGACAGCGGCCGCATCGCCGACCGCTACCGCATGAAGCTCGAAGCATGGGGCGTGCCCTACGAGGAGGGCGGCCACAGCGAGGAGCGCATCCTCGCCGCCTCGGAGTGCGTCAAATCGCCCGGCATTCCCGACTCGGCGCCTATCGTGCGCAAGCTGCGCGAGCGGGGCGTACCGGTGATCTCCGAGATCGAGTTCGCGGGCCGCTACCTCGACGGCGCGCGCACGATCTGCATCACCGGATCGAACGGCAAGACCACCACCACGTCGCTCGTTTACAAGATTCTGCGCGACGCGGGCTACAACGTCGCTTTGGGCGGCAACATCGGCGAGAGTTTCGCCTACTCGGTGGCTACGGGCCATTTCGACTGGTACGTTCTGGAGCTCAGCTCGTTCCAGTTGGACGGCATGTTCCGCTTTCGGGCCGACATCGGCGTGCTGACCAACATCACGCCCGACCATCTCGACCGCTACGACCACTCGTTCGCCAAATACGCCGCCGCCAAGATGCGCATCGCACAGAACCAGCGCGCCGGCGACAGCTTCATCTACTCGGCCGACGACGAGACGATCTGGTCGCTGCTGCCCTCCTGCCGGCTGCCGCAGCGGCAGCTTCCCTTCGCCGCCCGTGCGGCCGTGGCCGGCAGCGACGGCGACGCCTTCCTGAGCGGCGACGGCCGCTTCACGGCCACCGTGGGCGACCGCTCGGTGACGGTCGACACGCGCCGCATGCGCATCGGCGGTCTGCACAACGCCTACAACGCCATGGCTGCAGCGCTGGCCGCGCTGGCCGCAGGCGTCGAGCCCGACCGCATCCGCCGTTCGATCTGCGCCTTCGCGCCGGTCGAACACCGCCTCGAACCCGTGCGCGAGTCGGGCGGCGTGCTGTGGATCAACGACTCGAAGGCCACCAACGTCGATTCGGTATGGTATGCGCTCGAGAGCATGACACGCCCCGTGGTGTGGATCGCCGGCGGCACCGACAAGGGCAACGACTACGAACCGCTCAAGGCGTTCGCCCGCGAGAAGGTGCACACGCTTGTCTGCATGGGCGTCGACAACCGCAAGCTGGCCGACGCCTTCACGGGTGTCGTGCCCGAGGTGATCTCCACGGCTTCGCTCGACGAAGCGATGGAGGCCGCGCGCCGTGCCGCCCGTTCGGGCGATGCCGTGCTGCTGTCGCCCGCCTGCGCGTCGTTCGACCTGTTCAGAAACTACGAGCAGCGGGGCGAGCTGTTCAAACGCTGGGTCGGCGAACACCTCTGACCCTTTCCGATGACGAATCCCTCCGCCGGAGGGCGACTGACAACACGACTGTAAATGAAAGAGTCCGCTTCCCCTGAAACAACCGCCCCCGCGCCGTCCGGCGGCCTGCGGGCGATGCTCGGCTCGGTGTTCACCGGCGACCGCGTGCTGTGGATCATCATCGCGGCGCTGGCCGTCGTTTCGGTGCTGGTGGTCTACTCGTCGACCGCCAAGATGGCCTACGACGCCCATACGGCGCGGTCGACGGCCCATTTCCTGCGGCAGCAGCTGGGCATCCTGATCCTCTGCGTCCCGATCATCGTCATCGTCCACAAGATCAACTGCCGCGTTTACAACCGGCTGGCGCCGCCGGTCTATGCGCTGAGCCTGCTGCTGACGGTAGCCGTCTATTTCATCGGCGCCACGACCAACGGCGCTGCGCGGTGGATTCCCGTCGCGGGATTCCAGTTCCAGCCCTCGGAGGCGCTCAAGGTCGCCACGATCCTGCTGCTGGCGCGCCGCCTCTCTTCGCGTCAGAGCAGGATCGACCGCCTGCGGATCGTCCCGTCGCTCAACCCCCTGCGGTGGCGCACGCCGGCGCAGCGCAAGATCTGGCGCGAGGGGACGATCCCCATCCTGCTGCCTGTCGTGCTGTCGTGCGTGGTGATCTTTCCGGCCCATACGTCGTCGGCGATGCTGGTCTTCCTCACCTCGCTGGTCATGATGCTCATCGGACGCGTGCGCGTGAGCGAACTGGTGCGGCTCGTGGGACTGGCCTGTGCGGCGCTGCTGCTGGCCGGTACGCTCAGGCTGGGGCGCAGCGAGACGGCGGGCGGACGCGTGAGCACGTGGATCGACCTGTGGACGACGTCGCAGACCGAGAAACCCATCGACCGGCTCACCGACACCGAACGGTCGATGATCGCCATCCACAACGGCGGCCTGCTGGGCGAGGGCGCCGGCCAGAGCGCCATGCGCGTCGAGATGATCCACCCCGAGAGCGACTACGCCTATGCCTTCTTCGTCGAGGAGTACGGCATCATCCTGGCCGGCATCCTGCTGCTGCTCTACCTGTGGATTTTCTTCCGCGCGCGGGAGATCTTCGTCCGCTGCGGCACGGCCTTTCCCGGGCTGCTGGTCTTGGGGCTGGCGCTCATGATTACGTGTCAGGCGCTGCTGCACGTGATGGTGACGGTCAATCTGATGCCCGAGACGGGGCAGACGCTGCCGCTCATCTCGCGCGGCGGCTCGTCGGTGCTCTTCACGGTCATCGCCCTGGGAATGATCCTCGGCGTGAGCCGTCAGAATGACGAGCATTCGCACGACACGCCCCGCTCGGAGTCGATCTATGAACGCTGATCCGATGGCGTGCCGCTGCCGGAGCTTTCATCCGGCGCCGTGCGCTGCGGCTGCCCGTTCCGCTCAGGTGCCGGACGACGCTCGTCTTCCTGCCCGAAGGGGCTGCCGAGCGCCTATGCCATGCGCCCTTCGGAGCTGAGTCCGATGACAGGTGCGCCGCCCGTCCGGATTATGAGATCCATTCGGTCAGCAGGTAACCTCCGCCCAGCAGCCATAGATAGAGCAGTCCGGCCAGCGCGAAGGGTTTGAATCCTGCCCGTTTGAACTTCTCGATGCTGGTCTCGGCGCCCAGTGCCGTCATGGCCATCGTCAGCAGAAATGTGTCCAGCGCGTCGATCCCTTCGACCAGCGTGCGGGGTAGCAGGTCGAGCGAGTTGAACCCGATAACGGCCAGAAAACCGAATGCGAACCACGGCACGGTGATCTTCGTGCGGGCGCTCCTGTCTTTCGTGCGTCGTGCCGCCAGCAGCCCCAACGCCAGCAGCACGGGTGCGAGCATCATCACGCGAATCATCTTGACGATGATGGCGCCGTCGGCGATCGCGGGACTCATGGCGTTGCCCGCCCCGACGACGTGAGCCACTTCGTGCAGCGTCGCACCCGTGTAAAGGGCCATCTGTTCGGGTGTCAGGCCGAGCAGCCCCGTCCGCCACAGCGCAGGAAAGAGGAACATCGAGACCGTGCCGAAGATCACCACCGTCGAGACCGCGACTGCCGTCTTGTGCGGCTCGGCCTTCACGACGGGTTCTGCGCCCAGTACGGCCGCGGCGCCGCAGATGGCGCTGCCTGTCGAGGTGAGCAGGGCCAGATCGTCGTCCATCTTCAGTGCCCGTCCCAGCACGATTCCCAGCACGAGCGTCCCGACCACCACCGCCGTGTCGATGGCGATGGCCGGCGCGCCGATGGCCGTCACGCTCTGAAAGGTCAGCCGGAAACCGTAGAGCACGATGCCTGCGCGTAGCAACTGCTTCGAGCAGAAGAGGATGCCCGGCACCCATGTTTCGGGCAGGTGGTTGCGCAGGCTGTTGGCGTAGAGCATGCCGAGCAGGATGCCCAGAATCAGCGGACTGAGCGAGAGGCTGCGCGCCGCCTGTGTGTCCGCCAGATAGAATGCCGCACACGAAAAGAGTGCGATGAGCAGAATGCCGTGGAGGATGCTGCCTCGTTTTTCGGAGAACATACGGTCTTCGTGTCGGGTCCGGCGTTGCGTTCGTAATCGGTGAGCGGTCGTGCGGCGGGGGATGCGCCGAACCCCTGACCCGACGCTGCGAGCGCCGGACCCCCTGTCGCCGACTCTGCGGGTGACATGGCGCTGCGCCGGCTCCCTTTCCGCGCCAAAGGTACGACATCCGTCGCAGATCGGTGCGTTTTTACGAACAAAAGCAAAGAATGTGCACGTTAATCGAAAAAAAGTATTACTTTTGTGGTGCGAATCACTGTTAATTCTCTAACAATAATAATTGCAAGTTATGGCTTTTCTGACAAACGAAAAATTGACGATCGTCGGCGCAGCCGGCATGATCGGTTCCAACATGGCGCAGACGGCGCTGATGATGGGTCTGACCTCGGAGCTCTGCCTCTACGACGTCTTCTCGCCCGAAGGCGTTGCCGAGGAGATGCGCCAGAGCGGTTTCGACGGCGTGAACATCACGGCCACGACCGACGTGAAGGAGGCGCTCACGGGTGCCAAGTACATCATCTCGTCGGGCGGTGCGCCGCGTAAGGCCGGCATGACGCGCGAGGATCTGCTCAAGGGCAACTGCGAGATCGCCGAGCAGTTGGGCAAGGATATCAAGGCTTACTGCCCCGATGTGAAGCACGTGGTCATCATCTTCAACCCCGCCGACCTGACGGGTCTGGTGACGCTGCTCTACTCGGGTCTGAAGCCTTCGCAGGTGACGACGCTGGCGGCGCTCGACTCGACGCGTCTGCAGAGCGCGCTGGCCAAGAAGTTCGGCGTGATGCAAAACCAGATCACGGGTTGCGCCACCTACGGCGGCCACGGCGAGCAGATGGCCGTCTTCGGCAGCGCCGTGAAGGTCGCCGGCAAGCCGCTGAGCGAGATCATCGGCACGCCCGAGTTCTCCGCAGAGGAGTGGAAGCAGATGCAGCAGGATGTGACGAAGGGCGGTGCCAAGATCATCGAGCTTCGCGGCCGTTCGTCGTTCCAGAGCCCGTCCTACCTCTCGGTCGAGATGATCCGTTCGGCGATGGGCGGCGAGGCGTTCCGCTGGCCGGCCGGCACGTTCGTCAACAACGAGAAGTACAAGTGCATCATGATGGCGATGAAGACCACGCTCGACGCCACGGGCTGCCACTACGAGGTTCCGACGGGTACGGCCGACGAGGTGGCGAGCCTCGACGCCAGCTACGAGCACCTCTGCAAGATGCGCGACGAGCTCGTTACGCTCAATATCGTTCCCCCCGTATCGGAGTGGTCGAAGATCAACCCCAATCTCTGATCGGAACTCCTTCGATCTCTGCTCCGCCGAAAGGCGGGGCTTTTTTTGTGTCCGATCCGATGATTATCCGAACCGTTTGGAGGATTGCGAAAAAATTCCTATTTTGCCGCCGGATGTGTTTCGGTGGTCTGCCCCTCCCGATTCCTCTGACTGCAAACCCTTTGATCCCCGCATCTCATGGCACCCCAAAAACGATTCCCTCGCTTCCTCATGAGAACCCTGTTCTGGTTCGTCGGGCTCTTCACGTTCGACACCGCCTGCAAACTCTGGCTCTGGCCCGAACCCTATTCGCTGGTGCGGACGGTGGGGTACAGTTTTTTCGTCGCATTGGTGTTCGCGCTGTTGGATCACTTCTTCGATCCCTTTGCAGGGCGCAGCCGCAACCCGAACTGAACGTTGCATCTTTAGAATCGCCCGTCCGAAATCCGGGCATTCGTCCCGCAACCGATCGCAGGACGAATCGGTTGTAGCCCGTACCGAACGATTAGCGGTTACGATATGGAGCCGGCTGCTTGTTTACGATTACTATTTCTATGTAATTTATCCTGTTTTATTTGTATGTGAAAGCAGGTTAATAAACGTTTGAAATATATCTCTGAAATATTTGAATTTTTATCATAATATGGATATATTTGCAGAAACACCAAATAGAGGAGATGCTGATGGAACGTAGCGAATTTATCAAATCCTGTACAAAGAAGAACATCCTTACATTCATCTTCTTTTTTCTGTTTTACGCCTATCAGCGTTACGAGGTCTCACCTTTCCCGATCATCCGGTGTTTGGGCAGCGCCCTGTTCGTGACGAGCTTATTGGTAGTGGCCGACATCGTTTTCTACCGGGCGCGTTTCCGACGGTTGGCATTTTTCCCGACAGACAGTCAATCGTTGAAAAAACACCATACTCGATCCCATGAACCGTCCGCCCAAAATCTATGAATTCGCCTTTCGCTTTTTTTCCTTTTTCTGGATCATGACCTTGGCTCCGTCCGAGTCGTGTCAGCCCGAAGGCCGGCTGGCGCTTCTGTGGCCGATGGTCTATGCGCTGGCCGTTGCTTTCGTCTTCGGGTTCTTCGAAGATGTGGTCGTCGGGCAGTGGTACCCCGAACTGAACGGGGGTGCGAAGGTGCCGCTGCCGCGGGATCGCGTGCGCAAGCCGCTGGCGCTCTTCCTCTCGGCGTTCGTCGGCTTCTACTTCTTCACAGCTCTTGCTTTTCTGAGCCGCGGAGCGGCCGACAAACCCTTCGCGGCGGGGCGGATGAGCATTACGGCGGTCGTGGCAGCGGTCGTGCTGACGGCGGTTTTCTGCGGCCTGAAATACCTGCTTTGCCGTAAAAGCGCCTGCCGCGAAGCGTGACGAGCGCTATAATCAAACGAGCGGGGGTGCCGGTCGCGACCGGCACCCCGATTGTTCGTTCCGCGCAAGGAGGCTATCTCCCCACGGGCTTGATGTCCTTCACGCGCAGCTGCGTCGAGACCGTGCCGCGGTAGTGGTTCTCCACGATCTGGTAACATACGTCGACGGGGCGTCCCGAACGAATCCACTCGAAATGCTCCGGCTGCTGGAAGGCGATGCATTGCAGTGTGGTGTTGGGCTTCTGCCGCTGCGTGAGATCCATGCGCAGGTGTTCGCACTCGGCCCCCACCAGCTTGGCGTCGCCGCGGTTGCTGACCCCGCGCGTGGCGAAGATTGGCGCCGCATTGCCTGGCCCGAAGGGCTCGAAGCGCTTGAGCTCGCGGCGGAAGGCGGGCGTGATCTCCGAGAAGAGCAGTTCGGCGTCGACATCCACCTGCGGGATGAGCATCTGCGGATCGATGTTGCGCTCGACATAGGCGTTGAACCGCTGCGTGAACTCCTCGACCCTCTCCGGCCGCATCGTGAGCCCCGCGGCATACATGTGCCCGCCGAAGTTTTCGAGCAGGTCGGCGCATGACTCCACGGCCTGATAAAGGTCGAAGCCCGGCACCGAACGGGCCGAACCCGTGGCGAAGCCGTTGCTCTGCGTCAGGACGACCGTCGGCCGGAAGTAGGTCTCGATCAGGCGCGACGCCACGATCCCCACGATCCCCTTCATCCACTTGGGGTTGTAGATCACCGTGCTCTTGCGGTTCTTGAGCTCGGGATCGCGTTCGATGATCTCGTGAGCCTCCTGCGTCACGTGGCGGTCGATCGACTTGCGATCCTGATTGAAGGCGTCGATGATCGAGCCGTAGTCCTCGGCGTCGCTCTCGTTGTTCTCCACCAGCAGGTTCACGGCGGCGTATCCGCCCGACGGCGCGGCGTTTTCGTCGTGCTCGTCCATGCGCATGCGGCCGGCGGCGTTGATGCGGGGGCCGATCTTGAAGACGATGTCGTCGATGGTGATCGCATGCTTGTTGAGCCCGCAGATGCGGATGATCGACAGCAGTCCCTTCGACGGCGCGCGGTTGAGCAGTTCGAGTCCGTAGTGGGCCAGGATGCGGTTTTCGCCCACCAGCGGCACGATGTCCGAGGCGATGCTCACCACCAGCAGGTCGAGCAGCGGCGCGATCGACGAGAAGGGCATTCCGTTCTTGCGGGCATAGGCCTGCACCAGTTTGAACCCCACGCCGCAGCCCGACAGTTCGTCGAACGGATAGGAGCAGTCGGGGCGCTTCGGGTCGAGAACGGCTACCGCACGGGGGATCTCCTCGGCGGGGAGGTGATGGTCGCAGATGATGAAATCCACGCCCTGGGTCTTCGCATAGGCTACCTTCTCCGTGGCTTTGATGCCGCAGTCGAGGGCGATGATGAGCGTCACGCCCTTGCGGGCGGCGTAATCGATCCCCTTTACGGAGATACCGTACCCCTCGGTGTAGCGGTCCGGTATGTAAAAGAGCAGGTTGCGGTGGCCGATGTGGCGCAGGAACTTGTAGACCAGCGCCACGGCCGTCGTTCCGTCCACGTCGTAGTCGCCGTAAACCATGATCGTCTCCTGGTTGCGCACGGCGGCCTCGACACGCTCCACGGCGCGATCCATGTCCTTCATCAGGAAGGGGTCATGGAGGTCCGAGAGCTGCGGGTTGAAGAACGAGTGAACCTTCTCTTCGGTGTCTATGCCTCTTTGTACGAGCAGGTTAGCCAACACGGGCGGAATCCGCAGCGCAGAGGCGAGCGCCTCCACGGTCGCGGGGTCGCCTTGCGGTTTGACAACCCATCTTTTTTCTATAGGCATACTGTTTAACGATTATATATTTCGACATTCAATTTCTCGCTTAAAATGGTTACTGTCAGTTGCTTCACCTCGTTCATGTCCGCCGTGCGGCCCGTTTCGCGCGCGATCGAGGTCACGCCGCGGTCGGCGAATCCGCAGGGGTTGATGTAGCGGAACCATTCGAGGTCGGTCGCCACGTTGAGGGCGAAGCCGTGCATGGTAATGAAACGCGATGCGCGCACTCCTATTGCGCAGATCTTGCGCGGTGCGGTGCCTTCATCGGCGATCCAGACGCCCGAAGCGCCCGCGATGCGGCTGCCGCGGATGCCGTAGCGGCCCACGACCTCGATGACGGCCGCTTCGAGCCGTCCGACGTACTCCCGCAGGCCGATTCCCAGCCTGCCGAGGTCGAGAATCGGGTAGCAGACCACCTGCCCGGGCCCGTGGAAGGTGATGTCGCCCCCGCGGTCGATCGGGTAGTACTCGGCCCCCTTCGCCCGCAGGAACTCCTCGCCGACGAGCAGGTTCTGCGCCTTGCCGCTCTTGCCCAGTGTGTAGACCGGCGGATGTTCGACCGTCAGGATCCAGCCCGCCTCGCCGGAGGCTTCGCCCCGGCGTGCGGTGAGCGCATCGAACAACCGCCGCTGGTATTCCCAGCAGTCGCGGTAGGGCATGCGCCCCAGGTCGATCGTCCGAACAGTCAACATACGAATCAAATCAAAGATCAAAGATGGACGGACATGCATCCGGCGGCGAGCCCGCCGGCCGTTCCATCTTCGATTATCCCTTCCTAATCGCTTCGAGCGCTTCCTGAGCCCGATACGACGAGCGCACCATCGGTGCGCTGGCGCAGTAGTCGAATCCCAGGGCGAGCGCCTGCTGCCGGTATGCTTCGAATTTCTCGGGAGTGATGTATTCCGCAACGGGACAGTGCTCCAGCGTGGGTCGAAGATACTGGCCGAGGGTGACGATCCGCACACCTGCCCGGCGCAGGTCGTGCAGCGTGCGCAACACCTCGTCATCGGTTTCGCCGAGACCGAGCATCAGCCCGCTCTTGGTCGTCGCGCCGCGCGCTGCGAGCAGCTCCAGCGTACGGAGCGAGGTCGCATAGCGTGCGCGCGAACGCACCTGAGGGGTGAGTCGCTCGACGGTTTCGATGTTGTGCCCGATGATGTCGGGCTTCGCCGCCGCCACCGTGTCCAGCAACTCGGGGCGGGCGTCGAAATCTGGAATAAGGAGCTCGATCGTTGCGTCGTGATTCTCTCGGCGGAGTGCCTCGACGACGGCGGCCCAGTGGCGGGCGCCTCCGTCGGGCAAATCATCACGGGTAACGGATGTTACGACAACGTGCCGGAGTCCCATCAGCTTGGCGCTGCGGGCCAGTTGTTCGGGTTCGGCCGCATCGGGCGGAAGCGGACGTCCCGTGCGCGTGGCACAGAAACGGCAACTCCGTGTGCAGACGTCGCCCAAGATCATGAAGGTAGCCGTCCTGCGACTCCAGCATTCGGACTTGTTGGGGCACATCCCGCTGCTGCAGATCGTATGCAGCGCATGTTCCCTTACGATCCGGTCCACCTCGGCGAATTGCGCCGTGCGGTGGAGGCGGATTTTGAGCCAGCCGGGTTTTTTCGCTACTTCTACCTTGTTGTCATACAACTTCGGCATTTAAGTTCATTATTTTCCAATTGAGGCAAATGTACGAAAAAAAACGATACGTTCGACTCCGCATCCTAAAAAACCCTTCCGCGGCGCTCTTTTTGGAGATGTGCGGGGCGCGAAGTCGCAACTATTTTGTATCTTTGCCGGATAAAGGCCCCGCGCGGGGCGCATGCGGAGAGATGCTCGAAAAGTTAGCCAAACAGACCGCCGTTTACGGCATCAGCACCATCGTGGTGCGCTTCTTGAGCTACCTGCTCACCCCCGTCTTCACACGGGTGTTCGAGCCGGCGGCCTACGGTGTCGTCACCGATGTCTATGCGCTGATTCCCTTCGCTCTGGTGGTGCTCACCATGGGGCTCGAGTCGGCCTATTTCCGTTTCGCGGCCAAGGCCGACGCCGCAGCCTCGGCGGCGGGCGGCACTCCCGAGCGGATCGCGGCGGCGGCGCGTGCGGGCAAGCGGCGGCTCTTCGCCACGACGTGGGGCGTGACGCTGCTGGCCGCCACGCTCTTCTTCGTGCTGGCGGCGCTCGGCCGCCAACGCGTGGCGGGGTGGATGGGTGAGACCTATGCGGCCCATCCGCAGTATGTGCTGCTCGTGGCCGCCGTCGTGTGGTTCGACGTGGCGGCGTGCCTCCCCTTCTCGCGCCTGCGCGAACAGGGGAGGGCGATGACCTTCGTGGGGATCAAGGCGCTGAGCGTCGTGGTCAACGTCGCGCTGGCGATCGCCTTCGCGCTGGGCGGACTCTACGCCACGCCCTTCGGCGTGGGATGGGTCTTCGCGGCCAATCTGGCGGCCAGCGCGCTGACCTTCGGCGTCGTCCTGCTGACCACCGACCGCACGGTGCCGCGCATTGACGGGCGGCTGCTTGCGGCGGTGCTGGTCTACTCGCTGCCGCTGCTCGTCAGCGGCGTGGCCGGCACGGCCAATGAGTTCATCGACCGTCAGATGATTAAATACCTCGTCCCTGCGGGGGCGATGGCGCAACTGGGCGTCTACGGCGCCGTCACGAAGATCGCCGTGGTGATGATGCTCTTCACGCAGATGTACCGGCTGGCGGCCGAACCCTTTTTTCTGGCCGACTACAAGAAGAGCGACTTCATCGGGATGAATGCTGCGGCGATGAAATACTACGTGATGGCCTCTATGTTCATCTTTCTGGGCATCGCCCTGTTCCGCGATCTGTTCGCGCTGATCGTGGGGGCCGATTTCCGAGAGGGGATCTTCATCCTGCCCGTGGTGCTAGGGGCCAACGTCCTGAGCGGCGTGTGGCTCAACCTCTCGTTCTGGTACAAGCGCGAGGAGCGGACGCAGCTGGCCGTGTGGGTCACCTTCACGGGGCTGTTCTTCACCGTGGCGATGAACGCGGCGCTCGTCCCCTCGCTGGGCTATGCGGGCGCGGCGTGGGCGCGGCTGGTGAGCGAGGCGGCGATGGTGGCGGTGAGCTACTGGCTCAACCGGCGCTACTTCCCCACGCCCTACGACCTGCGCCGCATCGGCGAATATGTCGCGCTGGGGCTGGGGCTCTTCTTCGCGGGGGCGCTCTTCGCACGTCATGTTCCCGTGCGCGGCGCGGAATATGCGGTGAATGCCGTGTTGTTCGGCCTGTTCGCGCTGTTCGCCGTGCGGCGCGAGCATATTGATGTGGGGCGGCTGCTGCGGTCGGCCCTGAAACGATGAACCGAAAAAGATGGAAGCTAAAAATAAGTTGTTGATCCTGTCGCTGAGCTTCGCCCTTTTCGTCGCGGGCGTGTGGGCGCTTTACAGCGCGCCCGGCGCTGTGCGCAGCGGCGTGCTGGCCGCCTCGGTCATGGGGCTTGTCGCCATCGCCGTCATGCAGACGATCCGCGTGACGAACCGGAATAAAAAACGCTGACGCAATGCAGTTTCGGGATATTATCGGTCAGGAGGAGCTCAAGCGGCGGCTGGTTGCCGGCGTCGGAGCGGGGCGCGTGAGCCATGCGCAGCTCTTCACGGGGGCGGCGGGCTCGGGGACGCTGCCGCTGGCGGTGGCCTATGCGCAGTATCTCAACTGCCGGCACCGCGCCGGCGGCGATTCGTGCGGCGTCTGTCCCGACTGCCGGCAGATCGCGGCTCTCGCGCATCCCGACCTGCATCTGGTCTTTCCGGTCAACAAGCAGGGCAAGAAATCGGGCGAGGCGGTGACGTCGGACAGCTTCCTGCCGCTGCTGCGCACGGTTTTCGCGCGTTCGGGCGGCTATTTCTCGCCGCAGGAGTGGTACGACGCGCTCGATCTGGGCAAGACGCTGCGCGGCGCCATCTCGGCCCGCGAGGCCGACGAGATCATCCGCAAGCTCTCGTTCAAGAGTTTCGAGGCGGAGTACAAGGTGATGCTCGTCTGGCTGCCGGAGACGATGAACGAGGAGGCTGCCAACAAGATCCTCAAGATTCTGGAGGAGCCGTGGCCCAAGACCGTTTTCCTGCTGGTGAGCGAGGCGCCCGACCGGCTGTTGCAGACGATCGTCTCGCGTACGCAGGAGGTGGCCGTGCCGCGCATCGCCACGTCCGTGCTCGAGGAGGTCGCGGCGCGGCGCGGGGAGAGCGATCCGGTGCGGCGGCACAACCTCGCGCGGCTGGCCGGCGGCGACTACCTCGCCCTGCAGCGGCTGCTGGCGGGCGAGGACGACGAACTCACGCGCGAATGCTTCGGTCTGTTCTGCTCGCTGATGCGTCTGAGCTACAACGACAAGCACCTCGAACTGGTGGCGTGGGCCGAGGAGGTGGCGCACCTCTCGCGCGAGCAGCAGCGGGCTTTCCTGCGCCACACGGCGCGGCTGCTGCGCGAGAGCTACATGCTCCACGCCGGACTGGCCGACATCAGCTACCTGTGGGGCGCCGAGGCCGATTTCTGCGGCAGGTTCGCCCCCTTCATCGGCAACGGGAATGTGGAATCTCTGCTCGGCGAAGTCGAGTGTGCGATGCGTCAGATCACGCAGAACGGCAATCCGACGATCGTCTTCACGCACTTTGCGCTGAGCGTCAGCAAACAGATTCGACGAAAATAGGCAGGATTATGGCACGAGTGGTACTTTTGACGGGAGGAAACGTCGGCGACACGAAGGAGCTGCTGCGCACGGCGCAGCGGCTGGTCAACGGCCGCATCGGGGCCGTGCTGCGCTGTTCGCACTGCTACACCAGCGCTCCGTGGGGCTTCGAGGCCGCGCAGCCGTTCGTCAACCAGGTGTTGGTGGCCGACACCGATCTGACGCCGCACGAGGTGCTGGCCGAGCTGCAGCGCATCGAGCGCGAGCTGGGGCGCAACCGCGCCGCCGAGGCGGTCGAACGGGCCGCCACGGGACAGCGTTACGTCTCGCGGCCGATCGACATCGACATCCTGCTCTACGACGACGAGGTGCTCTCGTCGCCCGAGCTGACGATCCCCCACCCGGGCATCGCCGAACGCGAATTCGTCCTCACGCCGCTGTGCGAGGTGCTGCGCGACGGGCGCCATCCCGTGCTGGGCCGTACGATGGGCGAACTGCGCGATAATCTGTTAAAGACGAACGAATGAAACGGACGTTATTCTATACCGCTGCGCTGCTGCTGGCCGGCTGCTTCAAGAGCGTGGGCTACGACACGGACGTGATCCTCAAAAGCTGGGTGCAGCCCGCGTCGTCCGATGCGCTGCAGCCGGCCGAGGGGGTGATCGCCTATGCCTTCGAGGCCGACACGACGACGTGGACGGTCTCCTCCTATGCCGATGCGCTCGACGGCGTGCTGACGCGCAAGGGAACCGATGAGCGGGGCGTCGCGCCCGTCCGCGGCGTGCTCTACCGCCTCGATTCGATCGACATGGACCTGCTGCTGATGCGGGTGAGCAGCACGCCCGTCACGGTGGTGGCCGTCGATCCCGCAAACCGGCTCTACGGCTACCGCCAGCAGGAGCTGGGCGAGAATCTGCCGCGCCTTTTCACGTCGGTCATTTTCCGGCCGTGGAAAAAGATGCGGAAATACGTCGACGGCACGTGGCGGATGTTCAACGAGTTTTATGTCGACGAGCCCGACACTCCGGGCGAGGGGACGGAAGATGCAGCCGGCGGCGGCCAGGAGCCGGAAGCCGGCACAAAGCGAGCAAGACGATGAAAACGAACGATCGAGAGCGGAGTTTTGTATCTGCGGCGGGGCGTGCGGCGCTGGCGCTGCTCTTCTGCACGGCGTTCCTGTGGCGCTGTGCGACGATCATGACCCCCACGGGCGGCCCTAAGGACACGCTGCCGCCCGTCATCACGGCGATGACGCCCGACAACTTCACGACCGATTTCACCGATCGCAAGATCTATATCGAGTTCGACGAGTTCGTCCAGCTCAAGGATCAGCAGAAGGAGTTCTTCACCTCGCCGCAGATGAAGAAGAAGCCGACGATCACCCTGCGCGGCAAGGGGATCGTCGTGCAGTTGCGCGACACGCTCGCGGAGAACACCACCTACGCGCTCAATTTCGGCAGCGCGATCCGCGACAACAACGAGGGCAATCCCCTCTACTCGATGCGCTATGTCTTCTCGACCGGCCCCGAGATCGACTCGATGCTGCTGTCGGGCTACACGGTCGACGCCTATAAGGCCGACAGCGTGGGCAAAACCTTCCTCTACTTCTACATCGCCGATTCGGTGCCCGAGCAGCGGGAGTACGATTCGACGCTCTTCAACTGCAAGCCGCATGTCATCGCCCGTGCCGAGACCAACGGCATCTTCCTGGCGCAGAACCTCAAGCCGGTTCCCTACCGTGTCTACGCCTTCCAGGATACGAACGACAACCAGATGTACGAGCCCTCGATCGACAAGGTGGGCTTTCTCGACACGCTGGTCAACCCCGCGCGGATGCCCGACTTCTCGGTCTGGTACGATTCGCTGCGCCACTACGTGACGGCCGATCCGCAGATCTACCTGCGGATGTTCACCGATGCGGCCTTCAAGCGCCAGACGCTCCAGCAGTCGGAACGCCCCGCGCGGCACAAGGCGCTGCTCTATTTCGGCGCCGCGCATCCCGAGGTCACGGCGCTGCGCTTCGACAGCATCCCCGCCGAGCGGGTCATCTGGGATCCTCAGACCGTGGGGCGCGATACGGTGGCGCTGTGGTTCGACGTGCCCTCGGCCTCGCTGCCCGATACGATCAAGGGCGAGATCACCTATTTCAAACACGATACGGTCAACCGCCTGCAGGAGGTGACCGAGCCGCTGAAACTGGCGTGGCGGTATATCGAGAGCAAGTCGGAGGAGAGGGAGCGCGAGAAGCTCGAACGCGAGCGCAAGCGCGCCGAGGCGGCCGGCGAGGCGTGGGAGGAGCCGAAGAAGCCCAACCCCTTCAAGGTCAGTCTCTCGACTACGGGCGACGTCAATCCGCTCGAAGACCTCAGGCTGGAGTTCGACTACCCGCTGCGGCGGCTCGACTCCGCGGCCGTGCGGCTCACCTACACCACCGAACAACAAACCGAGCCGCAGACGGCTGCCGTGCGCTTCGAGCGCGATACGGCCAATATGCGCATCTGGCGGCTGAAATCCGACTGGCGGCAGGGTGCCAAGTACGAGCTGCTCGTGCCCCCGGGCGCCTTCGAGAACATCGCCAACGAGCGGAACGACTCGCTGCGCGGCAACTACACGGTGGCCGACCCCGAAAAGTTCGCCACGATCCGGCTCCGCGTCACGGGCAAGACGCCCGAAGCGAAATATGTCGTGCAACTGCTCAACGGTTCGAACGCCCTGTTGCAGGAGCGGCGCGACGTCACCACGGGCGAGCTGCGCTTCGACTACGTGCCGGCGGGCGAGATCCGGCTGCGCGTCATCGAGGATGTCAACGGCAACGGCCGCTGGGATTCGGGCAATCTGGTCGAGCGGCGGCAGCCCGAGCGGGCCGAGCTGTACGTCGACGCCGAGGGCGAGTCGACCTTCGCCACCAAGGTCAACTGGGAGGTCGAGCTCGACATCGACATGAACCGTCTGTTCGCCCCCGTTACGATGGAGTCGCTCATCGAGCTGCTCGAACAACAGGAGATGCAGCGGCTGTCGAAGTACCTCGACGAGGAACAGAGGAACCGCAAGAACCGCCGCGACGACACGCAGAGCCAATCCTCCTCGGGCATGGGCTTCGGCGGCGCGATGGGCGGCATGGGAAGCATGGGCGGTTCGGGCGGTCTGGGCGGCGCGATGGGCGGAATGCGTAACTCGTTCTAAATGCGTATGATGAAAGCGATCAAGTTCATAACCCTCTGCGGGGCTGCGGTGCTGACGGCCGCAGCGGCCCGTGCACAGCATACGGTCGGTGTCTTCGGCGGTTTCGGGACGGGCACGGCCCGTTTCTACCCCGCGCAGGAGACCAAGTCCGTCGGCGGACGCTTCACGGGCGGCCTCTCGTGGCGTTATTACTCGGCCACGCGGTTCGTGGGGTGCGTGGGCGTCGATCTCGAGTTCCTGCAACGCGGGTTCTCCTTCGCGCCGCTGGCCTCGGTCACCGAAGACGAGGCCGATTACCTCTACTACACGCGCAAACTCAACTCCTTCATGATGCCGATCGTGTGGCAGCCCCACTTCTATCTGGCACGCCACCATCTGCGCGTCTATCTGGAGGCGGCGCTGACCTTCTCCTACAACTTCGATTCGAGCTACGTCAACGACAACGCGCGCAACAGCGGCATCGAGCCGTGGCACGGCAAATACACGTTCAAAACCGTGCGCGACAACCGCTGGGGCTACGGCCTGGCGGGCGGTGCGGGCCTTGCGGTGCTCATCGGGCGCTTCGAGGCGAGCGTCGGCGCGCGCTACTACTTCGGCTATTCCGACATCCTGCGCAACCGCAACAAATATTACGACAACGCGCTGGACGGCGCCGAAAATCCCTTCTGGCGGACGCCCCAGCGCTCGCCCCTCGACAACCTGATGGTGCGCGTGGGCGTGGCCTGCCGCTTCGCCCCCGAGTTCCGGTCGTGGAGCGTCAAGCGGCCCAGGCGCGAGCGGATGAAGGAGGGATTCGATTTCGGAGAACCCACCCAACAACGATAATTATGACAGAGAATCAATCCACGCGGCAGCAGAAGATTGCCCGACAGATACAGCGCGACATGGCCGACATCTTCTCGAAGGAGGCCGCAGCGTTCCTTCAGGGGGCGATGACCACGGTCACGGCCGTGCGCGTCTCGCCCGATTTCGGCTATGCCAAGATCTACGTCAGCGTCTTCCCCTTCGACCGCAGCGCGGCGGTGATGGCCGTGCTCGACAAGCAGAACTGGCTGCTGCGCCGCAGTCTGGGCCAGCGCATCCGCAATCAGCTGAAGGTCGTTCCCGAGATTCAGTTCTTTCTGGACGACTCGCTGGAGTACATCGACAACATCGACCATCTGCTGCGGCAGGAGGAGTAACGCTCCCGCAGGATGCTTGCCGGACGTTTCGCGCGACGCTACTTCTTCTCGAAGAAGTCCCACGCGGTGATCAACCTGATCGCCGGCGTGAGCGTGGTGTCGCTGGCCGTGCCTGTAGCGGCGATGATCGTCCTGCTGTCGGTCTTCAACGGCTTCGAGCAGTTGGTGCGCACGATGAACTCGCACTTCGACGCCGACCTCACGCTCACCCCGCGCGCGGGGCGGACGTTCGTCGTCGGGTCGCTCGACACGGCTGCGCTGCGGCGCTTGCCGGGCGTGGAGGCGGTGTCGCTGGCCCTTGAGCAGAACGCGCTCATGGAGTATCGGGGCCGTCAGGCGATGGTCGCGGTGCGGGGCGTCGCCGACGGTTACGAGCGGGCGGTTCCCGTGGCCGAGTGCATCACGTCGGGCGACTACTCCGTCCGTCTGGGCGATCTCGACCGGCTGGTCATCGGCCGCGGCATCGTCTACGAACTGGGGCTGCGCTCGCTGGGCGAATCCGACGGCGTGCTCTACGCCCTGCGCCGCACGGGGTTCTCGTCGCTGCTGCCCGCCGAGGGCTACACGCGGCGGCGGGCCGAGGTGGCGGGCGTCTTCGCCGCCGATGCCCAGACCGACGGCCGCTACCTCTTCACGTCGCTGCGGCTGGCGCAGGAGCTCTTCTCCAACCCCGACCGTGCGTCGATGGCGGTCGTGCGCGTGGCCGGCGGCGCACGTGCGGCCGATGTCCGGCAGCGCGTGGCGCGGGCGGCCGGCGAGGCGTTCGAGGTGCGCACGCGCGACGAAATGAACGTCACGTTCTACACGATCATGCGC
>USBO01000009.1 GCA_900552955.1 uncultured Alistipes sp.
AGCCCGTAGCGCTGCCGCATCCCGGCGGGCAGCGTCTCGGCGATACGCGGGCCCGCCACCCGCCATGCATTGCTCACGATCGTATGAAACCCTTTGGTTCCCAGCACCGACGACAACCGCTCGGTCGAGGAGTAAATCCCCTGCAAACCGCTCTCGGCACGGCGCGACAGGGCCTTTTCGATGGTCTCCACCTCGGGATGCACCAGCGACAGCTCGTTGCGGAAGAACGACGGCCGGCCGAAGACGAGGTACTCGCGGCCCACCTCGATGCGCTTCTCGATCCATTTGATGCCCTGGAACCACACCAGCTCGGCCTGCCCCGTGCCGTCGGCGACATGGGCCGTGAACCGCCGCTTGCGCCCCGCACCGGCGTAGGAGACCCCCGTGACGCGCCCGCGGAACTGGACGAGCGTCTGTCCCGAGGCGTTGATCTCGCCGATACGGTGGATTTTGGTGCGGTCGATGTAGCGGAAGGGGAAATGGTAGAGCAGATCGCCCACCGTGGCGATGCCCAGCTCCTTCTGGAGCAGCTTGGCCCGCATCTCGCCCACGCCGGCGATGTATTTCACGTCGTCCGTATACCAGTTTCCCATCGCGTCACAATTCGTTGAGCAGCCGTCGGGCCCCGGCCAGCCGCTCGTGCAGATCATCCAGCGGCTCACGCCCGGCGAAAGAGCCGACGGCCGCTTCGAGACGCGCCCGTTTCGCGGTCGCGTCGGCAGAACTCCCGCAGCTCAGTTCGCAGCGCAAGATCCGTACCTTCTCCGCATCCTGTATCCCCTCGCGCAGCCGCTCGAAGCGGATCGACGACCTTCCGCCCGGGTAGACGAGATAGGTGTCGCCCGCCGGCCACGTGCGGAAGCGCGAATCGCGCAACGGATCCTCCGTCCACGAATTGTAGGCCCAGCGCAGGAAGCCGTCGTAGTCGTTGGCCACAGCGTACCATGCCGCCGCGGTCGCCTCGGCCGGATCGGAGAAGGTGAACATGTTGGGATAGCGGTGCGAGCAGCAGACGTAGTAGGTCGTCACCAGCCCCGCGGCACGCCGTGCGGCGATATCCCCGCGCGCCACGTCCTGTCGCGCCGAGACGCAGATGTCGCGCAACTGCGGATAGCGTTTGTAGCTGTCGTGGTTGTCGGCCAGCGCGATGCCCAGTTGCGGAGCGTGCTCCGCAAGGAAGGCCGCGGCGATCTGCATCTGCTCGGGCGAGCGTTCGTCCATGGCGATGCAACACTTCTCCAGCCACCCCTTTGCCTCCAGATGACGCACGAAATCGGCGAGAAAGGGCCGCCACATCTCCTCGAAGGCGGGCTGCCCGGGTTCGGCCCGCACCTCCACCCACGCGCCCGTGGCGGCATCGCGGTAGTGCAGTTCGTTGTTCCACGGCAGCATCGAGTAGCAGTTGATCTGCTTAGCGACGCCTAACTCCTGCATGAAGGCCACCCAGCGGTCGAAGGCCGCATAGTCGTACGACCACGCGCCGTCGGCGCCCTTCGTCCAGACGATCATATCGGCATAGGGGTCGTGGCACTGGTTGTTCCACGGGTCTTTGTTGAGCGTGGCCGTGACGACCTTCTGTCCGGCGTCGGCCAGCAGCTTCATCACCGGACGCAGCGCCTCGAAATGGGCGTCGCTCCATGGCTCGGCCCCTTCGATGCGCGCCACGGCGGCCGGATGCTGCCACAGGTCGAGGTGGTAGCGCCACGCGGAGGGCGCGGGAAGTCTCCGCCCTGTGACCTCCACCTCCAGTTCGAGCCGCCGCTCGCAGCCGTCGCAGGCGACCGTCACCGGTGCACGGTAGCACCCGGGCGCGGCATCCTGCGGCACGTCGACCGTGATCCACACGGGACGCACCGTGCAGGCGTCGAGCGCCATGGCCGGCCGCTCGTCGAGCATGTCGGGCACGAGCACCGCCGCGAAGCTCTCGGGCCGGCGCGCGCAGCAGCCGCAGGCGAACTCGTCGCTCATCACGTAGCGCACGAAGCGCGTGCGCACCGCCTCCGCAGGCAGACGGCCCGCCGCGGAGGTCAGCCGGCCCGCCGTGCAGACGATCCGCTCCACGGGCCGAGCGCTCCAGACGAGCACCTGCGCCGAAACGCGCTCGCCGCGCCATGCCGTGAGGCGGCACGCGGTCTGCGGCGCGACGTCGGGCAACTGCGACTTAGCGAAGCGACGATCGGTCGTCACGAACGACACGCAGGGGGTGTCGGGCGCAGCCGACCAGTCGGCCAGCGCGGCCTCGGGATCGGCCATCTCCTGAAAATCGGGGAACACAGGGCGGTGTGTGCCGCAGCAGGCGGCCAGCAGCAGCGCCGCGGCCGGAAGAAGCAGGGAAAGGGTCGGTTTCATCGCTTGCGGAAACGATCGGGTCATGTCTACAAAGATAGTAAAAGAAAACGGAACGACGCAACTTCCCTTTCGCCGTCTTCGCCGCGGTTCGTCCGCACCCGGCAAACGACCGGCCTCCGATTTGCGCGGCGCCTCGCTGCGAAGCCCCTCACCGGCCGTTGAAACGGTAGCCGACGCCCAGCATCAGGTTGTTGGGGTTGCGGAACTTGTACAACTGGTAGCCCACGTGCAGAAAGAGGTGTCGCGTCACATCGGCCTTGAGGACGAAGACCTGATAGTAGGAGTTCGTGTCGTCGCCCCTGCCGATCACATTTTTGCCGACACCCAGATTGATCGAGAAGATCGGCATCACGACCTCGGCGCGCTGCGAGACGCGAACGGCGAACTGCTCGCGGAAGGGCGGGCGGTGGAACTTCAGCTCGTCGGCCCACTGATTGTCGTTGGCGATGTGATCCTTGAGGTTGGCGCTCTCGTCGTACTGGGCGTCGAGCGACACGCCGGCGCGGAAGAAGCGGCTGAAGTTGTACATCGGATTGAAGTTCAGCCCCGCCACGGCGAACGCCCCCGGGATCATGTAGGTGCGCTCCCCGAGAATGAACCCCTTCTTGCGCAGCGCGCCGTAGAGGATCAGATCGTAGCTCACGTAGGGCCGGAACGGATCGCTGCGCCGCACCGTCCGCCGCTCGTCCGTATCGCGGCCGAACGTCCGCATCACTCCCAGACGTCCGCCGAGGAGGTTGACGCCGCCGTTGGGATAGCGCGTGTTGCCGTTGGAGAAGTGCGTGAGTCCGACCCCCGCCGCGAGGCTCCAATGCGGCGCGAAGCGCCAGTTGAGCATCAGCCCCAGGTTGATGTAGGCGTTGAGCCGCGAGCCGACCACTTCGTTGAAGGGATTGCGCTGCTCGTCGTAGGGTTTCCAGCCGAACGACAGACCGAAATTCCACTCGTAGTCCAGCGAGAGGCGCTGCGTCAGCGCCGCGATGCGCGCATGCTGGAAGACGTAGAGCGCCGCGGGCGTGCCGATCTCCGCGCGATCGAAGAAATCGTTGTACCCCACGCCGACGCCCTGATACGCATAGGGATAGTTGCGGCCGAAACGCGTGTCGGAGCCGAAGCGGAAGGCGTATTTCAGATGGAGGGAGAGCGTTTTGCCCAGCGGTTCGCCCGCGGCGTTGGCTCCCCTGAAGAAATCGTCGGTGCGGAACAGCGTCCCCGGGCTGACGTCGAGCCCCGCCATGTGGATCAGCTTCCGCATGCGCGGCAGCGTGTCGGCCCCGACCGCGGGCAGGGATTCGCCCCGCACCGGGGCAGGCAGCAGCGCGGCGGCCGATCCGATCAGCAATGCCGCTATCGAGGGAGGAAACAGACGCATAGGTTATCGGTCAGGATCGGATTTCAGAATATGATAATCGTACGGCACGCTGCTCAGCAGCGTACCGGTGAAGGTGCGCCGGCGGCCCGTGACCGGATGCGAGACATGGAGCGTATAGGGCACGTGGAACTCCTCGCAGACCAGCAGCACTTCGACCCGCACGCGCCGGCCCGCAGGCACCGTGACGGCCGCCTGCTCCCCGTCGGAGAAAGGCAGCGGCAGCCGTTGCTGGTCCTCGACGAACCGCACCGCGGAACTTCCGGACACCGGCCGCCCCTCCTCCGTATCGGGGATCCCGATCTCGGGCAGCGGCAGGCCCAGAATCTCCGCCCGATGATCGCCGTACTCGTCCGGCAGGAACCGCACCGTGCGGAACTCGTTGCGATAGGGCGATACGAACATCGTCATAGGCTCCGTGGCAGCGGAGTTGTCGATCGTGAAGGTCTCTTTCGTCCGGGCAGCGTTGTTCGTGTGGAAGAAATACTTCAGGTCGTAGACGACGCTGTCGACGCGGTATTTCTCGGAGGGAGCCAGCGTCACCGTCACCGTGCCGCTCTCGTACTCGTTGCCGACGATGACGTGCACCTCGAAGGGGCGCTCGCGCAGGTTCTCGCCCAAGACGACGGAGAGCTCGCGGTAGTCGTTGCGTTCGATGCGGAAGTCGAGCAACCCGTCGTCGTAGACCATCGTGAGCAACCCGTCGCCGGAGAGCGACTGCCCGCGCGCGACGAGCCGCCCCGTCGCATCGTAGATGTCGCCATACAAGGTCGATGTCGGCCCCATGACCGACAGAATGTCCCAGTTGGGCGCCTTGAAGCGCAGCGTCGAGGGCTTGCCGCTGCCTTCCACGACCATCGCGGGCGATTCGGGCAGAAACGCATCGACGAACACTTCGCCGTTGCAACCGGCGAGCAGCAGCGCCGCGGCGCACGGCAGGCAGACAGATCGGGAAAAAGACTTCAGCATCGTACGGGCAAATATAGACAAAAAAGTCGGAAATCCGCTCCGGAATCCGTCTTTTCACGCTATCGCCGAAACGTCCGGCACCGGCTGCGCAATCGTTCGCGCTGGCTGCGAACCCTTTCGGGGGCGTCTCTTCGCGCGGCCCCGCAAAACAACCGTTGAGCGCTCAGCGGCGCAGCCGCCGATAGGAGCAGTGCATCATCCGCCCCTCGGCATCGCGCAGGTGCATCGGCCCGCCCTCGCAGTAGCGCCACACGGCGCAGTCGGCGCACGCACCCTCGCGCATCCACTCGCGGCGGCGGAAGGGTTCGAACCGCTCGCTCCACACCTGCCAGAAATCGTCGCGGTAGATGTTGCCCTGCACATAGTCGGCCCGCACCGATGTGCAGCCCGAGATCGAGCCGTCGACGCGGATCGAAGCCACCGACACGCCGGCGTCGCAGCGGTAGAAGTGGTCGCGCGCCTCCATCTCGTAGCCGCCCAGAAAACCTTCGCAGGCATAGCTGCACGCGATGCGCCCCTCGCGCCGCGTGCGGCGGACGAATTCCATCAACGTGCGGAATTCGTCGTCCGAGAGTTGCAGCGCGGGATCCGCAGCGGCCCGCCCCGCGGGAAAGATCGCAAAGAGACGCCAGCTCCGCAGTCCAAGCGCGAGCAGGTACTCCTTGAACTCGTCGAGCCGCGGCACGAGCGCCGGCGTGACGCAGGTCACCGCGTCGAAAGCGATCGACGGCTCGGCGGCGGCCATGCGCACCGCCGCCGCGGCACGCGCGAAGCTGAGCGGATGGCGGCGCAAACGGTTGTGCTCGGCCTCGAAGCCGTCGATCGAGACGGTCATCGCATGGAGCCCCGCCCGCAGCAGTCCGTCGAAGCGCTGCGGCGTGAGCGCCAAGCCGTTGGTGACCATCCCCCACGGGTATTCGCGGTCGTAGAGAGCGCGGCCGATCCGCTCCAGGTCGGGCCGCACGAGCACCTCGCCGCCCGAGAGGACGATCATCACGCGGTGCGGATCGACGTTGGGTGTGATCTGACGGTCGAGCACACGGAAGAAATCCCCGGCCGGCATGTCGCGGCAGTCGGGCGACGCCGTGCAGTCCGAACCGCAGTGGCCGCAGCGCAGGTTGCAACGCAGCGTGCACTCCCAGAAAAGCGTGCGCAGCGTGTGCCGCTCCGCCACCTCGCGGCGTAGCCGGCGGAAGAGCTCCAGGCCCAATCGTTTGCGCAGCGAAAGATAGCGGCCGTCCATGCTCACTCCTTTCCGGATTCGGGTTCGAGCACGGCATCGACGCCCGCGCGTTCGAAGCGGCCGTACATCCAGCTGCCTTCGCGCTGTCCCGTCCGGTCGCTCTCCGAGAAGCGGACTTCGAGCTGCCGGGCTGCGAAATCGCCGCCGTTGGCGGGGCCGTCCGTATCCGTGAAGGTCACGAAGGGAGCGCGGGCGAGAATATCGCTCCGTCCCGCGACCGTGTAAGCGCCCTGCGGATCGGTCACCGCAGCGCGACCGTTCGTCTGCACCTCGATGCCCGCGATCGGCCTGCCGGCGGCATCGGTCACACGCCCCTTGACCGTATATTCGGCATAGGGCGTGCCGTACATCACCAACTGATTGCCGGAATCGTCCTCTGTTTCGGTTCCATCCTTCACGCCGCATCCGGCGAAGCCCAGCAGGGCAAGCAGCAGCAGATAGATTCTGTTCATAAATATAAGGTGTGTTCGGGTTCGTTCAAAGATACGAATAAGCCGAGAGAAAAAAGCAAGCTCGCTTGCATTTTTTCCGAGGCGCAGTATCTTCGACGAAGTCAAAGATACGAATAAGCCGAAAACAAAAGCAAACTTGTTTGCGATTTTGTTGAGGCGGAGTATCTACGGCAAAGCCAAAGATAGGAAATAAATTGCTAACTTTGTGCGAACGAAAACGGAAAAAATGATCGACCTGACGCAATACCGGCGCCGCGAGACCCACGAAGTCCGCATCGGCGCCTGCACCATCGGCGGCACGCAGCCCGTGGCCGTGCAGTCGATGACCAACACCGACACGCGCGACACCGCGGCCAGCGTCGCCCAGATCGAGCGCATCGCCCGCGCCGGAGCGCCGATCGTGCGCCTCACGGCGCAGGGGGTGCGCGAAGCCGAGAACCTGCGCTGCATCGCCGAGCGGCTGCGGGCCGACGGCTGCGCGGCGGCCCTCGTGGCCGACATCCACTTCCTGCCCGAAGCGGCGGCCGTGGCGGCGCAGTATGTCGACAAGGTGCGCATCAACCCGGGCAACTACCGCCTCGGCCGCGGCGATCTCGAGGCGCTCATCGCCCGCTGCCGCGAGCGGGGCACGGCCCTGCGCATCGGCGTCAACCACGGCTCGCTCTCGAAGCGCATCTTCGACGAGTGGGGCGACACGCCCGAGGGGATGGTGGCCGCGGCGATGGAGTTCCTGCACGTCTGCCGCCGCGAGCGGTTCGATCAGGTCGTCGTCTCGATGAAGTCGAGCAACACGCGCGTGATGGTGGCCGCCTACCGGCTGCTCGTCGAGGCGATGGAGCGCGAGGGGATGACCTATCCCATTCATCTGGGGGTCACCGAAGCGGGCAACGGGCTCGAAGGGCGCATCAAGAGCGCCGTGGGGATCGGAGCGCTGCTCGCGGACGGCATCGGCGACACGATCCGCGTCTCGCTGACCGAAGCGCCCGAGCAGGAGGTGCCCGTGGCGCAGATGCTCGCCGACCATTTCCGCCGGCGGGAAGGCCGCTTCGAGGTGAAGTACCCCGAACGCTACTCGCCCACGGTCTACCGGCGTCGCAGCAGCATGCAGACGCCCGCCGTGCGCAACGAGATCACCGAAGCCTTCCGCCTCGTGGAGAGCACGTCGCAGAACCCCACGGCCGAGCTGCGCGCGGCGATCCTCTCGCTCGACGGCGACGAGCCGGCGGCCGTCGTACGCCGCTACGACGACACGGACCTCACGACGCTGGCCGTGAAGGCCGCCGCCGATCTTGGACCGCTCTTTCTCGACGGACTGGCCGACGGCATCCGCATCCTGAGCGACCGTTTCACGGAGGCCCAACTGCGCGAAGTGGAGCTGATGATCCTCCAGGCAGCGCGCGTGCGCTTCTCGCACACCGAATACATCGCCTGCCCCTCGTGCGGCCGCACGCTCTACGACATCGAGGGGACGCTGGCACGGATCAAGGCGCGCACGTCGCATCTGAAGAACCTCCGCATCGGTGTCATGGGCTGCATCGTCAACGGCCCCGGGGAGATGGCCGACGCCGACTACGGCTACGTGGGCGCCGCGCCCGGGCGCATCACCCTCTACAAGGGACGCACCGTCGTGGAACGCAACATCCCGCAGGAGGAGGCGCTCGACCGGCTCATCGCCCTGATCCGTGAGAATGGCGACTGGCAGGAACCCGACAACGGCGCAGGGGTATGACGATCCTGCCTGCGGCCTATCTGCCCGACATCGAATACTGCGCCCGCTGGGCGCAGGGGCCGTGCGTCATCGACGGCGGCGAGCACTTCGTCAAACGCTCGGAGCGCAACCGCACGCGCATCCTGACCGCCGGCGGCGTGCTGACGCTCACGGTGCAGGCCGTGCGGGCCAACCGCCCGCGCACGCCGATGCGCGACGTGCGCATCGACTACTCGAAGCGCTGGCAGCATCAGCATTGGACGGCGCTGGTCTCGGCCTACAAGGCTTCGCCCTACTTCGACCACTACGCTCCGCGGTTCGAACCCTTCTACACGCGCCGCTACGAATTCCTCCTCGACTACGACTTGCGTCTGATGGAGACGCTCTCCGAACTGCTCGGCCTGCCCATGCCGGCCCTCTCGGAGGAGTATCTGACGGCCGGCGGCGGCGACTGCGACCTGCGCCCCAAACGAAAAGAGGGCGCGGACTTCGCGTCCCCGCCCTATGTTCAGGTCTTCGCCGACCGTCTGCCCTTCACGCCTAATCTTTCGATCGCAGACCTTTTGTTTTGCGAAGGGCCTCAAAGTCCCGCGCTTTTAAGGCGGTGCCGACTCTGAGCGACACGCTGTCGCGCAGCTCGCCGCAGCGGGCCTCGATGCGGTTCTCGCCCGGCAGCAGCTTGCAGTCGGCGCGGAACTGCCCGGGGGCGTACCGCACGAGCGCCACGCTGTCGCCGTTGACCAGCAGCACGGGGTTGTCGGCCGACGAGTAGACCCTGATCCGCTGCTCGGCCTCGGGACGCACGCGCCACCGCCGTTCGGCGATGTGGAGCGTCGGCTCGCGGCGGTTCCACAGCGCCCGATAAAGGTAATAGGCATCCTTCCTCTGCCGGCGGTCGAGCGTCACCAGTCCGCAGGCGTTGCGGTCGTTGGCGCCGCGCGCCGTGCCGAAATCGAACAGCGCGTTGACCCACTCGCCCCAGAAGGCCGGATCGGGGACGATCCTGCGGGCATACTCCTCATGGAAACGCGTCTGCCAGCGTTCGGGCAGCCAGTGCGTCCCGGGCGTGGGACGTCCCATCAGATCGTCCTGCTGCGAAGGGTAGCCCGGCACGCCGTAGCAGGGGGCCGCCAGCAGGTTGCTCCACGACTTGTGGAGCGTCTCGCACCAGTAACCCACGTCGTCGGTCGAACCCCGCGTCCAGCCCACGTCCTGCCGCAGCGCAACCAGATCGGTGATCGTGTTGAGTTCGCCGTCCTGATTGCTCAGCGCGACGGTGGGCCGCGACGGATCGGCCTCTTTGACGGACTTGTGCAGCTCGCGGATATAGGGCGTCACGTCGTCGCCGCGCTGCCACACCAGCGAGAAAATCCCCCACATGACCACCGAAGGATGGTTGAAATTCTGTGCCACGATCTCGCGCAGCTGTTCGCGGCCGTTGGCGCGGAACCGCTCCGTGGGGAAGTAGAAGACGTCGCCCAGATAGGGCGAGCGCATGAGCGGCAGGTCGATCCACGCCATGATTCCCCGCTCGTCGAGGCGGTCGTAGAGGTATTGGTCGTGAGGCCCCGAGACCGAGTGGACGGCGTTGGCCCCCACGTCGTGCAGAAGTGCCAGATCCTCGTCGTAGTCGGCCGCCGTGAAGGCATTGGCGACGCTCGCGCGGTCGTGGTAGAGCGCCACGCCGTGCAGCCGCACCGTGTCGCCGTTGACGAGCAGTCCGCAGCCCGACGGCACGATCCGCCGGAAGCCGGTGCGCACGGTCACCTCGTCCGTCATCGAATCGCACACGATGCGTGCGGTGACCGTGTAGAGGTCGGGCGCGGCGGGACTCCACAGCCGCGGCGATTCGACGGTGAAGGGAATCCTCACCGGTTCACCGGCCGTGCGGTTGTCCTTGTGCACCTTCTCGGCCACCACGTAGCCCTCGGGATCGCGCACCGTGAGCGTGATCTGAGCCGTGAGGTCCTTGGGTGCCGAGACATAGACCGCCGCACGCCCCTCGACCGCCGCGGGCGTCACCGAGACCTGCTCGACGAAGAGTCCGTCGGTGCCCCACACCGTGGGCGACACGGCCGCCTTGTCGGTCAGAATCAGGTCGACGTCGCGGTAGATGCCGCCGTAGACGTTCTGCTCGGTCGAAGTGGGGAGGACGTCGTTCTGGAACGTGTTGCTCACCACCACGAGCAGATGGTTCTCGGCGCCGAACTTCACGCAGCCGGTGATCTCGAGCGTGAAGGCCGTGAAGGCGCCGCGGTGCTCGCCCACATGGCAGCCGTTGACGAAGACGTCGGCCACGGTCTGCACTCCGTCGAAGCGCAGGAAGAGCCGTTTGGACGCCCAGTCGGCAGGGACGTAGAGCCGCCGCATGTAGTTGCCCGTCGTGCGGCGGTACTCCGAATTGCCGGCCAGCGCATCGAGGTTCCACGTATGGGGAAGGGTGATGTTGCGCGCATCGTCGGCGCTGTTCTCGCTGCGGAAATAGAACGTCCAGTCGTCGTTGAGACGAAAGACCTCCCGCGCGACGGCCTGCAATGCAAAGGTCGTCAGCAAACTTATCAGAAGCAGGTAACGTTTCATAATATCCTGTGTTTTCGAGGCTCCGCGCACGGCCGCACCGCACCGCGGATGCCGGTTCCGAGACAAAAATGGTGCAAGGCCGCTGCGGAGGCTCCATTTCGCACCTCGGTGGCAAAGATACGAATAAGCCGAGAGAAAAAAGCAAGCTTGCTTGCATTTTTCCGAGGCGCAGTATCTTCGACGAAGTCAAAGATACGAAAAGTCGAGCGCAGAAGCAAGTTTGCTGGCATTTTGCCGAACGGGAGGATAAAATAGTAACGAAAGCCAGCAGCGGCGGCGGATCACCGCCTTTATTTCACGATCTCGCAACGCCGCGCCGCCGAATCGAAAAATATCGCTACCTTTGCATCGGAATAAAACCGCGCCATGAACACTCTCGATCTCATCGTCGGCCTCGCACTGGCCGCCGCCGCATTCAACGGCTGGCGCAAAGGGCTGATCGGCAAACTCTTCTCGCTGGCGGGACTCGTCGGCGGCGTCTGGCTCGCGCTGAGCTTCGGCACCCGCTGCGGCGAGGCGCTGCACCTGGAGGGAACGACGGCCGCTGCCGTGGGATTCGTCGCAGTCTTCCTCGCCGCGGCCGTGGCGGCCAGCCTCGCGGGCCGGCTCGTCGGCAAGGCGTTCAGCACGATCGGCCTGGGAGGACTCGACACGCTGCTGGGCATCGCGCTGGCGCTGTTGCAGGCCGTGCTGCTGCTGGGACTGGCCTTCAAGGCCGCCGACTACTTCGACCCCGCGCTCATCGGCCCCGCGACACGCGGGGAGTCGAAGTGCTACGGGCCGCTGATGCGCGCCACCGATGCGGTCTTCCCCCCGCTGCGCGACCTGGCCCGCGACTATCTGCGGGAGACACCCCAACCGACCGAAAAAACGCAGGAGGTATGAGCGAACCGATCGAAGGAGTCGTCACCCGCGCCACGGGAAGCTGGTACGACGTGCTGCACGAGGGCCGCACGATCGCCTGCCGCATGCGCGGCCGCATCCGCCTCAAGGGCGCCCGCTCGACCAATCCGGTCGTGGTGGGCGACACGGTGATCTGCACGGAAGGCAGCGACGGGGAACGGGTCATCGAACGCATCCTGCCGCGCCGAAACTACATCATCCGCCGTGCCTCGAACCTCTCGAAGGAGTCGCACATCATCGCGGCGAACATCGACCAGGCGCTGCTCGTGGCCACGCTCGCACACCCCGTGACGGCACCCGAGTTCCTCGACCGCTTTCTGGTGACGTGCGAGGCCTACAAGATTCCCGCGACGATTCTGCTGGCAAAATACGACCTCGCGGCGGCCGACCCCGAGGCCGTGGCGGCTTTCCACGCCGTCTACGAGAGCGCAGGCTACCGCGTGGTCGACCTCTCGACGCTCGACGGCACGGGGCTCGACACGGTGCGGGCGCTCGTCGCCGGCCGCACGACGCTCGTGGCGGGCAACTCGGGAGTGGGCAAGTCGACGCTCGTCGCAACGCTCGAACCCGGGCTGGAGCTGCGCACGGGAGCGATCTCCGCAAGCCACCGCAAGGGGCGCCACACCACCACCTTCTCGGCGATGTACCCGCTCACGGCCGGAGGATTTCTGATCGACACGCCCGGGATCAAAGGGTTCGGGCTGATCGACATCGAGGATCACGAGTTGGGGCACTACTTCCCCGAGATGATGCGCATCGGCGCCGGCTGCCGCTTCCACAACTGCACCCACACCCACGAACCCGATTGCGCGGTGCGCGAGGCGGTCGAGCGGGGCGAAGTGGCGCAGTCGCGCTTCGAAAGCTATCTCAAAATCCGCGACGAAGATGACAAATACCGCAAATAACCGCACGCAGGAGTGGTACGACGCACGCGCCGACCACCTCGCGGAGTTCCTCACCGAACGACGGAAACGCACGCTGGAAGAGGCGCTCGCCGAGCGGACGCGTTATGTGACGCTGCTGGCCGAAAACACCTTCCATCCGCACAACGCCTCGGCACTGATGCGCCATTGCGACGCCTTCGGCATCCAGGAGCTGCACACGGTGGAGACGCTCTGCAAGTTCTCGCCCAGCGCCTCGATCGTGCGCGGGACGGACAAGTGGATCGACGTGCGCCGCCACGCCTCGACGGCCGAAGCGATCGCCGCGCTGCGGGCCGAAGGCTACCGGATCGTGGCCACGACGCCCCACCGCGAGAGCTGCACGCCCGAGACGTTCGACGTCGCGCGCGGCCCCTTCGCGCTGGTCTTCGGCACGGAGCACGCCGGCATCTCCGGCGTGGCAATGGCCGCGGCCGACGAGTACCTGCGCATCCCGATGTGCGGGCTGGTCGAAAGCCTCAACGTCTCGGCCTCGGCGGCGATCCTGCTCTACATGCTCTCGCAGCGCATGCGCACGCAGGTCGCGGGATGGCGCCTGCCGCCCCTCGAAGCGGCGGCGCTGCGGCTGCGCTGGATGCGGGCCGCGGTGAACGACGCCGACGACATCCTCGCGCGGCGGTTCGGCAAAGAGTGATTATTCGCAAAACACCATGAATACGATTCTACGCAAACAGTTTCTGGCTCACGTGGGGCAGACCTCGCCGTCGCCGATGCTCGTCGAGGTCGAACGCGCCGAGGGGTCGTTCTTCTACACCCCCGACGGCAAGCGCTACTACGATCTGGTGGCAGGCGTCTCGGTGAGCAACGTCGGCCATTGCAATCCCGACGTAGTGCGCGCCGTGCAGGAGCAGGCGGCGCGCTACATGCATGTGATGGTCTACGGCGAGATGGTCGAGTCGCCGCAGGTGACCTACGCCGCGCGGATCGCCGCGGCGCTGCCCGCACCGCTCGACAGCGTCTACTTCGTCAACTCGGGCGCCGAGGCGGTCGAGGGGGCGCTCAAACTCGCCAAGCGCGTCACGGGACGCACGGAACTGATCTCCATGCGCCGCGCCTACCACGGCTCGACGCACGGAGCGATGAGCATGATGGGCGCTCCCGAGGGCGAGGAGTGGAAGGCGGCCTTCCGGCCGCTGCTGCCCGACGTGCGCGCCATCGAGTTCAACGACTTCGAGGCGCTCGGGCAGATCACCCGCCGCACGGCCGCCGTGCTCGTCTAACCCGTGCTGGGCGAGGCGGGCGTGCGGCTGCCGGCCGCCGGATGGCTCGAGGCGCTGCGCGAACGCTGCGACAGCACGGGAGCGCTGCTCATCTTCGACGAGATACAGACCGGAATGGGACGCACGGGCGCGCTGTTCGCCATGCAGCGCTACGGCGTCACGCCCGACATCGTATGTCTGGCCAAAGCCTTCGGCGGCGGGATGCCGTTGGGGGCGTTCGTCGCGGCGAAACGGACGATGGATGCCTTGCAGACCGATCCCGTGCTGGGGCACATCACCACCTTCGGCGGTCATCCGGTCTGCTGCGCGGCGGGGCTGGCGGCATTCGACTACCTGGTGCGCCACCGCCTCGCAGAGCGGGTCGAGGCCAAAGGCACCCTTTACGAACGACTGCTCGGCGGACATCCGCAGGTGCGCGAAATCCGCCGCAGCGGGCTGCTGCTGGCCGTCGAGCTGGGCGATGCAGCCAAGCTCTACCGCATGATGGAGCTCTTCAAGGAGGCGGGGATTCTGAGCGACTGGTTCCTCTACTGCGACACGGCGTTCCGCATCTCGCCGCCGCTGACCATCTCCGCGGAGGAGGTGCGCGACTCGGCCCGCATCATCGTCGACTGTCTCGACAGGCTGTAGAGGCATCCGCCGCGAACGTATGAAAGCGCCGTGAATCGATATTCACGGCGCTTTTCCGATCCGGTCATCCATCACCGGCCCTCCGCGAAGCCTTTCAGCAGCGCGATCTCCTCGGTCCAGCGGCTTTCGTCGGGGGTCTCGAGGATGAGCGGAATGCCGTCGAAACGGCTGTCGGCGGCGATGTAGCGGAAACACTCCGGCCCGATCGCCCCCTCGCCCAACGGGGCATGGCGGTCGACGCGGCTGCCCACGCCCTTCACCGCATCGTTGAGGTGCATGCCGCGCAGGTAGTGCAGCCCCACCACCTCGTCCAGCTCGCGGAACGTCGCCTCGCACCCCGCACGGGTCGAAAGGTCGTAACCGGCGGCGAAGGCGTGGCAGGTGTCGATGCAGATGCCCACGCGCGACTTGTCCTCCACGCGTTCGATGAGATAGGCCAGCTGATGGAACGAGAAACCGAGGTTCGAACCCTGCCCCGCCGTGTTCTCGATGACGGCCGTGACGCCGTGCGTCCGTTCCAGCGCGCGGTTGATCGACGCGGCGATCCGGTCGAGCGACGCCTCGGGGGCGATCTGCCGCAGATGGCTCCCCGGGTGGAAGTTGAGGCGGTCGAGGCCCAGCGCCTCGCAGCGCGCCATCTCCTCCTCGAAGGCGCGGCGCGACTTCTCGAGCGCCGCATCGTCGGGATGGCCCAGATTGATCAGGTAGCTGTCGTGGGGCAGTATCTGCGCCGGCGCGTAGCCGCATTCGTCGCAGGCCGAACGGAAGGCCACGATCTGTTCCGGCGTGAATGCCGGAGCGCTCCATTGGCGCTGATTCTTCGTGAAAAGGGCGAAGGCCGTCGCCCCGATGGCACGGGCGTTGCGAGGGGCGTTGCCGACGCCGCCCGCGGCGCTCACATGTGCTCCGAAGTATTTCATAACAACTCTTTTACCGACAAATATACGGGATTTCCCGAATAAATTCCTATTTTTGCAAAAAATAAAAAAACGCGCATGAAAAAGCATACGACACTCCTGCTGACCGCAGCGGCTCTGCTCGCAGTGCCCGCCGCTGCGCAGATCTCCATCGACCGCGTGGAACCCCAGTCCGAAAACGTCAGCTTCGCCGACTCGATCCGCCGCCAGCGGCAGGTCGGGCACGACGCCTTCTCGCTGGCCAAGTACCGTGCCGAACGGGCAGCGATCCGGCGGGAGCGCAACTATCTCGAGATCTCGGGGGCCGTGCAGGGAACGCTCTCGTCGTTCAACGACCCGTGGATCGAGGTGTCGGGCGGCGACAACTCGATCGCGCTGATCGGAACGTTCTTCCTCGACCACATCTTCACCAAGGAAAAATTCTCGATCGAGACCAAGGCCAGCGCCAAATTCGGCTACAACCGCATCAAGGCCGTGCCCGAAGGCGAGGAGGGAGAGGTCGGCATCTGGTACAAGAATCAGGACGAGTTCTGGGTCCAGACCGCACCGTCGTTCAACTTCTCGCAGAACTGGTCCTACGGCGCCGTGCTCAAGTTCCGCACCCAGTTCGCCAACGGCTACAAGGCCCGCACGCAGCAGAAGGAGATTCATCGCAAGAGCACGTTCATGTCGCCGGGCTATCTCGACCTGTCGGTCGGTCTGACCTACAACTGCCCCGACAAGCGCTTCCCGATCAAGATCAACATGTCGCCCGTCGCGCTGAGCGCCGTCTTCGTCGAGAGCCGGCAGATCCGCGAGAACTTCGTCTACGACTTCAGCGAAAAGAACAGGGAGGAGAACATCCGGAAATACGTCGATCCCTACGGCGTGCCGTCGAACAAGACGTCGAAGTACGAGGGCGGTTCGTCGATCCAGATCGACTTCGACCGCAAATTCGGCAAGCGCGACGTGCTGCGCTACCGCACGACCTTCTTCTCGTTCTACGGCTGGATCTCGAACCTCAGCCAAAAGAACAAGATCGCCAAATTCTCCGACTACATCGCCGCCTACGACCGGTGGGAGGCCGACGGCAAGGATCAGGAGACCAAGCCGACGCTGCCGATCCACCCCACCGTCCGCTGGGAGAACACGCTCGACATCAAGGCCACGAAATTCCTCACCACGAGCATCTATTTCCAGCTCTACTACAACCGCGCGCAGAATTACGCGGTGCAGACGCAGGCCATCCTGAGCGTCGGGCTGAGCTACACCTTCCAGAACAAACCCAAACCCAAGAATTAAGCTCCGCGCATCATGTACAGAAATTCGCGTTCCACCGTGCTGCTGCCGCTGTTCGTCGCTGCGGGAGTGGCGCTAGGCATCTTTCTCGGGCAGTTTTTGGGACGGTCGTCGGCCGAATCCGACATCCGAGGCATCCTGCGCTCGCTGGCCCTGCCGCAGAACAAAGTCTCGCAGACGCTGTCGCTCATCGAGACGCAGTACGTCGACTCGGTGGCGATGGATTCGCTTGTCGAACGGACGCTGCCCGTCATCGTCGCGGAACTCGACCCGCACTCGGTCTACATCCCCGCGTCGGAGATGGCCGAGATCAACGAACCGCTCGACGGCGAGTTCGACGGCATCGGCGTGGTCTTCAACATGGCCACCGACACGGTCATCGTGCTCAATGTTATTCCCTCGGGGCCGAGCGACAAGGCGGGCGTGGTGGCCGGCGACCGCATCGTGCGAATCAACGACTCGCTCGTGGCGGGACAGGGGATCCCGCAGCGCGAGATCATGCGCCGGCTGCGCGGCAAGCGCGGCACCGAGGTGCGGCTGGCGCTCGAACGCCGCGGCATCGGCGAAGCGGTCGAGGTGACGGTCGTGCGGGGCAAGATCCCCATCCGCAGCCTCACGGCGGCGCTGATGCTCACCGACGACATCGCCTTCGTCAAACTCGATCAGTTCGCCCGCACCTCCCACGCCGAGCTGCTCGACGCACTGGCGGCGCTGCGCACGCAGGGGATGCGCAGGCTGATTCTCGACCTGCGCGGCAACTCGGGCGGGTTCCTCGACCAGGCGATCGCCATCGCCAACGAATTCCTGCCCGCAGAGAGGCTGATCGTCTACACCGAAGACCGCAACCACGAGCGCATCGAACAGTACAGCGACGGCACGGGCAGCGCCGCCGACCTCGATCTGGCGGTGCTCATCGACGAGGGGAGCGCCTCGTCGAGCGAGATTCTCGCCGGCGCACTGCAGGACAACGACCGTGGCACGATCATCGGCCGCCGTTCGTTCGGCAAAGGACTCGTCCAGCAGCAGATTCCCTACGCCGACGGCTCGGCGCTGCGGCTCACCGTGGCCCGCTACTACACCCCCACGGGACGTTCGATCCAGAAACCCTACACCTCGGGCGACGCCGAGGCCTACGACGCCGACATCTGGAACCGCTATCAGCACAACGAGTTCTTCTCGGCCGACTCGATCCGCTTCGACGACTCGCTGCGCCGCACGACGCCCGCCGGCAAGACGGTCTACGGCGGAGGCGGCATCATGCCCGATCTCTTCGTGCCGCTCGACACGACGGCGCTGACCAAATACTACCTCGAGGTGTCGGGCCGCAACATCCTCTACCGCTACACGATCGAGTACGCCGACGCCCACCGCCGAGAGCTCAACGCCGTGCGGACGACGGCCGACCTGCGGGCGCTCCTCGACGCCGACAAGGGGCTGGTCGACGACTTCGTACGCTACGCCGCAAGCAAGGGCGTAACTCCGCGCCACGGCGACATCGCCCGTTCGCGCAGTCTGATCGAGGCGCAGCTCAAAGCCTACATCGGGCGCAACACCGCGCTCGAGGACAGCGGTTATTTCCTGAGCATCCATCCCCAAGACGAGGTGATCGTGCGCGCCATCGCGGAACTGGAACACCCCACCGTACCCACATCGAGGGAGGCCGCCGTGCAGCCGGCCGATGAGAAGCCTGCGGAGGAGGCGTCGCATGATTAAGCGCATCGTGGGGCTGCTGGCCGCCGCAGCCATCCTCGCCGTGATCGTCTTCACGATTCTGGGCGCAGGCTCCTACACGTCGTACTTCGAACGGCGTGATGCCGCGTCGTCCGACACGCCGTCCGTCGCCTCGCCCGTTGCGCCGGACGCACCGCAAAACGACTGCGGCACGGCGGGCGCAACGACCGAAAACGCTGCGGATTCCGTCGCGGCAGGCACGCCGCCGCGGCAAAAGCCTGCGGCCGAGTGACCGGCTGCCGAAACCGATAAGAAAAGGGTGCGACCGGACAATGGTCGTACCCTTTTTCGCCATCCGCCCGCTCAATGCCTCCGCTCGCGGCCGAAACGCAGCCCGAGCGAGGCACCGAAGGGATACATATCCGAGGTTTTGAAAATGGATGCGATCTCACTCATCGAATGATCGATGATACGACCCGTACAACCTGCCGACACATCGGCATAGAGACCGCGCGTCAAACGGATGCAGAGCCCTGCTTTGCATTGGAACGTGAAGGCGAACTTGGATTCGGGGTAATCCTCCCAGAAATGCTCGTTATATTCCTCCCAAAAACCCTCCTCGTGCGAACCATGATGGACATCTTCGCGCCAAAGATGCTGCCAGCCGGAAAAACGATGATAGGAACAGCCGAGACCCACTTGCAGATAACCGAACGTTTTCAAGCGACGAACATACCCGCGTAGTTCGAACTGTCCGCCCGCCGACACGGCCCGATGATCGTAGGAATATCCCAAAGCGGTATAGGAGACTCGATCGTCGCTTCGAAACGGCGCAGTCTCCGTGTAACGGACGAACCCGCCGAGCCCGAAACAGTTCGCGCGGTTGAGAAACCGCATCGCCGAAGCCTCGACCGACCACCCGTCGCTGATGATTCCGCCCGAAAGGCCGTAGAGCATCCGCTGCTGCGGCACCTCGTTGAACGTGCGGCCCCGCCACGGCTGCCAGCCCTTCCCGCGCCCACGGTACATCATCCGGCAATCGTCGGAATTGAGAACATATTCGACCCTGCGGCGCGGGATGAACAGCAGCAGCGTGTCGCCGGCACCGTTCGCACGGCGGTAGAACAGGCTGTCGCCCCTGCTCTCGTCCCACAGCACGCGTCCCGTGAGCGGCTCGCCGCCCTCACGCAGCAGAATGACATCCTGGGAGCGGCACGGCAGCGCGGCAGCCATGCCGAAAATACAGAGTAACAATATTCGTTTCATCGGATTCGGTTTTAGGTGTCGGATTCACGCTATTTACCGCTTTCGCGGCCGAAGCGCAGCCCGAGCGAGGCGCCGAAGGGATAAAAGTCGGAGGCTTTGTAAATCGTTACGATTTCGCTCATCGTATGATCGAGCATACGGCCCATGCAACCGACCGATAAATCGGCATAAATCCCCCGCGTGAGCCGGGTGTAGGCCCCAACCTTACAATGGAAAGTAAAAACCTGCTTGGGATCGGTGAATCCGTCCCAAACACTCTTAACGTATTCTTCCAAATAATCATAGCCGTTCGTACCAAAATCGTAATCTTTGCGCCACGAAACCTGCCAATCGGAGAAACGATGACAGGAACAGCCGATCCCCAACTGGAGGTATCCGTACGTTTTCAGGCGGCGCATATAGCATCTAAGTTCCACTTGACCGCCGAGCGATAAAGCCCGATCGACATAACTATATCCGTAAGCGCTGTATTTTAGACAAATATCCGTTCGAAAAGGAGAAGTCTCCGTGTAACGGATGAACCCGCCGACGCCGAAGTAGTTGTCCCGATCGAGGTAGCGCATCGCCGAAGCCTCGGCCGACCAACCGTCGGTGAGGATGCCGCCCGATACGCCGTAGAGCATCCGCTGGCGCGGCATCTCGTGGAACGTGCGGCCCCGCCACGGCTGCCAGCCTCCGCGTTTGCCGCGGTACGTCATCCGGCTGTCGTCGGAACGCAGGACGTAGTCGACCCTGCGGCGCGGAGTGAAAAGCAGCAGCGTGTCGCCGGTGCCGATCGCACGGCGGAAGAACAGGCTGTCGCCCCTGCTCTCGTCCCACAGCACGCGTCCCGTGAGCGGCTCACCGCCCTCACGCAGCAGAATGACATCCTGGGAGCGGCACGGCAGCGCGGCAGCCATGCCGAAAATACAGAGTAACAATATTCGTTTCATCGGATTCGGTTTTAGGTGTCGGATTCACGCTATTTACCGCTTTCACGGCCGAAACGCAGGCCCACGCTAAGCCCGAAGGGATACATATCCGACTTCTTGAAGACGGAGGTAACCTCGCTGTTGCGGAAATCGATGAAGCGCACGATGCAGCCGCCCGCCGCATCGAAATAGAGTCCCCGGGTCAGCCGCGTGCAGAATCCCACGCGCAGATGCACCGTCGGCGCCCACTTCTCGTCGGGCTTCCCTGCGTTGAGAAATTCGTCGTAGAGGCCGCTCGAACCGAGGTAGTCCTCGTACTGCGGTTTCCACTCGTACTGCCACCCCGTGAAACGGTGGTAGGAGACGCCTGCGCCCAACTGCACGTAGAGGAAGGTTCGGAGGCTCCGCAGGTAGCCGCGGAACTCGGCCTGGGCGCCCAGCGAGACGGCGCGGTTGTCGTAGTGATAGCCGAAGGTCGTCTTGCGGTTCCTAACCCCCTGACGCGAGGGCGTCGTCGAGGCATATCGCACGAACCCGCCGACGCCGAAGTAGTTGGCGCGATCGAGGTAGCGCATCGCCGCCGCCTCGGCCGACCAGCCTGCGGAGAGGATTCCGCCCGACACGGCATACTGCATCCGCTGGCGCGGCATCTCGGCGAAGGTTCTGCCCTGCCATTCGGCCCATCCCCGGCGATCGCCGTGATAGACCATGCGCCGCCCGTCGGCCGTCCGCACGTAGTCGACCCGATGGCGCGGCACGCAGAGGCGCATCGAATCGCCCTCCGCTGCCGCCATGTGATAGTGGAGGTCGTCGCCGCGGCTGAGATTCCAGGCCACGCGCCCTTCGATCGTGCATCGGTTTTTCAAAACGATGGTGTCCTGCGATTTGCAGGGGAGCAGACCCGCGAGAACCGCGGTCAGAAATAGTAGAATCCGTCTCATTTATAGAAGTTTTAGGTGTTTGAGTTCGGATGCTTCTCTCCCTTCGGGTGCGACCGGAGCCGAACAGCTAAAGGAGGGGGGGGGAATCGAGGCCGCCGTCGCGGGCGAACTCCTCGACCGAGCGGATATAGCGGGCGATCGTCTCGTCCATCGAGACGAAGGATTTGCCGCCGGCGGCGTTCTTGTGGCCGCCGCCGTCGAAATACTTGCGGGCGAAGAGGTTGACATCGACATCGCCCCGCGAGCGCAGCGACACGCGGATAAATTTGCGGTGGGCGAGGAACATGGCCGACATCTTGACCTTCTTGATCGTGAGGGCATAGTTGACAAATCCCTCGCTGTCGCCCTGCTGGAACTGGAAGCGGCGCATCTCGTTTTCCAACAAAGACATATAAGCCACCGTGCCGTCCTGGATAACCTCCATCTTGCGGTTGATGGCATAGCCGAACAGCCGCGCGCGGCCTTCGGTATAGGCGTTGTAAACGCTGTTGTAAATGTCGGGAATCGAGATCCCCTTTTCGATCAGCACGGCCACGGCGCGGAACAACTCCGGGGTGAGGAACGAGAAGGCGAAATTACCCGTATCGGTCATCATGCCGACGTAGAGCGATTCGGCCATGCTGCGTGTGATGGCCTCCGTGCCGCACATCGCCTCGACAATGCTGTAAACCAGAAAACAGGTGCTCGACGAATCGGGATGCGAGAACAGAAGATCGAAGCCCTCGTCGGGCGAGAGGTGATGATCGATCAGCACGCGGCGGGCCGTGGTGTTGGCCTCGATAGTGTCGCTGAGGATTTCGAGCCGCGAAACGGCATTGAAATCGAGGCAAAAGATCACGTCGGCTTCGGCAATAGCGCGTGCGGCGCGCCCCTCGGTATCGGCCTTGAAGACCACGACCTCGTCGATGCCGGGCATCCAGTCGAGGAAATAGGGGAATTTATTGGGGACGACGCAGGTCACCTCATGCCCCATCGTACGCAGGACTTCGGCCCATGCGAGCGACGACCCGACGGCATCCCCGTCGGGATTGGTGTGGGAGACGATGACGATCCGCTGCCGGGGCTGCGCAAGCAACTCACGCAGGCGTCCGATGTGTTCTTTCGATAACTTCATTCGGCTTGGTCCGCATTGGTGAACTGGACAAAGATAGGAAAAAAGGGGGGATATAACAAACCCGCATCCACAGACCTACCGGATATTCAGCAGCACGAGGTTGTCGAGCACGGTCCGCTGGGCCAGGTGCTGGAGGTATCCGGCCTGCTCCGCAGGGAGCCCCGCCCGCACTTCCGTCAGATAGGGCTTCCGGAAAATCGTCGTAAAAATCACGTTGGCCGCCAGGTAACTCCCTGTGGGCGAAGGATGGTAATTATCCGGCTGGTAAAGATCCCAGTCCGGGTGTTCGGCCCGCACCTGCCGCCACGCCAGGCCGACCGGGGCGCACCATGCGTCGTTGTCGTAGGTCATTTCGAGATAGCTCGTCACCAGCCGCGCCTGCATCAGTTCATAGCTGTTGATCGGGGGATAGCCCGCCACGGGCCGACGGCAGCCGTTGCGGTGACCCCACGTCATGTAGAAAATCACCTGCGCGCGGGGCGATCCGGCGTGCACGAGGCTGTCGAGCGTCCGCGCAAAAGGGTAGACCTCGCGGGCGACCTCGCCGGTCGGCATCGCGGGCGAGGAGCTCAGCTCCTGCAGGATCACGTAGTCCCAGCCGCCGCGCGCGAGCGTGTCCAGCAGCGCCCGGTTCTTCAGGTGTCCCGAGAAGCGCTCGCCGCCCTTGAGGATACGCGCACACGAAAGTTTCACACCCTGCGAAGCGGCGATTTCACGCACCGTCGCAGGCAGGTCGTTGTAATAGGTAAAACTGTTTCCGACCCACAGCACCCGCAGGGAGTCCTGCGTCTGGGCCATACTGCCCAGTGGCAGTAACACGAAAATCAAGCGTAGAACAAGTTTCATCATGGCGGATTCGGTTTTTCGGTGAATTTACGATTTTTTCGCAGCCGATTTCCGGTCGGCGGCGTATTTGCGACACCAGGTCGCAATGCCGCACTCGCTGCATTTCGGGGCCCGGGCCGTGCAGACATAGCGTCCATGAAGGATCAGCCAGTGATGGGCGACGGGCAGCAGGTGGCCGGGAATATTCTTTTCAAGGGTCAGTTCGGTCTGGAGCGGGGTTTTCGACCGGGTCGTCAGCCCGATGCGCTCCGAGACGCGGAAGACGTGCGTGTCGACCGGCATCACCTCCTTCTGCCACAACACGGCGCCCAACACATTGGCCGTCTTGCGGCCCACGCCGGGCAGGCGCTGCATCTCGTCCAGGTCGCTCGGGACTTCGCCGCCGAACTGCTCGCACAGCATCCGGGCCATCCCCGCAAGGTTTTTGGCCTTGTTGTTCGGGTAGGAGATGCTCTTGATATAGGGATAAATCTCCTCGGCCGAAGCCTTGGCCATCTCGAACGGCGTCGGGAAAGCCTCGAACAGGGCCGGAGTAGTCATGTTCACCCGTTTGTCGGTACACTGAGCCGAAAGGATCACCGCCACCAGCAGTTGGTAAGGGTCCGTGTACTGCAATTCGCTCTCAGCCACAGGCATGTGCTCCGAGAACCAGGCAATGATGCCGTCGTAACGCTCTTTTGTTGTCATAGCCGTTATTTTTTACGTCGAAACAAAATCTTTTTCACCAGCAGTCCGGGTCCTTCGGGACACAACAGCAAACGCGGACAGGCGCATATATCCTTCCGCCAGCGCGCCGCATACTCCCCGACCGTACCCTCCCACGAAAGGACCCACAGCGCAACCCCGCTGCGTTCGCGCAGGATGCGGAAACGATTGCGCCCCGTGCCATAGTGCGCGTCGAACCAGAGGCTGATGCCCATGAGCGAGTCGCGGAAGGCGATGCGCTTCACGTGCGAAGGCGTATGGCTCACGCTCTCGGGCAGGCGGCGGTGTGCGGCCGTCGGACGGTCGATAAACCGGATTCGGCTCTTCGCCGCAAACCACAGCCACATCGGCCAGTCGTCGGTCTGCCACTCGGGATGTTCTTCGGGACGCACTTCGGCATAGTAGGCGGCAATCAGCTCCCGGCGGGCGAGCGTCGTGCAGTTGGCGACGGTCGTGCGCAGCAACAACCGGTCGAAATCGGTATAACGCTCCGGCGGATAGGGCTTCCGTTCGCCCGTCGCCTGGTAATAATCGATTGCGGCGGTGCAGCACATCCCGCATCCGGGGTCCGACTCCATCAGTCCGACCTGCAATTCCAGTTTTTGCGGGTCCGTCCACCAGTCGTCGCCGTCGAGGTAAGCCACGTATTTCCCGCGGCACGCATCGAACGTGCGGCGGTAATTGGCCCGCATGCCGACATTCCCCGGCGAAGTCACCAGCCGGATGCGGTCGGGGTATTTCGCCGCATACTCCCGGCAAATCTCCCCCGTACGGTCCGTACTGCAATCCTCGCCCAACACCAACTCCATGCCGAACGAAGTCTGCTGCGTCAATACGCTTTCGATCGCCTGTGCGATATATTTTTCCTGGTTGTAGGCCGTTATGCAAACCGACACCAGCGGAGTGGAGAGATTCATTCTGTTATAATTTAGTCAGTTTTGCAAATTTGGCCAGCAGGGTCTTTTCACCCGCATTGTCGAAAGCCACCACGAGTTTGTGGTCCGTGGCGAGGGTTTCGATGCGCTGCACGATGCCCACGCCGAACTTCGGGTGTTCGACGCGCTGCCCCACTGCATAATCGCCGCTCACGGGAGCCGAATCCCCGGAGGCAAGTCCGCCGTCCATCGCCTGACGCACACCGACACGGCGCATGCCGTCGGTCGAGGGCCTCGGCGTCTGCACGAGTGCAGGATCGGGAGCCGCCACCGGGCGTTGGGGCTGCGTCGCCCGCGCAAAACGCCGCGCCGGTCCCGATTCGCCGTCCGCCGGGCGGCCGAAACTGCCGCCGCTGCCGGAACCGCTGCGGCCTCCGTAACCACCCGAACCGCCGTTTCCGCCGAAACGCCCCCCGCCCTGCTGTTTCTGCCGGAAGCGGTAGTCGAAGCGGCGGCGCAGTTCGTCGATGGCCGCGGGTCCGTCGTCGCCGGCCTGGCGCCGCGGGCGCTCCTCGGCGAAGTCGGTGTCCGATTCGATGTATTTGGGGTCGATCTCGCGCAGGAAACAACTCGGACGCGAAAATTCCATGTTGCCCCATTTGAAACGCATCTCGGCATAGGAGATCGTCGCCGAAACTTTGGCGCGGGTCAGGGCTACGTAGAACAGGCGGCGTTCCTCCTCGATGCCGTCGGGCGACTCGGCAGCCCGCTGCGAAGGGAAGAGGTTTTCTTCAAGACCTACGATGTACACATATTTATACTCCAATCCCTTGGCCGAATGGACCGTCATCAGCGTCACCTTGTTTTTCTCCGCAGGATCGTCCTTGTCCATGTCGGTCATCAGCATCATGTTCTGCAACCACTCCTCGATGGTCGCCTCCTCCTCTTCAGGACGCTCGCCGTTGCGGATTTCAGCATCGACCCGCTCCTTGAACTCCTGCATCGAGTTCAAAAGCTCCTCGATATTGTCCAGCGCCGAAGTGGCCTCGGGAGTGTTCTCCGTGCGGTAAGCCGCGATGATGCCCGACCGCGAAGCGATCTCCAGACCGAAGTCGTAAAGCCCCTTGTCGTTGCGGGCCAGCGACATCGCACGGATCATCGCCACGAAATCCGTCACCTTGCGGGCAATGGTCTTCTGCACGGGGTCCGTAACGGGTTCGGCGACCAGCGCGTCGACCGCTTCCCACATCGAAACACCCCGCTCGGCCGCCAACTGCGCGATGCGCTGCACGGTCGTGTCGCCGATACCGCGCGCCGGATAGTTGACGATACGCTTGAACGCCTCGTCGTCGCGGGGATTGATCACCAACCGGATATACGCCATCATGTCGCGGATTTCCTTGTGGTCGTAAAACGACGAACCTTTGTAAATGCGGTAGGGAATGCCCCGGCGGCGGAGATTGTCCTCCAGCACGGCCGACTGGTTGTTCGTACGGTAAAGGATCACCGCCTCCGACCACTCGTCGTCCGCCGCACGGACCTTGTCGCGCAGGTCCGTGACGACCATTTCCGCCTCCTCGCGGTCGGTATAGGCCTTCAGAATGCGGATTTTATCGCCCACATCGCCCTCCGAGAAGCAATGCTTCTCCATGCGTTTCGAGTTACGTACGATCACCGAGTTGGCCGCATCGACAATCGTACGCGTCGAACGGTAGTTCTGTTCCAGTTTGAAGACCATCGCCGAGGGATAATCCTTCTTGAACGAAAGGATATTCTCGATTTTGGCCCCGCGGAACGAGTAGATCGACTGCGCGTCGTCGCCCACGACGCAGACCTTCGAGTGCGTCTGCGACAGGCGGCGGATAATCGTATACTGGGCATAATTGGTGTCCTGATACTCGTCGACGAGGATGTATTTGAACTGCTCCTGATAGCGGGCCAGCACGTCGGGGCAGTCGCGCAACAGGATGTTGGTCTGCAACAGCAAATCGTCGAAGTCCATCGCGCCGTTACGCTTGCAGCGCTGGCAGTAGATGTTGTAGATGTTGCCGAACTCGGGAATCTGCGCCTGCCGGTCCTCGGCGGCGCAGGTCGAATTGGCCAGGTAGGCGCCCGGCGTGACGAGGCAGTTTTTGGCATAGGAAATGCGCGACGCCAGCACGTTGGGCTTGTACTTCTCGTCCGGAAGGTTCAGTTCGCGGACGATCGTCTTCAGGAGGTTCTTGCAGTCGCTGGGTTCGTAGATCGTGAACGAGTCGGTGAACCCGATCTTCCCGGCGTTCTCCCGCAGGATACGCGAAAAAACCGAGTGGAACGTACCCATGCGGATATAACGGCTGCGGTTGTCGGGCAGCATCTGCGCAATGCGCTCGCGCATCTGCTCGGCGGCCTTGTTGGTGAAGGTCAGCGCCAGAATATTCCAGGGCTTTATGCCCTGTTCGATCATGTATGCTATACGCGAGGTCAGCACGCGGGTCTTGCCCGACCCGGCGCCCGCGATGATGAGCGACGGCGAGTCGTAATTGACCACGGCATCCCGCTGGGCGGGGTTCAAACCCTGTAATATCGGAGATTCTTTGGATTCCATGACTGCAAAGTTAATAAGATTTAAGAAAGAATTTTTGAAAGAAAATAATATCTTTGCATTGCAAACGTTAAAAAGTTACATCCCACGACAATACTACAACAAGAATAAAACAATGAGCGAAGTCATCAACATCAAAGAACTAAACGAGCGTATCGAGCGCGAATCGGTTTTCGTCGATACGCTCCGGAACGAAATGGGAAAGGTCATCGTAGGCCAAAGCCACCTGGTGGACACCCTGCTGATCGGCCTGTTGTCCAACGGACACATTCTGCTCGAAGGCGTGCCGGGCCTGGCCAAGACGCTGGCCATCACGACGCTCGCCAAGGCCGTCGACGCGGGTTTCTCGCGCATCCAGTTCACCCCCGACCTGCTGCCCGCCGACCTGATCGGTACGCTGATCTACTCGCAGAAAAGCGAGGATTTCGTCGTGCGCAAAGGTCCGATCTTCGCCAACTTCGTACTGGCGGATGAAATCAACCGCTCCCCGGCCAAGGTGCAGTCGGCGCTGCTCGAAGCCATGCAGGAGCGCCAGGTAACCATCGGCGACAGCACCTATCCCCTGCCGCAGCCCTTCCTCGTACTGGCTACGCAGAACCCCCTGGAGCAGGAGGGAACCTATCCGCTGCCCGAAGCGCAGGTCGACCGTTTCATGCTCAAAGCCAAGATTTCCTACCCCAAGAAGCAGGAGGAGCGCGACATCGTGCGCATGAACCTCTCCGGAGCCGGCATGCCTAAGGTGAACAAGGTAATCACACCCGACGACATCGTCAAGGCCCGCAAGGTGGTCGAGGATGTCTACATGGACGAGAAGATCGAAAAATACATCATCGACATCATCTTCGCCACGCGCGAACCCGCGGAGTACAACCTCCAGAAACTCCAGAACCTGATCGCCTACGGCGGTTCGCCCCGTGCGTCGATTTCGCTCGCGAAGGCCGCCCGCGCCTACGCCTTCATCCGCCGCCGCGGCTACGTCATCCCCGAGGACGTGCGCGCCGTCTGCCACGACGTGCT